>DATLBQ010000193.1:0-20540 GCA_035526805.1 Pyrinomonadaceae bacterium
AATCCTGACAGTCAGCTACCGCCACTGGCTGGAGCATCGAGGCAGCGAAGGTCTTGCCGATCTGTTGGAACCAGCGCCATCGGAAGACGAGGCAACCAACGATCACATTCATCCTCATAGAGATCGTGAATTTGCTCATCCGGACGCTGATACAACCCCCGAAGACATGGTCCGCGCGCGCCCAGATCTCACCACAGGTGAATTGAAAGTGCCGATTCAAGATTGAGACGGATCAGCCGGTCGCTACCACTCCCGGTTCTGATGCAGGTCAGGCGTTTTGTGCAAGGTGTAAAGGTGGGGATCCAGCTAACAGCAGACCGTTCCGCAATCAGACTTCTGAGTCTTCCATCAGTTCGATAAACCGTTGGAAGTGATGTGCGGCGTCGTGTGGGCCAGGCGCGGCTTCGGGATGATACTGCACCGAGATTACGGGCAGCGTTTTGTGGCGCATGCCCTCCACACAACGGTCATTGAGGTTTATATGCGTAATCTCAACATCAGCGGGAAGGCTGCTGGCCGCAACTGCGAAGCCGTGGTTGTGTGAAGTGATTTCCACGCTGCCATCGTGCAATTCTTTCACCGGCTGATTTCCGCCGCGATGTCCGAAGGCGAGTTTGAAGGTTGTCCCCCCGAACGCCCGGCCCAGCAATTGGTGTCCGAAACAGATTCCAAGAGTCGGCAACGTTGAACCGAGCAATTCCTTGATCTGCTCGACTTCCCGGTTCATCGAAGCGGGATCGCCAGGACCATTCGAAAGAAAAACTCCGTCGGGATTTAGCGCAATTACTTCAGCCGCCGTCGTCGAGGCCGGGACGACGGTAAGCCGGCAACCCAAACGCGAAAGCTCGCGAAGTGAATTTCGCTTCACGCCAAAGTCGTAACAAACAACATGAAAACGCTCGTCTCCGACCGGCGAAACTTCATAAGGATGTTTGGTGGTAACAACGCTCGCTAGTTCTCGATTCTCCATCGACGGCGACTGCCGCGCCTTATGGATCAAACTCTCTTCCTCCAGATCGACCGTGGAGATGCAGGCACGCATCGCTCCCTTGTCTCTGATGTGCCTGACCAGCGCGCGCGTGTCGATACCCTCAATGGCCACGATGTGCCATCGTTTCAGGTAAGCATCGAGAGTTTCCTGCGCCCGCCAGCTGGAGGCCATACGGCTGGCTTCGCGAACTACGAAGCCTTCAACCCATGGCTGTGACGACTCGGCATCTTCACTGTTGACGCCGTAGTTCCCAATTAGTGGATAAGTCATGCAAACGATTTGTCCGGCGTAAGAAGGATCCGTCAACACTTCCTGATAACCAGTCATCGAAGTGTTGAAGACCATCTCACCGACGCTCTCGCCGTCGGCGGCCCATGAGCGGCCGCGGAAGACGCGACCATCTTCCAAGGCCAATAATCCGGCTGTAGCTGAACGCATGATTGAGGTAGTAAGTAGACAGTAGTCAGTAGTCAGTAGTCAACGGAAGGTTGACCGGCCCAATTGCCTGCATGTAGCTCTCTAGCATCTTACTGACTTCCTCCAGGAAGATCATGAGAGCGCCGGAGTCTCCATAGCCCAAGTCTCTTGCAAGAATTAAGTAGTAACGGCACTCCTCCAGCGACCCCTGCGCGATATTGTAGAACCGGATTTTGTCAGCGAGCCCTCGTTTCTTGAATCCTTCCGCGAAATTGGCCGGAACGGAAACTGCGGCACGCCTGAGCTGGGAGGTTAATCCAAATAGCTCATGCTTTGGAAAGCCCGCAGTGAATTTGTAGACTCCTAACACCCACGTGTGCGCCTTACGCCACAGTTCGACGTCCTGAAAACTCCTGGATTTCATGAGTAGTTACCGAAGCGGAAGGTGGTTTACGACATTAGCGGCTTCTTAGAACTGACTAACTGTCTACTGGCTACTGTCTACTGTCTACTGGCTACTCTTAATAAACTGCTGCGCCTCATTGAGCCAACGCTTATCGGCGCGGTACTTATAAGCTGGAGCTGTCTTGACGGCTTCGATGCAGGCTTGCATTGAGCTCGCGGCTTCGCGTTGATGTCCAAGCCCCGCGTGCGCGCGACCCATCAAATAGAGGGCTTCGGGATCGGAAGGGCGTTTTTCGATGAATCGTTCGAGCGCGTCCCGCGCGTCTTCGAATTGCCCGGCGGCAATGTAAGTGGCGCCTACTTCGCGCCACACTTCATTCTGACTGTGCGCCGGATCGCGAGCGACCACCTGCTCGAAGTGTCGCACGGCATCCGCGAATCGCTTCTGCTGCAGCGCGATGCGTCCGAGTTGGTAGTGCGCATCAATCTCTTCCGCATCGATCTGAATTGCGCGCTCAAAGCGCTCACGCGCCGCGTCGAGTTCACCTCGCTGTTGATGAATCAGTCCCAGATTGTAATGGGCTGAGGCATCCGCCGGGTTCAGCGTCGCGGCTTCGAGATTCAGTTTGAAAGATTCGCGTGCGCGCTGAGTTCGGGTTATTTCGGAGAAGTATCCCCGCAGTAAAAGGAAAACCATTATCAGCAAGAACGGCGAGGCCAGGATCATGCCAACCAGCGGCATCAATTTTGCCGCCGGAATCAAAAGCACGCTGCTGATAAAGACAACAATTGCAGACTGAAGCCAGGAAAGACGAAAGACCAGGCGTACACCGACAACTGCCCAGATCGCGAAAATAGCCAGCAGACCCATAACCGATAGGCCGGCAGCCAGCAGCCCCGGCGTCAACAATCCCTGCTCGATCAAAGGAAGGGTTTCCGGAGGCATTTGACTACGTTGGGCCAATATCGCCTCAAGCATTCGGTTCGCCAGTGTCTGTTGCACTCGGCTAACGGTTGCCACAATCGTAAGGATAGTGGCAGTCACGCTGGAAGCGGCAAGCGCATAAAACATGCTGGCGGCCAGGGGAGCATAGTCTTGCTGTAATCGAAGTCGAAAGCTGGCGCGTCGGTCAAACAAGTTGGACAAAAACAGCACCAGTGGGCAAAAAACAAACGCCACGATAACCAGCGAACCAGCAGCCTGTAAGATGACTGATACGATGGTGGACGGGTTGCGGGGATTGTTTAGGTAGCCGAGATATAAAAGATTGATGCAGAAGAAAAAAATCGCATGAGCGATGACCGCGATGAACGCCGCCGGAGCCAGTGGCGCGCGATCACGCACTTCTCTAAGACCGCGCGCGGGCGCGTAAAAGATCATTGACAGAAGGCGTAGCCAATCGAGCGTTTTCAAATTAATTCTCGGATTCTTTCGTACCTTACTCAGGGCTGAATGGCTCAGGACTGCCTGGTATGTCCTGACCTCGCGGTTGGCCGGAAGGCGCGGGCGCCGGCATCAGATCTTCGTGATGAATCACGCTCGCAGCGCTCAACGGCCAGTAGCGAAGTAATGCCTTACCGTAAATGTACTTCTTGGGCACCAGGCCCCAAACGCGCGAATCGCTGGAGTTGTCGCGATTGTCGCCCATCACAAAATAATAATTTGGCTTTACATATACCGGCGGCTGGCTGCGAGGGGAAAGGTTTTCCTTCGGGTCAAGATATTTCTCTTCGAGGATCGTGCCGTTGATTAACACATTGCCTTCGCGGACCTCAACCGTATCTCCCGGCAACCCGATGACACGCTTGATGTAACTCTTGGAGGGATCATCCGGAAACCAAAAAACGACGATGTCGCCTCGCTCAATCCTGGGCGCCCAGCGATACTCGTCGTAGTAGATTAGCTTATTGACAAAGATTCGTTCGCCGTCATGCAACCGCGGCAACATCGACGTGCCTTCCACTTTCACCGGCTGCACAATAAATACAACTACCAGCGCGGCAATCATAAGAGCAAACACGAGATCGCGGAGCAACAGTCGCGCTTCAGCCCACAGGCTGTTGCGCGATGCCTCCTCCGGGCGATGGATTTCAATGTCTTTATCGTCGTTGATATGAATGCCACCAAAGGGCGGCGGACGACGGGTTCTAATTCCAAACATATTCAGGCAGACCGACGAAGCTCACACAGGTTAAAACAATTGGCCATACCACTAGTAATTTCAGGTTAACTTTCGCGTTATGGGTTGTCAAACATCTATATGATGCGAAGACGCCTCGTCCAGTTTGATAAAACATCGACCGCGGAATGTACTCGCGAACTAATGGGTTCCGGGAGCGAGATAGATAGCGTCCGAAACGCGGCGCGGTTGCCCATACCAGGTTCGAGCTTCAGTTGGCTTTTGTTAATTGACAGGCCACCCGCAGGCAAACGCTGAACCATGGACTAGCCCAAAACTGCGGCAGGTCCCGAAACATGGTGCTGATGCAGTTTAGAGTTCAAGCTTTAGCTTGTGTTTTCGGTTGAGAGCCAAAACCGCAGCCTAAAGGCTGAACTCTGAACTGCTCGCGTCAAACTGCATCAGTACCCGAAACATGGCTTCCTTGACAGTCTTCTCTGCGCGTCTCTATCATCGCACCCTTAAAAGGCGCGTCTCGAAAAAATCGCCCCTCAGATGCGAACGGAGGCAGAAAGCCGTGATCAAACTGGATATCATCAACCGCGTGGCGGAAAAGACCGGCGTTCCCAAAATGAAAGCAGAGCAAGCTGTTGATGCGCTCTTTCATTCGATGAAGGAAGCCTTGACACGCGGAGAACGAATAGAACTGCGCGGATTTGGCGTGTTTGTGGTGAAGCCTCGCAAGCGCGGCGTGGGACGGAATCCGAGAACCGGCGAAGAAGTTGCAATACCTTCGGGTAAAACCATCCGATTCAAACCGGGCAAGGATCTACAGGTTAGCGATGAAGTGGCGATTAACGCGGAACCGGATTTGGAAGATGCGGAAGAGTAAGATTTAAGAGCTGAAGGTTGGCTTTGCACAAAAAGTAAATACACTATCGGTGGAGCTGTATCAGAACCGCGAGCGGTAGCGACCGGCCAGATGTTCACCTCGAAATTGAGTTAATCAATGTAATGTTTAATGCGTTCTCTCCTACAGTTGCCTCTCAGGCCGGTCGCTACCACCACCCCACGCGGGCTGCCCGCGCGGGGACCCCGGTCCGCTTCCGGTTCTGATACAGGTGAAGCACTTTTGTGCAAAGTCCCGCAGGTTATTCGAATTTTCATGAGGCTAGAACCGCGGACGTCAGTTTGTCCAGACTCTAGCCTCTAGTCACGAAACGACATCGATGTCAGAACACGTCCAGCCCATTACAAGCTTTCCAGCGCGCCAACTTATAAGGTCGACCAGCGAAGCCGATCCGAGCACAAGAGAGTGGATCAAGCACATATCGCTCTTTCTGCTTACTTTCCTCACTACTACGATTGCGGGAATCGTAATCGTTGCCCCGGAAACCGATGTACCCGAACCAACTCTCTCAGGATTCCTCGGTTATCTTTTGTACGTCCCGGAATACTATCGGCGCATCGTGGCGGCCTTGCTCTGGCAAGCTGTAGCCGATCCTACGCTGCTGACGTCCGGAATCGCTTTTTCCGTCGCGCTGCTGACAATTCTGACAGCTCATGAGATGGGTCACTATTTGGCTTGCCGGTATTACGGCGTGAGCGCCACGCTGCCATTCTTTATTCCCGCACCACCGCTCTTTCTGGCGGGCACCTTCGGCGCGTTCATAAGAATGAAGTCGCCTATTCCTTCGCGTCACGCGTTGTTTGACATTGGTCTGGCTGGACCATTGGCGGGCTTCGTCGCTCTGATTCCGGTTGCGCTAGCAGGTGTGCTTAGACTACAACCGGCCCACACGCAATTAACAGCCGAGACTATCGTCTTTAACGATCCGCTGCTCTTTCAAATCGTAGCGAAGATGACCGGCGCAAATCTCGTTGATGCGTCGCCGAATCCTTTTTACATGGCGGCGTGGATCGGGTTGCTGGTCACAAGCCTGAATTTAATGCCGGTGGGTCAACTCGACGGCGGGCATGGAACCTTTGCTGTCTTTGGTCAACGCGCGCACAAGGTAATCGGCCGGCTGGCCTTCGTTGCTGTCGCGGCGATGTCCCTGCTCGGCTTCTTCTGGCATGGCAGTCCGAGCGGTTTTCTCTACACGGTTCTGCTGGCGATCATGTTGCGCGTGCGGCACCCGGCGCCTGAAAAGCTGGAGTCGCTGGGTCGCGGACGCATGGTTGTGGCAGTCGTTACATTACTGGTTTTTGCGTTATCTTTCGTGCCGTTTCCGATTACGCTTGAAGGATAACGTTCGCCTGTAATGAAGTCAGTACCACCTCGCGGTAGCGGGTGGGTCCCGGAGGGCACTGAGGCCCAACGTAACCCACCCGCTACCGCGAGGTGGTACTGACTTCAATTTGCGGCGCGAAACTTATACTGTATCCGCGGCTGGTAACAATCCTTTGATCTCCCGCACGACGCGGTTCACTTCATCCTGGTCCGCGAGCGCAATCATGAAAAATTTATAGCCTTCGTGGAAACAGATAACGCCGTTTGCGAATAGCCACACGCTGCCGAGAAAAGGATTCCCCCCTACCAACCAACTTACGGGCGCGCCGACCACGCTTCCGGGTTGAAGTATTTGCGCAAACATCACTGCTCCCGCCGCACAGCTGAGTGTGCCGAGCAAGGGAGCGCCGACATACTTCGTCATGTTGCGTGCAAACTCTACTCGCTTGCGCTCCGCCTCATCCAGCTCGCCCGCTGCTATCAGTGCTTCCTGCTTGCGTATGTAGTCGTTGAACTTTTCGCTCAGCTTGCGCGCGCCGAAGATCGGCAACGCGGAATGGGTCAGCCAATGCGGATGTGCCCCCAGCAATACTGCATCGAGCCCAGGTAGTGCCGTTCCCATACGTACGCCCAGTACGACCGAAAAAGAGACCAAAGCAGCTTTCCCGGGATTCTCTTTGATCCATTCGCGGGCCTTCAAAACGCCGGCAGTCGCCGCGGTTGAAGCTCGGCTTACCTTCACGCTGGTGTCATAAAAGTGCGAGGCACGGTCGTAATAGGTCCTGGCGTCATCGAATACTTCGCCGGCCGTTTTCCCCGCCTGCTTGCCGACATCGCCTGCGGCGTCTCGAATAACTTTTCCTGCCATTTCCGCGCCGCGCATGGCTTCGGAAGCGGCTCTCTTCGCAGTATTCGTTACGTCCTTATCGTCAGTGAGGCGCTCTGCTTCGACGCGCAGTTTCTCAGCTCCAGAGGCTACGGATTCAGCGCCTCGTTTGGCCGCATCCTGGGCGGCGCGCGAACCTTCACCTACCAGATCCGAGAGTGAATACTTCTCGTCCAACTCGCGAGCCTTGCGCCGCACCGTCTTTTGCCATTCGTCAATTTTTTCTTTGTAATCAGCCATAACGGAATACCAGTGGTCAGTGGTCAGAAGTGCTCGGTAAATTCAGGTCCGCAAAAATTAGTTCAAGTCTGTCCACTGACTACTGACTACTGACTACTATACGTGTCCGACCGGCGCCGGGTTCGTCGTATCGCCCGTTTTTTCCATTTTTTGGGCACGTATTACTATTGCAAGGCCCAAAGCTTCGTGGTAAAGTTCGGCCATTCAGTAATTGTCAAGCATACCGAGCAAACTCGCCTAATTAATCGGCACAGAAACAATAGCTGAAGAGTTCCGAAGCTCGGACAGTTCATCCAGATTCCTTACCTTTCCAACATTCGACCAGCGGAACGAACCATCAGGGAAGCAACATCTTCGGATTCTTATTCGATTTTGACGTAGATAGCTGAACCGCCCAATATTAGAACCCCATGAGGACCCGATGACTGATATTGAGAAAAAACCAAAAGCGTCCCGCCGTGCGCACGACTTGACCGCAGACGATCGAGCGATGGTGATTCGCGCACTCGAATTTGGTTCGTGCCTGAGCGACGAGAGTGTTTCTCAGTTTGCCGAGTCTTCGGTAGTAATCGACGTGCGGCGGCGGCGCTTTGTTTATCGCGCCGGGGAACAGGCCGATGCTTTATATGCCATCATGAAGGGACGGATCAAACTCTGCCGTATTGAGCCGCAAACAGATCGCGAAGCGGTGATTGATATTCTTCCCGAGGGCTCACTCTTCGGAGAATCTGCGCTGTATTCAACCGCAGGTAAGCGTCAAAACTGCGCCGTCGCTTATGAGACTTGCGCTCTCCTGAAAATTTCCGCCGAGCAATTCAAACTGGCTATGGCTGAGGCACCGTTGCTGCACGAGTATACGTTTCGTCTGATTGGTCATCGGCTTGAAAATGCGGAACAGCGGCTCGCAGATTTTGCCCTCAATGCTATCCCGGCACGGCTTGACAGATTACTGGCGGATTTTTCGCATCGTTACGGGGTACCCGAATCGGCGGGTGTTTTGATCGATATTCCCCTGCCGCATCGGGAAATAGCGTCCATCGTTGGATCGACGCGCGAGAGCGTAACTGTTCGCTTGAACGCGATGCGACGAGAGGGTACGATCGATTTCGTTAACCGACGAATTCTCGTGAAGCGGCCGGAAGGGCTTTTGCGCCCTACGGATGAAATCTCGGTCGCTACTAGCGACTCGGCCGCATCTCTGGTGCGATGAAACATTGTCCCAGCTGCAGCAAACCAGTTCAGTGGCAGGATAATCCGCATCGCCCGTTTTGTTCCGAACGCTGCAAGCTGGTCGACTTGGGGAAATGGGTGAGCGAAGAATATCGCGTGCCGGGTAAAGCCGTTCCCACCGCCGATGAGAACCAGGAAGACGTCGAGCGGGATGTTTTGAGCGAAACGGGAAACGCGAACTAGTAGACCTCAGACAGCGACGATCGCAATTTTGTGTTTATTAGCATCGGCTATCATCTTGTCGCGATCGAACATTAGCGTCTTGCCCGCCGTGAGGCACAGACAGGTCGCCCCAGCTTCCGCCATCGCCTCTATCGTCGGCGGACCCACCACCGGCACATCGAATCTCATATCTTGATCAGGCTTCGACAGTTTCAAAACTGTCAGGGCTCCGGTAGTTAGTAGCAACCGGTTTTGTTTCTTGTGGCCGTGCAGTAGTTCGCCTGCACGTCTGATCGTCTCGTCGGTGCCTTCCATTGCTTCGATTGCCACGCAAGCTTTGCCTCGCACCACGATTGTTTGCCCCAGATCGAGCCGGGCCATTTCACGAGCAATCTCCAATCCATATTCCAGATCAGCTCGCTCGGCAGCGTTCGGTTTGCGCTGAGTCAGATTCCCCACCACCGGCAAATACTCTTGAAGGAAAAACGTGGAGTCGATTAGATCGATACCTTCACTAGCCAGTTCGGCGGCCACCGCGCCAATGAGAGACGTCGTGTTACGCCGCGGCAGCTTCAACAACATCTTCAACATGCGCGCGTCAGGCACGGCGCGACTAAAAATCTGCACGTGCTTTACCTGACCAGCCATGATTGCTTTGTCAACGCGTTCCGCTTTAAAAAACCGAATCATCTTGCCAAGTTGGCCGATGCCAACCCAGGTCAGGCGCTCAACTTCATGCTCAAGGCTGGGATCAGTTTCTTCACGAATAGCGACGACGGACAGTGACACGCCGGCTTGCCGCGCCCCTGCTGCAACCATAAACGGAAAGCGACCGTTGCCTGCGATCAAACCGTAACGCGTCATGAATGAAGGGATGAGGGATGAAGGATGAAGGATGAATAAGAGCTCGTGTAGATAACGCGTCGCAGCTTTGAAGGAGGCTGATAGATTGTCATGTTAAAGATGTGAAGTGCGTTCCTTTTCATCGTTCCGCCTTCATCCTTATTTTACGACGCCGCGGCTTGAGGTTTCGATGAACTCCACCAGTCTGTCAGCTTCTGCCGAGTCTTTGATTTCCGCTTTGATTTTTTCCAGAGCCTGTGACGTATTCAGTTTCGAAGAGAGCAACAGGTGAAAGGCGCGGTGCAACGACTGGATAACTTCGCGGGAGTAACCGCGGCGTTTCATCCCGGTCGTATTCAAGCCATAACAGCGCGCGTGATTACCTACTGTCAAAGCAAAAGGCAGCGCGTCTTTGACGACGACAGAGTAGCCGCCGATGTAAGCTTCTTTGCCGACGCGGCAGAATTGATGTATGCCTGAATATGCTCCAACATTTGCGCCGTCTTCGATAACAACGTGACCCGCCAGCGTGGCCGCATTGGCCATGATCACGCCGTCACCCAGCACGCAATCATGCGCAACGTGAGCCTGCGCCATTAGTAAACAGTCGTCGCCAATCTGCGTCAGCATGCCCCCGCCTGCGGTGCCGCGATGAATGGTTACAAACTCCCTAATCTGATTACGACGACCGATGCGCGTTTCCGAGGGCTCCCCCTTATATTTCAAATCCTGAGCGGGCAGACCAATTGAGACGAAAGGAAACACGCGCGTGTCTTCGCCGATAATGGTACGGCCGTCAATTACAACGTGTGAATCGAGTCGAACGCCATCCGCTAACTCCACGTCATCACCAACGATAGAAAAAGGTCCAATGTAACAACCGCTCCCGATGCGCGCGCTTCGGCCCACGACCGCGGTAGGGTGCACGATATTTGGTTTGATGGCTACGGACATGAAAACGTTTGGGGGAAAAGGGGAATGGGTAAAGGGGTAACGGATCAGTTGTTTTCTTTCTTCCCTTTACCCTTTTTCCCTCTTACCCTCTTCCCCCCTTTTCTTATACCGCTGATCCTCGATCAGCAATGATGCTCATGATATCGGCATCGGCAACCAGTTGGCCGTCGACCTTAGCTTCGCCACGCATCCGCTGCACTCGCGACCCGATACGTAGCGCAGTTACTTCCAGCCTCAACGTGTCGCCTGGCACCACTGGCTTTCGAAAACGTGCCTCTTTAATTCCGGTAAATAGCACCAGCTTTAAATCGCGGTCTTCAATTTCCCGTAGCGCCAACACAGCCCCTACCTGTGCCAGCGCCTCCACAACCAGCACCCCGGGCATAACCGGCGCGCCCGGAAAGTGTCCCTGAAAGTAGGGTTCGTTAATGCTCACCTGCTTAATGCCGACAATGCGTTCGCGTGGAACTAATTCTATTATTCGATCCACGAGGAGGAAGGGAAAACGATGCGGCAAGAGTTCTTGAATGGCCTGTGAATCGAGGATAGTTTCCATGATGGAATAAAGAGACGCGGCACGCGGAACAAAACCGCAGCGCCGCGTCTTAATGAACAAGTCTCCGAACTGAACTTACTTTGGCGGCGTCGTCACGGCCGCGGTTGCCGGATTCTTGCTGTTGAAGTCGTTGATAAAAGCACGCGTAATGTCGAGCGCGTCGGCCGCATAAACCAGCGGCACCTGGCTGCCATCGATGATCACGTTTATGTTGTGACCCTTGGCGTAAACCTCCAGCGCCTTGCCGATATCGTCCTGAAGCGGCGTGAAGATCTCCTTGCGGCGCCGGTCGTAAGCAGCCTGAGCGTCTTCGCCCTTTCGCTGAAAGTCTTTTTTCAACTGATCCAGCTGTTCCTGTTTTGACTGAATAGTTTTCGGATCAGCCACTGGAGCGGTCTTTGTAATGTCGTCAGTAAGGGCCTGAATCTTTTGCTGTAGTGTCTGCAACTCCGCCTGACGCGGCTGGAATTCACGATTTAACGTACCCACGAGAGTATTAAAGCGCGCAATACCAGCCTTCGAATCCAGAAATGCGTCTGAGTAAATCAGCGCGATCTTGCTTTCCGGAACGGCGACGTTGGATTGGGCGGGTGTGGCAGGCGCACCGGCTGCGGGTCTTGTCTGCGCCACTACCGGTAAGGCGCACAGCGCAACCACAAATGCAAAGGCGGCTATTAGTCGATCTATCTTCATAACTTCTTGTATTGCTCCTTGAAATAAAAGGCGATTGGTCAACTCACTTAGTTGTTCAGGCCACCATTCGTGGTGACTCTAAGTGATTAAAAGGTGCGCCCCACGCTAAATCGGAAAACCTTTTTCTTCTCATTAAAGAAGAAGGGGAAACCCTCGATGAATTGGTCTTTCCTTGCTTTGGGATTATACGCAAGAATCAGGCGAAAAGGCACGTTGATGACTGGCACTTGCACACGTATTTCCATACCCAAGCTCGCTCGATAGTCCTTAAAATTGGAAAACAGGCTTCGTGATAAACGAACAGCGGTGTTTGTTTGTACGTCACCTCGCAGGAACACCTGCTGGAAACCAAACGGCAGCCCGGTGTTGGGATCAAAAACTCCGGGAAGACGCGCGTTATCAAGCTCGGTTGTAGTGACCAAACGTGTGTCACGCAGCACCAGACCCGGTATGCCCTCCCTGTTGGTGACGAGTGCGAGGTCGGTGCTAGCGTTGCAGGCTGCCAGCGTAGATAATGTTGCCAAAGCAAAACCGGTGCTGCCGGGCCTGGCACAGGGTATAACTCCAACCGTGCCTAGAAACGGTATATCTGGAAGAAAAGTACTCTCGAAAAACTGATCGCTCTTGCTCCGAATGTTGAAAGCCGTACCAATGTCGGCGAACCCAGCTAATCCAACTGTGTTACCTATTATGGGAATGCGATACTCAAAATTGCCGAGTATCTGCGTGTCGGCTCCAATCGGCGTGAACGAATTCGCCAGCCGCGCTACGTTTGAACCAGTGATCCCGGTGAATGTACCGACCTGCGCCGCTGTGGCAGGTACGCCGACAATTTCCTCAGGTGTTCCAGACGGGTTCGCGGCGATTTTTACATCTCGCGAGGTAACGAATGTTTCGAGTGGGGCCAGAGGGCTGATAGAACGAACATTGTAACCACGAATCGTGAACTCATCCCCGAGAAAGAAACGTTCGAAGATGGGCACACCATCAACAAATGCCAGCGACTGTGCTTCCCTTACTTTGGCGGAAGTGGCGAAACTGCCAACCGTGCCCGCAATAATTCGGAACCCAAAGACTTCGGGATGATCCGATTTCTTGCGACGCATCGGAATGAATTGCGTGTAAGAAATAGTTGGCTGGTATGTACGAACATCGCCGCCCAAACCTGCCAGCGCAAGCTGCACTGAAAGTTCCCTGCCCGAGGTCGGATCCACACTCGCATTGCGCGTGTCGTAAGCAAAACTTACCGTGCCGCGGCTAGTGATGATGTTGGGCTGACAATAAATCACCGGGATGAACTGGGTGTTGGTGACCGCTGTCGTGCTCCCGCCGGTACCGCAGGAGCTTCCCTGATTGACCTCCGGGTCCTTCACGCTCGAGGTCGAAAACTGATACGAGGCACCGACGCGAGAAAACTGCGTGAAACGACGCTTGCGATAAAATTCAGAAAGTGGCGCGCTCGCGAACAAGGAGCCGCCGTATGAAGTGCGCGTGAAAAGATTTTCTTCGCTGACGTTCAGGAAATCGAATTGCGAACCGGAAAGACCTTGCTGGGCCTCAAGGTTTTGAGACAGAAAGGTACCTTCCCCGAAGAACTTCTGCGTGTAACCAAATACCGAGAAGCCGGCCGTGATGGGACGGTTTCTGATGTAAGGCTCGGTAAAGGAGAACTGAATGTACTTCTGGCGATTACCCGCCGACAGATTCACTGAGAGGATTTCACCGCGTCCCAAAAGATTGTTAGTGGAGTACTCGAGCCCGAAAAATGATCCGCCAATACCGGACAGACCACCATTAAAGGAGATCTGCTGACGTCCGCGTTCGGCCACTTTCAGATTAAGATCAACCGTCGCTTCTTCTTCGTTAGTTTTGAAATCAGCGTCTTTATCCTTGTCAATTGGATCAAAGTAGCCCAACTGATTAAGTTTAATAATCGAATACTCCCAGGCAGTTTGGTTATAGATGTCGCCTTCATTCAGCAATACTTCACGGCGGAGCACGTTGTCGCGAGTGAACGTGTTACCAATGAATTCCAAACGACGCAGCGAAAACTGTTTGCCTTCCTCGATCGTAATGACGAAGTCGACTATGCCCTCATCGGGTTTTTGCGCGTTATCTTTGAAGGTCGGCGTCGGTTCAGCTGTGTATTCGATAAAGCCCTGCTGGCCGTAATATTTTTTCAAATTCTCAAACAATGCCTTGCCGATTTTTTCGCCGTTGGCGATGTCGCCCTGTTTGAGTCCAATGACATTTCTGATCACCTCTTCGGAGAAAATCGAATTACCTTCGATCTTCATTTCACCAATCCGGTAAACGCGCCCTTCAACGATCGGCACTGTGACACGAAGTCCTTCATCGGTCGAGGATAATAAAGGAAGAGGCAGGATTGGAAAGCCGGTACGTCTGCGTCCTATTCCTTCAACACGGGGCTCGCCATGCCGGGCCTGAAGGTAACCCTTGGAGCGCATGTAATTGTCAACGTTCCGCAGATCAAAATCCAACTTTTCGCGGTCCAGAATGTCCTGTCCTTTGAAACGACTGTACAGGCCCGCCTCCTTGACGTATTTCATCGCGCCCCGGAGTTTGCCGTCGCTAAAAACCTGATTACCCTCGAATTGGATTTCCATCACGCGCACTCTGTCACCTTCGTTGATCTCGAAGGTGAGCGCCGTCGAAGTGGCGGAAACTTCGTCGCGTTTTTCTTCAATTGTCGCGTTAGGATGGCCGCGGGCCGCCAGTAGTTCTTTCAGAACGCGGATCGCGTTGCGGGCCTTTACCGGGTCGTAAATACTTTCCTTGGAAATGCCGACGCGCCGTTCGCGAAAAGCCTTGAGTACGTCTGATTCCGGGACGCTCTTGAGACCTTCGAATTGCAGATCGCGAATAATCGGCAGCTCTTTCACTTCGAATATAACGTTAATGCCACCGCGCGCGCCTTCTTCAGTCAACACCCGCGTTGCGGTCTTATCAAAAAAACCGAGCGCCAGAACTGCCTGCAGATCTCGCTGCACTTGCTGTTCACTATAAGGATCGCCGGGGCGGGTCTGGACGTAGTAGAGGATGTCGTCTTTCCTAAGGCGACGATTGCCCGTGATATCTACTGATTCAACCAGGCGCTGACTCGTCTGTGCATCAACTGGCCGCGGTGCGGAGATCGAGTGCAGCAGGACTAATCCGCTCACAAATATGAGCAAAAGCCCGCGATATAAGTGCATAAGCGCCTTTTCCCTCAGAGGTTCTTACCGGACTCAGATACTTCGGGGAGCTAAAAATGGACTATAAAATTATCTTTACGAAAATGGGTAAACCAGCTAACGGCTGCGTTTTCACGAAACTCGGGACTTTGGAACGCTTTGATTCCGAAGTGTGACGGTCTCGTTGCCAAAGCCTTCCGAAAGCTTGTCCAGCAAAGTCGCGCATTATACAGAACCGATGCGTCAAAAGTAAAAAGGCAAAAGGAAAACAGGGCTAATGTGAATAACGCCCGGCTCTCACCTCTGCCCCTGCTACCTGCCTGATTTTGGTCCGCAAGTGTTCGGCGATTGGGTGCCTTAATGAATTAGAAGCGCGTCGTCGGGAACTTCAACGCCGATCGGGCGGTAATTCAGCTCATCTCCATCAAGAAAAACTTCGATCAACGAAGCATCGATGAGTTGACCCTGAATAAGCGCCTCGGATAGCGGATCCTCGACATATTTTTGCAGCGCGCGGCGCAGCGGCCGGGCTCCATAGGAACGATCGGCACAAGTCTTTTGGACAATCCATTGCTTCGCTTCGTCAGTCAACTTCACCTCAAAGCCGTGCCTTAACATTGTCACGTTAATCTGGTCGACCTGTAGTTGAATGACGTCGAGCAACTCGTGGTTCAGCAGTTCGTCAAAAATAATAATTTCATCAAGCCGGTTAATGAACTCGGGATTGAAAGTTTGGCGCACTGACGACATGACCATCTCTTCCATCTTCTCTCGTGAAGCGTCGTTCGTTCCCTGGAAACCCATGGTGGCCTTCTTCTGAATGAATCGCGCACCGATGTTTGAAGTCATGATAATGATCGCGTTCTTGAAATCGACCGCATTGCCGAGCGCGTCAGTTAAAATTCCATCTTCAAAAACCTGCAGCAGGACGTTGAAAATGTCAGGGTGCGCTTTTTCGATTTCATCAAACAGCAAGACCGAGTACGGAGAACGCCGAATCCGCTCGGTCAGCTGACCACCCTCTTCGTGACCGACGTATCCGGGTGGGGATCCAATCAACTTCGACACCGAGTGTTTCTCCATGAACTCAGACATGTCGAAACGAATCATCGAGCGTTCACTGCCAAACACGACCTGGGCCAACGACCGGGCAACTTCTGTTTTACCCACGCCCGTGGGACCCAGGAACAGAAAAGAACCGACGGGTCGCAACGGATTCTTCAGACCCGCGCGCGATCTGCGGATGGCTCGCGCCAACGCGGAAATGGCCGGCCGCTGAGAAACGACTCGTTCGTGAAGTTCCAGCTCGATGCGCAGGAGTTTTTGGGTTTCGCCCTCTTTTAGCGACGTTATCGGAATGCCGGTCCAGCGGGCGATTACCTCTTCGATATCGTCGCGCGTCACTTCTTCTGAGACGAGTGCATCGTCGGACTGTTCGCCGAGCACGGAACTCAAGCCGGGTTCCTGCGACCACTCACTAATCTGGCTCCAATCAGAAAGATTGCCCTGTTCGCGGCGCACTCGCAGCTTTACGCGCGCTCCGGCTTCGTCAATCACATCTATCGCTTTGTCAGGCAAAAATCGGTCGGGAATGTAGCGGTGAGACTGATAAACGGCTGCCTCCAGCGCTTCGTCGGTGTAGCGAACCTGATGAAAGCTTTCATAACGCTCGCGAACTCCGTCGAGAATTTCAACTGCTTCCTCTTCAGTCGGGGGTGGTACCTTGACCGCCTGGAAGCGTCGCTCGAGCGAGCGATCTTTTTCAATCGACTTACGAAACTCTCCCGGCGTGGTCGCGCCGATGCACTGGATTTCGCCTCGCGATAGAGCCGGCTTCAAAATGTTTGCCGCATCCAGTGAGCCCTCCGCAGATCCGGCGCCAACTAAAGTATGAAGTTCGTCGATGAAGACGATGTACTGCGGATTCTCAACTAACTCGCGCATGATTTGTTTCAGGCGCTCTTCAAACTGTCCGCGATATTTTGTTCCGGCTACTATCAACGAAAGGTCTAACGAAAGAATTCTCTTGTTCTCGAGGAATGAGGGTACTTCACCATGCACTATCCTTTGCGCGAGTCCTTCAACGATCGCCGTCTTGCCTACCCCCGGCTCACCAATCAACACCGGATTATTCTTGGTGCGGCGGCAGAGTATCTGGACCACCCTTTCAATCTCAGCCTCGCGTCCAATTAGCGGATCGAGCTTATCGTTCGCAGCATCCTCAGTAAGGTCACGCGAAAACTCTACCAGGTGTGGAGTATCTTTCTTCTGCGAACTGCGCGCGTCCGCCCCAGACTGTCGCGCGATCTCATCGCGCACTGCATTCAGCCGCAGGCCGCGCTCGTAAAGAATCTCCGCAGCCATCGATCGGTCTTCCCGTAGTAGTCCCAACAAGAGATGCTCGGTGCCGATGTGGCGGTGCTGAAGGCGATCGCTTTCCTCGTGAGCGTAGGCGAGGACACGCTTTGTTTCAGGGGCCAGGGGCAACTCGACCGAGGTGGATATTTTTTCGCGCAACAAAGTCCGGCCCTCGATCTCCTTGCGAATAGACTCGATCGAGACCTGGGCGCGCGGAAAAAATCGCCCAGTTAATGTCTTGTCCTCGCGCATCAGCCCCAGCAGCAGATGTTCCGGCTCGATGGCCGGCGCACCAAACTGCGACGCTTCGTAGCGAGCGAAGAAAATTACCCGGCGCGCTTTTTCGGTGTAGCGTTCAAACATTACTTTTTCTTGCGAAATCAGCTCTTATGATTACGTTGCCGGGCCAACAAGATGCTCGCCCGGCGCTGTGCGGCATTATAACCTATGAATGAGGGCGTCAAAAGGCTTCTATTGTTTCCCTCATAAAGGAAACTGGCAACGGAGCACGAATTTCAGGGCTCACGCTGGAAGCGGAGGCATCTTGCCTGCTCTGCGTGGCCACGAACGTTGCGGCAAACAAGACGTCGGCGCTCCCAGCGGGGGCGTTATTAGCTTACTGTAAACCTTTTCCACAGGCCGTTATTGGTTCGATTCGTGCTGCCCCTTACGCTTCGCGCAGGCGTCCTTCGCTCAGTGTCAGGGTACGGTCACAAATCTGGGCGAGGCCGCGATTGTGTGTGGCAATAATCACCAGGCTCGCGGTTTTTTGGGCATAAGAAACAATCGTACGCGCCACCTCGTCTCCGGTAATTGCATCCAGATTGCCGGTTGGTTCGTCGGCCAGAACCAGAGAGGGACGAGTTATTAACGCTCGGCAAACTGCCACGCGCTGCTGTTCGCCGCCGGAAATATGCCCGACCAGTGAATTGGCAATACGACTATCAAGCCCGAGTTGCTCCAGCATCTCCGCGGCGCGGGACATGGCCGCACGACGGCTGAGGCGGTTGATCCTTAATGGCAGGCTAACGTTTTCAACCGCGGTCAGATCTGCCAAAAGATGGTGGAACTGAAAAACAAAACCGATGTAGGCGTTGCGAAAACGCGCAAGTGCCGCCGCTTTCGCGCAATTAATTGTGAAATTGCCTGCGACGATACTTCCATGATCAGCAGACTCAAGCCCGCCCAGCAAATGCAACAGAGTCGACTTGCCGGCCCCTGAAGTTCCCATGATCGCGATCGCTTCGCCAGCGTTGGCTGAAAAGGAGGCGCCGCGAAGGACCTCGACGCGTTCGCCGGTCGGCGAGGAAAAACTTTTTCTAAGATCGGTAACTCTTAATCCAAAGTCCAAAGTCCGGAGTCCAAAGTCCATTTCCGCGCGGTGAGCCTCAGCATTTGAAGGAGCCTTTGACTGAATCTGTGAAGGTGGCACACCGGACGTTGGACTTTGCACATTGGACATTGGACTTGTCTTACTGTGTGTCGCGAAGCATCTCCGCCGGTCGAATGCGGGCCGCTGCTCGCGCCGGATAAACGGTGGCAATTACGCTGAGCACAAAGGCCGCGAACGCCGCCAGCGCCGCGTCTCGCAGATTTAGAATGAGCGGCACGTTGCTAATCGAGTAGACCTCTGCCGGCAAACTGATGAGCTGGTAACGATTTGCAACAACAATGGCGGCCGCTCCCAGCAACACACCAACGGCGGCGCCCACCATGCCCACCAGCGCACCCTCTATTACAAAAATACTCATAATACTTTTGGAAGTCGCGCCGAGCGCATTAAGTATGGCGATGTCACGACGGCGTTCGATTACAACTAAAATTAATGTGGTGGTGATATTGAGCGCTGCGATAAAAATAATGAGCCCTATAATCACAACGCCGATGCGACGCTCGAGCGCCAGGGCCGTAAACAAGGGCCGATTCGCTTCCTGCCAATCAACCGCGCTGTAAGAACCTCCCAGCAGCTGTTTCACTTTTGCTCCAGTTGATTTGACCTCGTAAATGTTTGCGACCTGAACACTGATAACAGACGCAGCATGAGAATGATGAGAAAAAGCTGCCGCAGTCTTCAGTGGCAAATAAACCCAGGTCGAGTCGTATTCAAACAGGCCGGAGCGGAATACTGCGGCTACGCGAACTCGTCGCTTGCCTCGATCTGAAGATGAAACGCCGGATGGCGTAATGATCTCGGCGGAATGTCCCACCTCGAGCCCTGTTCGCGCCGCCAATTCCGATCCCAGCACGACGGCCGGCATTTCATTTACTTCATCGCGACTTTCGAACACGTGGTCCACCGAACCAGCGACGAGCGATTGTGCGATCTCCGCCGTCATATGCGCGGAAGCCTCGTCGATCCCGCGCAGAACTGCGTAGGCTGAAGCCCGAGGACCGACAACCACCGCGCCGTCATACGTCGTACCCGTTGCCGACAACACGCCGGGAAGGCTCGCAACCTTCGCTGCCACGTCCTGATAATCCACCATTGCCTGACCGTCGCTGCGCATGATCGTAAGATGGGCCGTCCCCCGCAGTATTTTGTCGCGCATTTCATCGCGAAAGCCGTTTGCCAGAGCCAACGCAACGATCAGCGCCGCCAGACCAACTGCAATTCCCACAACCGCGATCAGCGACGTGACGCGCGCAAGGCGCCGCTTTTGGCGCGAGCGCAGATGACGAAGAGCGAGAAAGATTTCGTAGGGCATAGTTGATCAGTGATCAGTGGTCAGTGGTCAGTAATCAGTAGTCAGTAAGCAGTAGGCACCAAGCAGTAGGCAGAAATCAAAGCCGTTCCGATCAGCGAGTTTTTTCATTCTGCCTACTGCCTTCTGCCTTCTGCCTACTGCCTACTGCCTACTGCCTCTGCCTTCTGAGTTCTGTCTTCTGACTTCTGACTCCTCTACTTTTCATGAACTGATCGGAGGACATTTCTTCGTGTCCTCCGGTCTATTTTCCGGAAGCAGTCTTTCCAGGTGAGGTGCATCAGTCGCACCCGTTTCGTTGCGAGGCCTCAATTCATAAATCGTCTCGGTTACGCGACGAAAGCCGAATTCATCTTGCAACTTGACGATCGCGGGAATTTCTTCACGTTGCCAACTACATGGTAGCCACCATCGTGGATCAGCGTCGAGAAAGACGCGGCGATTTTCGATTAAGTAGCGCCGAATGAGCGGCACGAAATCGTCGCCCGGCCAGCCACCCCCCGTACCAATCGTTTTCCAGTCGCCGGCGCCGATGGCTTTCCAATAAGTAACGGCA
>DATLBQ010000194.1:0-3525 GCA_035526805.1 Pyrinomonadaceae bacterium
GTCACCAGGATTATGAGCAGTACGACTGAAACAATTAATGTTCTGCAAAGCACGCTACGGCGCGCTACTGAAACTACAGAGTTCAAGCGACTGGCTGACGAGGTCCAACGGGGCGCGCGCGTAGTTTCAATCAGCGGACTCGTCGCCGGCTCGGCGCGGGCTTTAGCAGTGGCGGCGCTGCAGCGCCAGACAGGAAAACTCTTTGCCATCGTCACGCAATCCAACCGAGACCTCGAACCGTGGGAAGCCGATTTGCGGTTTTGGTATTGCGCGCTCGCCGGAAAAACAAACTGCGATAACGAAGTGCTGATCCTGCCGTCCTCTGAAAGTGATCCTTACGCCGGTTCGTCCCCTCACCCTGAAACTCTTGAACGACGTGCACTAACTCTTTGGCGGCTGGCCTGCCCCTCGCAGGATTTTGTCTTACTTACGGCACGAGCACTGGCGCGCCGGACTGTGACGCCGGATGAAATACTCGCAGCGGGCGCCATGCTTGCGAGAAACGACACTCAATCGCCCGAAGAACTCGTCGATAAACTCGTGGCAGCAGGCTATGTGCGCGAGGATCCCGTCGGCGCAGTAGGTGAATTTTCAATGCGCGGCGGCATCCTTGATGCGTGGTCACCAGGGCAGGAAAGACCGGTGCGAATTGAATTTTTCGGCGACGAGATCGACTCCATCCGCGCCTTTGATCCCGAGACTCAACTCTCCACCAATCAACTGAACAAACTGGAAATCATTCCCATGCGGGAAGTGGTAGTCAGAAGCCGAGATTTCATCAGCTGGGCCGAGGCCGCCCGGCGGCGCTGGAGCGATAAACGCTATGCGCGCGCGCTTAAGGATCGCACTGTCTTTGCCGATGAAGGAGAAAGTTTCGCCGGCTGGGAATGGCTAATGCCGGTGCTTAGTGAGACTACCGGCAGCGTCTTTGATCACTTGAAGGATGCAGTCCTTATTGTTGACGAACCGTCATCGGTCGAAAACTATCTCGGTGAAGTTTATCAAACACTCGCCGAACGCTTCGCGGAGAACGACTCAGTTGACGATATCGCGGTGAAGCCGGAGGAGCTCTATTTAACTGTCGACGAATTGCGCACGAACTTAGACTTAAAACAAAGGGTTGAACTTCGAGTCCTGGGCCGGGCCGCTGCGGAACTTGATCAGGCTGTGAGTCTCGATGCGGAAGCACCCAAAGTCCAACTTGGTCGCGCGCGAGCGACGCGCACGCCTCTATTTCTTTTTCCAGTGGCCGTTACAGTTCCTGAGTTTGATTGGAAGACACAGAGCGTGCGGAAATACCATGGCCGCCTGGCGAGCCTGGCAAAGGATTTGGTGACCGGTAGTGAGACGGGAACTACGACGCTCTTTGTAATGCCCAGTCTCGGAATCGCTGAACGCGTGACCGAAATCCTCGCTGAGTATCAGATTGAGGCGCAGCTTTCGTTGGCCGAGCAGCCGACGAAAACGATGGACTCGTTTGGCGACGGGCAAGGCAGCCAAAGGGGCCAAACCATTGTGACGGTGGGCCGGCTCAGCAGTGGATTTGAGATGCCGGATGCGGCACTGCTAACGCATGTCGAAGCCGACCTGTTTGATGAGGCTGGCACGCAGGTGCTGGAACGGCGTGCACCTGGCGCGGAAGGTAGTAGGCAAAAGGCAGCAGGCAGAAGGAAAAAATCGAAGACAGCCGCGTTTCTTTCTGATTTTCGCGATCTCAAAGCAGGCGATTTCGTCGTCCACATAGACCATGGCATCGGACGCTTTGCTGGTTTGCAAACGCTCGATCTTGGTACGCGCAGCAGCGAATTCATGCTGCTCTTTTACGCCGAGGACGCCAAGCTATATGTGCCGGTCGAGCGGCTGGATCTGGTCCAGCGGTACTCGAGCGGCGAAGGACAGCAGCCAACGCTCGATCGTCTCGGCGGTCTTGGTTGGCAGAAGACCAAGGCCAAAGCCAAGCGCGCCATGCGCGATATGGCAGATGAGCTTTTGCGTTTGTATGCCGAGCGCAAACTTGTCAGTGGCTATGCGTTCCCGGCTGACACGCCCTGGCAGCAGGAGTTTGAAGATGGATTTGAATACGTCCTAACTCCGGATCAGGAAACTGCGATTGAGGACGTGAAGCAGGACATGGAACAACCGACGCCGATGGACCGGCTACTTTGTGGCGACGTTGGTTATGGCAAAACTGAAGTGGCGATGCGCGCAGCATTCAAAGCGGTAATGGAGGGCAAGCAGGCTGCCGTGTTGACGCCGACGACCGTGCTCGCCTATCAGCACTACGATACTTTTCGCAATCGCTTCGCGCCGTTTCCGGTAAAGATCGAATTGTTGTCGCGATTCCGTTCCGCCAAAGAGCAAAAGGAGGTCGCCAAACGTGTCGAGGCGGGAGATGTTGACGTGGTTATCGGCACGCATCGTCTGCTCTCCAAGGACGTTCGCTTCAAGGAACTGGGAATCGTGGTGGTTGACGAGGAACAACGTTTCGGCGTGGCCCATAAAGAGAGACTTAAACATCTGAAGAAACGCGTTGACGTTCTGACGCTTTCCGCCACCCCCATTCCGCGCACGCTCAACATGTCGCTGAGTGGGTTGCGCGATATGTCGTTGATTGAAACACCACCTCGCGATCGGCTGGCTATTCAAACTCAGGTAGTGCAATTTTCTGAGAACGTAATCAAGTCGGCGATCGAACTGGAACTCGGCCGGGGCGGTCAGGTCTTCTTCATACACAATCGGGTGGAGACTATTGAAACTGTGGCGGCGCTCGTCAAGCGACTGGTGCCGCAGGCCCGCATGGTGGTTGGTCATGGCCAGATGAACGAAAAAGAGATGGAACGGGTGATGCTCGATTTTATCGAGTTTAAATATGATGTTCTGGTGGCCACAACCATCATTGAAAATGGAATAGACATCCCCCGCGCCAACACAATCATCATAAACCGCGCCGATCAGTATGGTCTTTCTCAACTTTATCAACTGCGCGGGCGTGTGGGCCGTTCAAACCGTCGTGCTTACGCGTATCTGTTGATTCCCGGTGAGCAGGAGCTTTCGCCGATAGCCAAACGACGTTTGGCAGCGATCCGGGAATTTTCAGACCTGGGCGCGGGCTTTCGTATCGCCGCATTGGATCTGGAACTGCGAGGAGCGGGAAACCTGCTCGGCGGCCAACAGTCGGGCCACATGGACGCGCTGGGCTTCGACCTTTACACGCAAATGCTCGAGCGCACCGTAGCCGAGTTGCGCGGCGAAACGGTCGAAGATGAAACCAGCGTAACGATCAATCTCGGCGTGGATGTGGCCATACCGGACGAGTACATCAATGATATGGGCCAACGGCTCCGCACCTATAAGCGCGTATCGTCCGCGCGCGACGAAGAAGCGCTTTCCATTATTCGCAACGAAACTCAGGACCGTTACGGTCGGCTGCCAGAATCTGTTGAGCAACTGTTTGCATATGCGGTGCTGCGACGATTGGCGGAAGATCTGCGGGTGCTTTCGATAGACAAGACCGCGGACGGGGTC
>DATLBQ010000195.1:0-20468 GCA_035526805.1 Pyrinomonadaceae bacterium
CCGCCGAGACACAGAGGTCACAAAGGGCGCACAGAGGATTTGTTAGGAAACTGCGCTGTTACCATTTACCACAAATGAGCGAACTCGATGAGGCGTGGGCGGTCGGTATTGCCGAAGCCGAAGCGCGCGCGCGTGCGTCGGGTCGCGCGGACATTGCCGAATATCTTGCTCTCCGTAGCTCCAACGATTTAATACGAAACATCTCCAACGACTGGTTACTGAACTTATTTGCTGCTGCAGCCGGCGCAGCCAATCGCGCCGGTGCAGCAATTCAAATCTCCAGGGAAGATAGTTATCGTTTCAAAATTGGGAACGCAACTATGCTCGGCACTCGGATTAGCCTGCATAGGGGCGTGCGCGTGCTGGTGATTGAAGTTGGTTGGCCTCGCACTCCGCGCGACGGGTTCATCCGCGGCGGTGGTTTGGCTTGCGCCAATATCAAACACGTGGGAATTAAAGCCGCAAATGAGGAGCTTCGCCTCGCAGTTGATGACGCCGGCACACCAAAATGGATTATTACTGAGCCCGCTACCGGCAAGCACCAGCCACCCCGGGGAACTCGCGACTTGCACGAGGCAAACGTAAGACAACACCTCTCGCTTCTGCTTGACGACTCCCGCCCGCCGATATCGACCTGACGATTTCCGCAGACTATTGCACCTTTTCGAACCAACAGAATCAACTCACACAAGCGGAATGCCTGCACGTCGCGCTTTTTTTAATACAGTCATGTGAAATGGTAACGCCCAAGGACTGAGGCACAATGCTTGCCAACATGGCCCGCGGACGTCGCTCGAAATGAAGGTGTCCCCCATTGCGAGCGGAAATCGGGTTGACCACGAATCGTCGGAACGCTTTAAGCCGGGCAACCCTAAACGAAGTTTGGAGGAGGATACTAATGACGAACCGACGCACACTGACATTTTCGATTTTCGCCGCGGCTACCCTGGCGCTGTGCTTGCCGGTCCTGGCAGCCGCTCAAGGTGGCTACGGCTATCCGGATTATGGTCGCAACCGCAATGGCAACTACGGCCGTTATGATGGGCGCTATCTGCGCGATTCGATTCACCGGCTGGACCGATTGGCAAAGGACTTCGAAAGAGACTTGGATAGGGCGCTCGATCGCAGCCGTGTCGACGGCACTCGACGAGAAGATCGTATTAACGCGCAAGGCCACGATTTCCGCCGGGCAGTTAGCAACCTGAAATCGGCGTTCGGCAATGGACGTGATCTCAACCGCAGTCGTGACGAAGCGCAGCGCGTGTTGGCAGAGTCGCAACAGTTTAATCGCCTGGGACGGGGCGCTATGGACAATCGCGTTGCCTCTGAGTGGTCGCAGATTCAGCAGGAGTTGCGCGTGATTTCGGATGCCTACGGTTTAGGCTACGGCGGTGGTTACTATCCGAACGGCCGCAACTTTCCTAACCAAAACGGGAACAACGATTGGTGGCGCAGAATACCCTGGCCTAACTAACAGTACGTCGGAAAAACTTCAAGTCTCTGTGCGTTCTTTGTGAACTCTGTGCCTGTGTGGTGGAACTTGTAAACCATCACCACAGTGACATAGAGGACGCAGGGGATGCACAGAGAAAAAAGGTTATTCATTTTCCCAACAGACACCAACTCAAGTCACCGGTAACTGACTGATAACAGTTGCGCTACAAAGCCTGATTAGGGCCTCACCAGTTTCGCAAGAGTGTGGCGAGGCTTTCGCATGTTTGGCGCAGATGACAGAATAGCGACATGGCCGGAACGCTCTATCTCGTGGCAACTCCCATCGGCAACCTTGAAGACATAACCCATCGGGCGATGCGGGTGCTCGGTGAAGTTGATGTCATCGCCTGCGAAGACACGCGGCATACAAAGAAGTTGCTCAATCACTACGGCATCATCACAAAAACGGTCAGCTACCACGAACATAACGAACGCGAGCGTGCGGCTGAACTGCTTGAGCGTTTGCAATCTGGCTTCGACGTAGCGGTGGTTTCTGATGCGGGCACGCCGGCGATTAGCGATCCGGGATTTCGCTTAACCAGGGTTGTGATTGATAGCGGGCTGTCCGTGGTACCAGTTCCCGGTGCCAATGCGCTCACAACGGCTTTGGTAGGCTCAGGCTTACCAACTGATGAATTCTACTTTGGCGGATTTCTTCCCGCACGCGCGGGTGCCCGGCGCGCCCGGCTCGCTGAATTGCGCTCAACCCGGGCCACGCTGATCTTTTACGAAGGACCGCATCGTCTCGCCGCTACGCTTAAAGACGCTCAGGAAATTCTCGGTGAACGCGAAGCGGTCGTGGCGCGAGAACTAACCAAAGTTCATGAGGAATTCGTACGCGGACGTTTGAGCGAATTGGTCACCCATTTTTCCTCAGCCGAAAATGCGCGCGGCGAGATGGTGTTGTTGATTGACCGAACGGTGATAGCGGCTGAAAAGGGTGAGGGGAAAAAGGTCAAAGCTATTGCCGCGTTGGTTGCGCAGTTTGAAGAAGATGGTCTCAACCACCGCGCGGCGTTGAAGAAAGCCGCCCGGGAGTTGGGGCTCTCGAGGGACGAAGCCTACCGTCGATTAGTCGCAGAGCGCATTAGCGATTAGAGCGAGGCAAGCCCGCCTTCCTTACCTGGAGATTCCGAGTTGATCTCTTGACTCAAGTTGGCTGCCTTTCGATCCTAAATAAGTCTCACAACTAAGAGGTCTCGGGGTCGGGAAGGCAGGCTTGCCCCGGTCTTCAAAATCGATTTGAGCGTTCCACAATCACCTCCCTGGGCAGCGGCTTATCAACTTTCGGACGCGCTGGCCGATTAGCGACTTCCCAAAGTGTCAGGTAGATTGTGCGCGCAACGTTCTGCAATTTTTCAAAATCAATCTTGTCAACTGAATCACCCGGGCCATGGTAATCCTCATGTTCGCCATCAAAAAAGAAGACTACGGGAATTCCTTTACGCGCGTAGTTGTAATGATCGCTGCGGAAGAAAAACCGGTTGGGATCCGCCGGGTCGTCGTAGCGGTAATCGTATGTGAGATTCAGATATTGCTTGTTAACATTCTCGACTAACTCTCCCAGCTCAGTGCTCATCATCTTTGAGCCGATAACATAAATCTCGTTTGGTCCGGACAGTTCGCGATTAAGCGGGTTTGCGTCTCCGGCAGGTTTGCTGCGGCCGATCATGTCGATGTTCAACTGGACCACAATTTGATCGAGGGCAATGGTTGGGAAATCAGTAAAATAGCGCGAGCCCCACAATCCTTTTTCCTCGCCGGCATGCCAAACGAAAAGTATGGAGCGTTTGGGACGCACACTCGCTTTTGTCAAAGCTTCGGCCATCGAGAGCAGCGCGGTCGTCCCGGAACCGTCGTCGTCGGCGCCGTTATAGATCGCGTCGCCGTTCACGGGTACGCCAACTCCCACGTGATCGTAATGGGCCCCGAGCGCCACGTATTCGCTCTTGAGGACCGGATCACCGCCTTCAAGCACGGCCACGACGTTTTGCGTGGTCGCGCCTTCTGATTTCACTTTTACAGTCAGCGAAAATTTCTTCTCCGGGTTAAGCAAAAAAGACTCGGCTGGCTGAGCGCCGTAAACTGATTCGAACAGCGAGACGGCGCTGCGCTTCTCTCCCTGGAACAAAACACTTGCCACTCGCGGCGAAATCACGACCAGCGGAATTTGCGCACCGGAAGGCGGTTGAAACTTGTCGACTTTCATTGCTCCGCGCTCGGTTATGCGCGTGCGGTTGCGGTCCCAGTTTGCCAGGTACTGAAAATCCGGCACGATAACTATGCCCGCCGCGCCTCGCTTTTGCGCATATTCGGCTCCGTTCATCCAATCTTCGCCGCGTTTCCCGGTAAGATCAGAATTTCTGATGCCGCGCGGCAGTGCATTCACCGGAGCGAAAATCACCACGATCTTGCCCTGCGGATCTATCCCTTTGTAGGGATCAATGTTCTTCGACTTCACGAACCAACCATTACCGGCAAACAGGAGCTGCGTTGGTGCAATGTCAGCCGGGCGCGCAAAGGGGATGTAATCTTCCCCCAAAGTCAACAACTGATTATTTAACTGCGCGCGCGTTTCCGTCTTATCAATTAGTTCTCTGCTTAAAGCAATCTTCTGAAAAAAACTGCCAACGTCCCCCGCCGGTTTCAAGCCCCACCGAGACAAGTTCATAGCGATAAATCTCGCGGTGGTGTCCAGACCGCGTGAAGGAGTGTCGCGTCCTTCCATCTCGTCAGAGGCGATGAAGGAGAGATAGTCTTTAAGTTGTGTGGCGGAGATCGTGTCGACGCCCCGTTGCGAAGCGAGGGAAGCGGTTGCTTTAGCGGCGACGCTTGTTTTACGTTGCGCGACAGTTTGCGAAACTGAAGCAGGTAACGAAAAAACAAAGACGAGGAAGCTCGTCAATATGAGTGTCGCAAGTGATTTTCGCATGGATTTTCTGCCGCTACTCAGCCGCGGATTAACGCGGATGATACAAATCTGAAGAGAAGTTGCCTGTGCCTAACTGTTTATTGATATGATCCGCGTTTATCTGCGTAAATCCGCCGCTAATACTGTTCTCAAAACATCAGGCGTGTTGCACGGCACCGACCAGCTTCGTCAGCGTGTCCTTCGCGTCGCCGTATAGCATTCCGGTCACGTCTTTGAAAAAAAGTGGGTTCTCGAGACCTGAAAACCCCTTCCCCTGCCCTCGCTTTAAAACAACTACCGATTTTGCCCGATCGACTTCCAGGATCGGCATGCCGGCGATCGGGCTATTAGGATTGTCGCGCGCATCAGGGTTGACCACATCGTTCGCTCCGATCACCACGGCGACATCAGTGGTCGGAAATTCAGGATTGATTTGTTCCAACTCGTAAAGCGATGAGTAAGGCACATTAGCTTCGGCAAGCAAAACATTCATGTGACCCGGCATTCGTCCCGCCACTGGATGAATCCCATACTTCACCGTCACGCCGCGTTTCTCGAGCGTGTTCGCCAACTCGCGTACCGCATGCTGCGCCTGGGCCGTAGCCATGCCGTAACCCGGCACGAAAATCACTTTGTTCGCATAGGCCAGCTGCACTGCGATGTCGTCCAGACCAACTTCGCGCATTACGCCCCGCTGGCTACCGGGTTCTGCCGAACTTGCACCGCTGCCAAACGCGCCGAACAGAACGTTCGTCATTGAACGGTTCATCGCCCGACACATCAGGATCGAGAGAATAAACCCGGAGAAGCCATCGAGCGTTCCGGCGATAATCAACACATTATTTTTGAGCACGAAGCCAGTGGCGGCCGAGGCGAGACCTGCATAAGAATTGAGCAGCGACATGACCACGGGCATGTCAGCGGCGCCAATCGGCATTACCAGTAGCAGTCCAAACACGAATGCCAATCCCACCATCGCGAAAAATAGTGGCATTGAACCAGGAACGAAAATTAGATAAATGAAAATCCCGATGGTTGTCACCAGCAGCGCCATGTTGAAGACATTTTGGCCGCGGTAGGTAACCGGTGTGCCCCGCACCAGCCCCTGCAACTTTGCAAACGCCAACAGGCTTCCGGTGGTCGTCAGCGCGCCCAGCATCACTTCAAAACCGAGCGCCCCCATTGTGATTGTTTCGAGGTGGCCGCCGGCTCGGTAAAATTCAGAGATTCCCACCAGAGCGGCAGCCAAGGCGCCGAACGCGTGCGACAGTGCAGTCCGCTGGGGCATCGCCGTCATTGGCACCCAAAGGCCCATCGCCAATCCCACCAGCGATCCCAGCACCAGGCCCGTGATGATCCAGACGTAGGTGACGATCTCGTAATGCATCAGCGTGCCGATGATCGCCATCAACATGCCAAACTCCGCCAGATGCATTCCGCGTTTGGCGGATTCGGGATGACTCAGTCCCTTGAGGCCGAGAATAAAAAGGATTGAAGCCAGGAGATAGCTTATTTCGATGAAGTAGGTGCGCACAGTTTTTCAGGATTTATCCACAGATTACACAGATTGCAATTGAAGGATGAGCTGGAATCACTTTGTTTTTGTGGTAGACGTGTTCTTGTCTATTGAATCTGTGAAATCTGCGTAATCTGTGGATTAACTCTTGGTAGTTGGCTTTCGCTTGAACATCCGCAGCATGCGATCGGTAATCACGAAGCCTCCGACGACGTTGGTAGTCGAACAAAATACGGCGGTGAACCCGAGGATCGTGCTCACTGTGTTGTAATGCGCGCCGGCAGTAACAATGGATCCGACCAGTGAAATGCCGGAGATGGCGTTGGTCGCCGACATCAGCGGCGTATGCAGGAGCGGCGGTACACGTGAAATCACCTGGTAACCGAGAAACGCCGCCAGCGCAAAAACGTAAAGCGCAGAAATCAATGTTTCTGGAGTCATCGCTTTTCCTCTCTTGTGTCCGATAAGCTTGTCGACGCGCTGGCGGCGACAAAATCAAGTTTATCCAACAACCTGGCCCAACGCTGCCGCCACACGACTGTTTACAACCTGGCCTGCATGCGTCACGCACGACGGTCCTACTACATCATCGGTCATGTCGATGTTCAGCTCTCCGTCTTTGATAAGCAAACTAAGAAAGGCGGTCACATTGCGCGAATAGAGTTGGCTGGCGTGAACCGGCACAGTCGCGGGCAAATTTGTGGGAGCCATAATAACGACGCCGTCTCGTTCGACAACCTCGTCCGCTTTGCTCGTTTCCACATTTCCTCCCGTCGAACCGGCCAGGTCGATCACAATCGAACCACGTTTCATCCCCGAGACCGCGGCCTCGTTCATCAACAGTGGCGCACGGCGGCCGGGAACCTGCGCGGTGGTAATGATGACGTCCGCCGTCTTCGCGCGTTCCGCTATCAAGTCTCGCCCGCGCTGCAATGCTTCCTCCGACAACTCAACCGCATAACCACCGGCATCTTCAGTCTTCAGTCCACCAAGGTCCACTTCGAGAAAAGTTGCGCCGAGCGAACGCACTTGCTCTCCTGCCGCCGCCCGCACGTCGTAGGCTTCGACCACAGCTCCAAGTCGCCGCGCGGTGGCGATCGCCTGTAAGCCCGCGACGCCGGCTCCAAGCACCAACACACGCGCGGGCGGCACCGTACCCGCGGCGGTCATTAACAGTGGAAACATTCTGGGAATGCTTGAGGCGCCGAGGAGGACGGCTTTGTAACCAGCGACCGTCGCCATGGAAGACAAGGCGTCCATCGATTGCGCGCGCGTTATGCGTGGCACTAGTTCCATTGCAAAGGTCGTCAGACCATTGGTCAACGCCGGTTCCAAAGCGTTTGGCTCATCGAGCGGACGCAGAAAACCCAGCACAACCGCCCCGGAGTTTAACGCCGCGAAGACTTCCAGCGAAGGTCTGTTAACCGTCACCAGAACGTCTGTCTGGCCCAATATCGTATTTCGATCCGTCAAGACTTCCGCTGCCACCTCTCGGTAATCCTCATCGGTGCGCGCAGCTCCTAATCCCGCATTACTCTCAACCAATACGGCTGCCTTCAACGCTAAAAGCTTTTTCACTGAGTCAGGCATCAGCGCGACACGCGCTTCGCCTGGCAGTTCCTCTTTAAGGACAGCAATCTTCATCTTAAGCCGGTTTTCCTTTGGACGACTCTTTGTGTGGTGGTTGCCAGATCTGATTGCGCGAATATGCGTTTAACGGTGAGGAGAATTGCCCTCCGTGGAGCGCTGCTCTTTTCCAATGGTTCTGTTCCGATTCTTTCGGGCCGAAACTTTTGCGGCCGAACACTGGATGCTCATCCGTGTCTGGGTGTGCGACGGGGAGTATAACATCCGCCCAACGTGACTCAACAATCCGCTCAACACGCCTGTGCGAATGATTCGGCCTGCAGAAAAGCCGATGCTCTTAAAGAACCGAGCGCGGTAGCGCCGGATCATTGAAGCAACCTAAGTTTTAAGTGCTTATGTGCCTAACATTATCAGCAAAGTAAACTCCAGCATCCGGCGCATCCACCACCCCAGCGGCGCTGCCCCGCCGGGGACCCCGGTCCGCGCTTGGTTGTGTAAGTTACGCTGACCGACGCGATACCCAACCAAGTGTTTGTTTGCCATGCTCAACGCGCACACTCTATAATCAATTATTCTTCCACGGCGCATTGGTGTAGTTGGTTAACACGCTGCCCTCTCAAGGCAGAGATCACGGGTTCGAGTCCCGTATGCGCTACCAACTTTCTCTCCGGCTACCGTTCTCTCTGTAACTTGAAGCAATACTTTGCCGTTGCGGCAACTTATTCCTTCTAAAAGCCTGCGGCAATTACTTGCTTCCAATTCGAAAACTAGTCGTAAACCAAAATTTCGTTCTTTTTCCCGATAAGAATAAAGAGGGCGGTATCCTTTTTCGCCCACTATCACCGGGCAATGATGCAGCGAGCCCGGGAATCGGTAACCTCAAGTCTGTGAAGAGTGCTAATGAACAACATTACAATGCTACGTCCCACCCGTGAATTGCCGGGAGATAATATCGTTGTGCAGGGTCGATCATAGGTCTGTTTTGAAATGGCTCGGTGGTTGCCATTAAAATTTTCGGAGTAGAACAGCGCGGTAGTCGCGGGTCTGCTGTTCATGGAACGATCGCAGGTCAAGCATCCAAATCTTCGCGCAAAGGCATGATTAGGCACAGATCCATCTAACAATGAAAGCCTCTAGGATGAATTGACCAGCACTGGCCGAAACCACCTCAGTTCATCGTCCATAATGTCAATGTAGTAACATCTTTGATAAAAATTCTGTTACCTGAGATGCTCGGTTGCGCCCAGGTCGCGCTGTCCGCCACCGTGTATCGCTTGAAGGGTTCGAACCCATTCCGGCTGCTCCTCGCCACGATCAGTTCAGCATCGTCGTTGAGAAAAAAGATCAAATTGCCCGCCTTGACGACAGCCGCATTCGTAGCTTCCCTTGGTTGCCCCAGCCATAGCACTTTACCCGTCTTGGCGTCGAGCGCGAAGAACTGTCCGCTTGCTCGCTCTGACAATCCGAACAATGAGTCTCCAATGAGCACCGGGTTACTCATGAACATTGAGACTGCCATAGTCTCCCACTTCAGTTCGGTCACCCACTTGCCATCGCGCTTGATCGGTTTGATCGCCTTCAGACCCATCCCTTGCCCGCCTACGAGAATCGTGTTGCCGTCCACAATCGGGGTCATAGCGCTGGCGGTCATCTGTGAAACCCATGGATACCGCCAGAGGATTGCGCCATCGGCCACCGAAACGCCGATGACATCCTGTTGAGTCATCGTCACGACCTGCCGCACTCCGTCCAGGTCAACAATGATCGGGGATGCGAATGAGGAATCGACGCCGGCCGTCCATCTGACGTCGCCCGTGTGAGCATCGAACGCTGTCAGAGGGCCATAGTCGCCGGGGTTGACAATGACCAAACCTTTGTCGCCAATGGGCGAAACGGACGTGCCGAAAAACGGATGTTCTGCTGCCGCTGGCTTCTGCCAAACGAGTTTTCCGCTCACTGCATCAAAGGCAGAAACGATGCCACTGATGCCGAGCGTATACAGCTTGCCGTTGTAGAATAGGGGGGTAGCCTTTGGGCCCGGCCCATGAGCCACCGCCGGACGGCCAACCTTGTACGGGGCCGGATAAGCAGTCTGCCAAACGACCTTGCCGGTTGCGGCATCTAGCGCGAGCATCACCTCATTGCCTTCACGGCGACTAAAGGAGTAGACCGTTTTGCCAACGACGATTGGCGTGGCATAGCCCTCTCCAACCTCAACCTTCCATTCGCGCGTCAGCTTCTCCGGCCATGACTTTGGCTCAGAAAACGCGCTAGCGGCGCCATCGCGGTTCTTTCCGCGCCACTGCGGATAGTCCTGCGGCGCGTTTTGAGCTACGGCTGTGGTCGTCACACATAAGAAGGCGAACACCACAACTGGACTCTGTTTGATTCCTTCTCTCATGGCTACGTCATTTCACGGTTACCGGCTTCACGACAGCGTTCCTTCCGTCTCGAACCCACACCTCCACTATGTTCTTCTAAGTGCTCGAGTCGAACCAGTTCAAGATCCATTCGTGAGTGCTCCGTTCACCACTTGCTCCAAGTGATGGTAGGTGCGACTTTGATCGCCACCCGCATCGGGAAATATTATGCACCTCTACGTCCCATTTGCATTCAGGCAAGACCTCGAAGGCTGAAGTTGCACTTTCGGCAAGCGCTTGCTTCCAGTCTGTACTTACGGCAAATGGATGCTTCCAGTTTTCCTTGTGGTCAATTTTCACGTGTCAAAAACCAAGCGTTTTGCGGTCTTCGCGGCAATGTTTTGCTTCTTATAACGGCAAACTAATGGGTGAAGTCACAGCCGCTCCTGGAGGAAGAGCCCACCCCCGGCGTTTTTGCTACGCCGTTACTGCTCCGCTCTGTATCGTTTCAATATGTCCCTGGCCGGAGTTCAAGAGTTGGAACCGCAGTAAGCCGAAGTTGACACGCGACCCACCGGCAAATTCACTGAAGCACGTGAGCTCCGCGCTCTGGGCCATCGAACGTTCCATTTGCCAATCACTTGGGCACACTAGTTGTAAACCACTTCGGCACACCAGGTAATAAGCCCCGCTAATCAGGTCAGTTGATTGCTCTGAGTGAAGGAGATTAGAGATGTTTCCCATTGGTGATGACGACAGTGCTCGCAGGACCGTTCCAATAGTGACCTATGTCTTGATTGCTCTAAACCTGCTCTTCTTTTTCGTGGAGTTGAGTGGCGGTGAACCGTTTATTGAGCACTGGTCGGTGGTTCCGCGACGCCTGCTCGCAAATCCGAGTGGCGATTTCCCCACGATCTTCACCTCGATGTTCATGCATGCCGGTTGGCTTCACCTACTGGGGAATATGCTTTACCTGTGGATCTTTGGCGATAACGTCGAAGACAGTTTTGGCCATCTCAAGTTCCTGATTTTTTATCTTGTTTGCGGCATTGCAGCGACTCTGGCCCAGCTTGCCTTCAGCGCCGGCTCCAATGTGCCAAACCTGGGTGCTTCCGGCGCGATCGCCGGCGTGCTGGGCGCTTACATTTTGCTTTTCCCGCGCGGACAGGTGAAAGTGTTGATGGGCAGAGGTGTCATCCCGATGCCTGCATTGGTAGTAATCGGTTTATGGATCGTATTGCAGTTCGTTAGTGGAATTGGATCGATCAGCAATACTGCAGAAACTGGCGGCGTTGCCTACATGGCACACATCGGCGGGTTCGTTGCGGGATTCGTGTTGACATTTTTATTCCGAGCTACAGCAACACGACAACAGACTGTTTGAACATTGCAAACTACTCTGTTCAATAACAGAGATCACGGGCGCAAGTGCCCGTAGCGCTACCAAAGCGCGGAAGCGGCCACCGTCGAAACGATTGACGGTGGCCGATTTGATTTTGCTGTTCGGTGCCAGCCTGACTTCGTCAAAAGACCAGTCTTACCGCCAACTGGATGTCGCGCGGACCGCCGCCGCCGAGAAATGGATTTCCAATACCGACGTCCGGGGTCACGGTAATCGGCAGAAAGCCGGTTCCGCGGCCCGTTACCGGATCAATGCTGGAAGTCATGTCTGCGGCAAAACTCGGCAACAGCGGGTTAGAAAAGTTTGGGTGATTGAAAAGGTTGAAAATCTCAGCGCGCAGTTGAATTTTCACACTTTCAGTAATCGGGGTGTCCTTGAAGACTGAGAAGTCAACATTCTTGTACCCTGGCCCACGCAAGGCGTTGCGTCCCAGCGAGCCAAAGTGCCAGGTTCCGGGAAGGCATGAAGCGGCGCTGCCATCGCCGGCCGGATCAAGAGTGCATGGCACTTTGAACGCAGATAAGTTGATGAACCGGTCGGGAGCGTGTGTACCCGCATAGGGATCACCTACGATATCAGGCCGCGGGAAAAACTCACCCGTGTTGTTGTAATCATCAAACAACGTCAGATGAAACGGATTGCCACTGCGCACAGTGACGACTGTATTCAGTTGCCAACCGTCACCGAGGCGGGGATGGGCCTTCGCGAAGTTTGGAATACTGTAACTGGCCGTGACTACGAACCGATGCCGGCTATCAAAGTTTGAGTTGCCGCGTTCGAGATCTGCGCGATAACTATTGTCCGGTTGGGTGGCGTTCGCGACGTAATCCTGACCATCGGACGCATTATCAATAGAGTGCGACCAGGTGTAGTTAATCGCTGATGTCCAACCACGACGATTGCGCAAGGTAAAGCTCGTTTGCAATGCGTTATAGCTGGAGTTTGCCGACGTCTCAAGATGATTGACGTAGAAGAACGTGCCGCCGGAAGGCGCAAAAGGCCCGTTATCAAATGGTCGCGCGGAGGATACGCTCGGGTTCGCAGGCTGATTGATGTCGCGATAGCGAAAAAGCTTCGTGCCGTGTGAGCCGACATAACCCACTTCCAAAACGCCGTCTTTAAACAGCTCGCGTTGCAGATTGAGATTGAAGTTTTGCACGTAGGGCGTGCCCAACTTTGGATCAACCGCGAACACGTCTGAGTCGAGGAAGTCGCTGAATATCGGCACGCCGTTCTGTATCGGGCCGGTTGTTGAAAACGAGAACAATATTGGCGCGGGACCGACGGGATTGAACGCCGGACCCGGATTGAAAGTGTTGAATGGGAGTTGTCCGGCGAAGAAGTCTTGCGAGAATGCATCATAGAACAAGCCCCACCCCGCGCGCAGGACAGTCTTGCCTTTGCCCTTGATGTCCCAGGCAAAACTGAGACGCGGTGAAAAGTTGTTCCAATCACGTTGATACAAACGCGGCAGGCCCGATGAACCAACCAACACCAAACCGCTCGTAGGATCGAAATTGCTGAGGAGATTATTCTTTTCGCCGATGACGCCGAAGTAATCCCAACGCAAACCAAGGTTCAAAGTTGTCCGCGGATTCCAGCGAAAAGTATCTTGCAAATAACCGGCATGCGAGTTCTGGAATGTGTTGCGGTTTGAGTCTCCGCGAGCTGCACGTCCACCGCCGAGATTGCCGGCCAGAAAGTCCGCCAGCGAATCGAAATCCAGACGGCCGCGGTAGCCGGCGTCAAAGAACTGGCTGACGGTCGTGCGGCGAAACTCATAACCGAACTTCAGATCGTGTCGCGCGCGTTTCAAGGAGAAGTTGTCGATCAATTGATAATTAATGTCGGTGCGAGCGCGTGGCACGGAGAGCGTGGCGCCGATGTTGGCGATGCCGAGGTCGTCATGAATACGTATCAGCGGCAGTCCGAAGTCCTGCGGATTGGTGATCCCCGTGTTCAGACCAATCGAGCTCGGATCGAAGTCACCGTCTTCGGGAAAGAAGCCCTCCTTGAAGTGGTTGTAACCAAAGCGCAACTCGTTCACCCGCGTGGGTGAAAGAATTTGCAAATAAGAGAGCGAAAGCAGATGAACTTTTGTCGGTGTGACGGTGTTGAAGCCTGGCAGGACGTTGCCGGCCAGGATCGCCAACGGAAATGATTGATCGCTTGTGCCGTAAAAATACCGGCCAGTGAGTTGATTATCTTTGTCAAACGAGTGATCGATTTTGCCGATGAAGCTATCCACGTCATTCAAAGCGCGCGTGGTCACAAAAAGGTTTGGTGCGCCGCTATTGTCAAACAAAGGTAGGGGACGATTAGGCGCAGGCCACGGATTGCGCGCCAGCAAGCTCGTAATAACCGGATTCGTCGGCCCGCCCAGGTCAGCGATTTCTCCGGGGTCTGGGACACGCGCTGTTGAGTTTAGACCCACGCGTTCGCGTTGCCCTTCGTAAGCAACGTAGAAGAAGGTGCGATTGCGAGCGATTGGACCACCCAGTGACCCTCCAAACTGATTATTTCGAAACGCCGTTTGCGGGTCGGGTTTGGGATTGAAAACGTTGCGGGCGTCGAGTTTGTCATTACGGACGAATTCGAAGAGCGAGCCGTGAACAGTATTTGTGCCTGACTTGGTAACGATGTTGACGATGGCGCCTGAGTTTCTGCCGTATTCGGCTTCGAAGTTTGAAAGGACCGCGACTTCGGCGATCGCTTCAACGGGAAGGATTGTGGCAGGCGTCCCAAACACGCCGGCTTCATTGATTGCCGGCAGATTGCGATAACCGTCATTCATGTCGGTGCCGTCGAGCAGGAAGTTGTTCGCGCGGCCGCGATTACCGTTGGCGCTAAACAAGCCGAACGATCCGGGAGAGTCGGTGGCGCCCGATGGATCTCCAGTCGCGCCGGGAACCATGACCAGAAACTTGGTGAAGTCGCGGCCATTAACCGGCAGATCGGCAACCGCCCGAGAGGTGATCGTGCCGCCCAGCGTGTTGCTGGTGGTTTCAACCTGAGCGCTGGAGGCGATGGTGACGGTGGCCTGAGAGCCGGCAACGGTTAGCGTAACATCCACGCGCCGCTCCGCTGACACTTCCACCAACACTCCCGTCACCGTCGAACTCTGAAAGCCTGACTTTTCAACTTTCACTTCATAAGTGCCCGTCTGCAACTCCGCTATCGAGTAGTTGCCAAACTCATCGCTGTTAGTTGTTCGTTCGATCCCGGTAGCGATGTTTCTTGCGCTGACGCTGGCGAGAGGAACAACAGCACCGTTAGGGTCGGTAACGGTGCCGAGGATAGTTCCGCGAAAGGTTTGCCCAAACAAGGCGCTCGCCATTAACAAGACAGTAGCGGTGGCAAGACCGATAGTCTTTCTACTCAGGAAACGCTGAGCAGGGGCGGAATATTCCGGGATCGTGATGTTGGATTGGTTCGTTCTATTTAGCATACGACGCGATACCTCCTCGGGTTTTTAAAAAACGACGGCTGGACTCAAATAGCGACGCGTGAAGGTGCGGCTGGACCACTGGCGTTGCGCTGGGATTATATCCCTCAGGCGGGACGAGTCAATGTTCATAGTTCACTTTACGCCGTTGTCCTGGTGCATGTTAATTCCACTTGTAAGTCGAATTCATTTTTTAGTGATTCAGTCCGGGCCGCTGCGCTTTTTCAGCTTTAGTGCGACAACTGCGGTTGCGTATATCCAGCTCCTCTCGTGCCTTTTACTTTCCTGCCACCTGTAATAAAGTCGCTTCACGCTTACAGTCGAAGGTGGTCGGGAGATCGATGAAAACCTCTCTGTCCGATAGTTCCACTAGGGAGTTAGGAGCCAGGCTTCAACAGGCAAACAATGCGTTCGCTGGACAATATCCCGGCGAAACCGGTAAGCGCCAGCCGGTGCATACCGTCTATGGCGGTGCGCATCTGTTTAAGTCTGATTCGGCGACACGTTTGGGTGCCCTCGCGCGGCGGTCGCTGGATCAATTTGCCCCGGACTTTCTCAGCTTTGCCAGAGCCATCGGTTTGAGCGGCTCCGACGAATTGCCGGAGTCGCCGGAAGAAGACAGTGGTCTGATAACTCGACTCGATGCGAATGGCGAACTGGTGCGACAGGAAAACAAAACCGCCTGGCTGGCCCATGCGATCTACAACCGCGTCACCGAAAAACTACGGCGCGAGCCGGTGGAAGACTTTCGCATCGACTTTGAAGATGGCTATGGTAATCGGCCTGATGACGAGGAAGATGGGCACGCTGCGTCAGCCGCCATCGAAGTGGCGGAAGGAATGCTGAGCGCCACCTTGCCGCCATTCATCGGCATTCGCATAAAACCGTTTACTGAAGAGCTTCGCGCCCGTAGCATGCGTACGCTCGATATTTTTGTTTCGACATTGCTTGAGAAATCGGACGGGAGCCTGCCTGAGAATTTTGTTGTTACCCAACCGAAGATTACCATTCCAGAGCAGGTCGGCGCGCTGGCTGACCTGTTTGATTTGCTTGAAAGTAAAACCGGTCTGGCCGCGGGTTCGCTCAAACTGGAAATGATGATTGAGACGACGCAGTCGATCATCAATTCGCGGGGCGACATCAATCTGCCGTTATTGCTAGCCGCGGCGCGTGGTCGCTGTATTGCCGCTCACTTCGGGACCTACGATTACACGGCCAGCTGCAGTATCACGGCCGCACATCAACACATGATGCATCCGGCTTGTGACTTCGCGAAACACATGATGCAGGTTTCTTTTGCGGGCACCGGGATTTGGCTTTCGGATGGCGCCACAAACATCATGCCGGTAGCGCCGCATCGATTTACCGAAGGCGGGCCACCGCTGACGCCAGAACAAATCGCGGAAAATCGCACCGTAGTCCATCGCGCCTGGAAACTACACTTTGATCACATTCAACATTCCCTCGAAGGCGCCTTTTATCAGGGCTGGGACTTGCATCCGGCTCAACTACCCACCCGCTACGCCGCCGTCTATGCCTTCTTTCTCGAAAGTCTTGATGCAGCCTCGGAGCGTTTGAAGAACTTTGTGGACAAGGCGGCGAAAGCTACGTTGGTTGGCGACGTTTTTGACGACGCGGCGACCGGTCAGGGCTTGCTGAACTATTTCCTGCGCGCGATTAACTGTGGCGCTCTGACGGAAGAAGAAGCGACGAAGCTTTCGGGACTTACGGTAGCCGAATTGCGCTCTGGTTCGTTTGTAAGAATTTTGAACAATAGACAGAGCCTGTAGGTCAGGACTGGTAGTTGAGAGTTCAAGCTTTAGCTTGCTCTTGCGGACTGTAGGACAAACTAAAGTTTGAACTCTGAACTGCTTGAGATTTTGTGGAGGTCGAAATGAGAGTCAGTGTTTTCCTGATACTTGCGACAACGCTTTTTATCGCTAACATTTCAGGCATGCAGCGACGCGGCGCTAAGAAAATGGCGGGTGACCCGGAACTGGCAAACAAGATTAGCCGCTTCGCTCCTACTGTGTTGACTGCGGACACCGCACGCTTATCGCCAAGCGACCGGAAGGCCTTGGACAAAATTATCGCCGCGGCAAAATTGCTTGACCCATTATTTTTGCGTCAACTTTGGAGCGGCAACGACGAACTTCACAAAAAGTTGCAGGCCGACACCACCGCGGTCGGGCGGCAACGCCTGCATTATTTTCTGATTAACGACGGTCCATGGTCACGTCTCGACAGCAATGAGCCTTTCATTGAAGGGGTGCCACGCGAAAAGCCGTCGCACGCGAATTTCTATCCGGACAATATAACTAAGGACGAATTCAACGTGTGGCTCAACGGATTGCCGCCAACCGACAAAGAGAAAGCTACCGGTTACTTCTATACGATTCGCCGCGACCCGAGTGGCAAACTGATGACGGTGCCTTACAGCGAAGAGTATCGCGAGTTTCTCGAACCTGCCGCGAAGTTGCTGCGCGAAGCGGCGGCGTTGACGACGAATTCCACGTTGAAGGACTTCCTGATCAAGCGTGCCGACGCTTTTGCGTCAAACGATTATTACGCGAGCGACGTTGCCTGGATGGATCTCAAAGCGCCAATCGACCTGACGATTGGGCCCTATGAAACGTATGAAGACGAACTCTTCGGATACAAGGCTGGTTTCGAAGCCTACGTTACGCTGACAGACACGGCGGAGAGCTTGAAGCTTGAAAAGTTCAGCCAGCATCTGCAGGAGTTGGAAAACAATCTGCCGCTCGAAGCGCGTTACCGAAATCCAAAATTGGGAGCGTCGTCGCCGATGCGCGTGGTAAATGAAGTCTTCACATCGGGTGAAGGGAATAATGGCGTACAAACCGCCGCGTTCAATCTTCCCAACGACGAAAGAGTGGTGAAGGAAAAAGGTTCGGCGCGAATCATGTTGAAAAACGTTCAGGACGCGAAGTTCAACAAGGTCCTGATTCCGATTACCCGCGTCGTGCTTTCTCCTGCACAGCAGCAGGCGGTCGCCTTCGATTCGTTTTTCACGCACATACTTATGCACGAGTTGATGCACGGACTTGGGCCACACAATATTACGGTTGGCGGGCAAGCGACCACGGTGCGCCTGCAGCTGAAGGAACTCTACTCTGCGATCGAAGAAGCGAAAGCCGACGTTACCGGACTTTGGGCGTTGCAGTATTTGATTGACAAAGGAGTAATTGATAAGCAAATGCAGCGCACGCTTTACACTACCTATCTCGCAAGCATGTTTCGCTCAGTCAGGTTTGGTCTTACCGAATCGCACGCGCGTGGCGTGGCCATGCAGTTCAACTACTTCACCGATGAGGGCGCGATTAAGTTCGACGAACGCACCGGCAAATTCAGTGTTGACGAAACAAAGATTAGAGAAGCAGTACAAAAGCTGACGCACGATTTGCTGACGCTCGAAGCGGAAGGATCTTACGACACGGCAAAGGCGATGCTTGATAAGTATTCGTTAATCCGCCCGCCGATGCAGGGCGCGCTCGATCGACTGAAGGACGTGCCCGTCGATATCGAGCCGATCTTCCCGTTGGCGAAGTAAGTAGGACAGGCATTCCTGCCTGTCTCCGTTTCGGTAGAGAGTTTTATCGGAAAAGGGACAGACAGGAATGTCTGTCCTACTACGCGCGTCTAATGAACTTCGCGGCAACCCATCCCACGAGAATAAGAACCGAAAGCACGACCCAGTTGTAGCGTTCGCCGTAGGTAACGCCGGGGAAGTGATTGCTGATCATGATGAACACAACCGGCACGGCCATGAACGTATTTTGTTTCGAACGCAGTTTTGCTTGAGCACTCAGCGCATCGTCGGGCTTTCGTCCTTCATTGATCGCCGTAATCATTTTTTTCTGCGCCGGCAGGATGCGCATCCACACATTCGCAGCCATGATCGTTCCAAAAATCGCGCCGACGTGGATGTAAGCTGCGCGTCCGCTAAAGGTGCGCGTCAAGGCGTAGGTCACGCCCACGATCATCGCAAAGGCGATCACTGCAAACGCCTGCTCGTTTCTCCTGAGCGGCGAAAGCATCATCAAGTCGTAGACAATCCAGCCCCCCACGAGCGCTCCCACTCCAACAGCGACCGCGGCGCCGACGCTGATATCGCAGACGTCAGGATCGACCAGCGCGCCGCCGCCGAGGTAATAGACCAGCACCAACAGGGCAAACCCGCTTAGCCAGGTCGTGCCTGCTTCCCATCGAAACCAATGCAGCGTGCGCGAAACGAGATCCGGCACTTTACGTTTTTCGACAACATAAAAACCGCCACTGTGCACCATCCAGATTTGCGCAGAGCCGGCTGTATTCGCGACTGCCTTTTCTTCTTCCGTCAGGCGCGCATCGAGCCAGGTAAAATAGTATGTCGTGCCCACCCACATGATGCCGGCAAACACGTGTATCCAGCGGAAGATCAGGTTAAGCCATTCGCTTAGCGTCGGATCGAGTGTCATTAGCGTAACCCCGTCCGTCACAGATCACGGGCGACCAAAGCGCCGACAGGTCAGCGCACTCCAAAACTTTTTAGAGCTAGCTGCCGCGATAGGTAGAGTAGCCATAAGGGCTGATCAGCAACGGCACATGATAGTGCTGCGCCGCGTCCGCGACTTTGAACACGATCGTCACCTGCGGATAAAAAAACTCGATATCGAGCTCGGAAAAATAATGCTCGGTATCGAATACCAGGCGGTAGATGCCACGCTGCAGCGGCTCTTCGACGAGAAAGAACGGCTTAACTCTGCCGTCTTCGTCGGTCCAGGCATGACTTAACTCCGTCCAGGTCTCGTTCGTGTTCTGAAGATCCAGCCGGACCGCAACTCCACCTGCGGGCGCGCCACGTGACACGTCGAGTATGTGTGTTGAGATGGTGCTCATCGGATTCCAAGTCCGTGGTGATACTTAACGGCAGTTTACCATCAAACAACTGCCAACGGACCACGATTAACAATCAACTTTTTCGGAGTGCGCTGATCTGTCAACGCTTTGGTCTGCGGCGGCTTTGACGCCGGCACCTTGCATTAGGTTCAGTGTGATTAGGTTGCGACAGGTCGCAACCGACCAAGCGCTGTCAGGCCAGCGCACTCCAAAAGAGCCTAGGTGCCGACCGCAACGAGTTTTCTTAATCGCAGTTGTGTAATCTTTGACTGTTCGGCCGCTGCGATCCTGAACTCTTCGTCTGCGTTGTTTTGCAATCGTCCCCGCAGAATTCTGAGCATTTCTTCAGAGCTTTTTCCCGATGCACAAACTATAAAGATGTAGCCAAACTTTTTCTCATAAGCGTTATTTAGCTCCGTCAGCTCAACCCTTGTTCCCGCTGTTGCCTCGCGCGTGCCTGATTGTTCGTCTTCAGACCACTTCTGAGATTGAGCAGCAATCGTCGCTGCCGCCTTTTTCTCTCCGATTTTCGGATGACTATGAAACGCTTCGAGCCAGTCGGCGGCTTCGAGCGACCACCAGATGCGATCACTACTTCCAATCAATTGATCCAAACTCCTGAAGGGCCGTTCCGCGACCATTCGCTGCGCCCAGTTCTTTGAGCCGCAGCACTTGAGAAATTCTTTTTGGGCGTCGGATGGTGAGAGTGAATTAAGGGAATGTAGTTTGAGATTAGAGGCTGGATCGAAGCTGTTGCTCAAGTTGACCTCTTAGGGACGAAAAGAAGTTCGCGCTGTGCGCTCATTGCGGGCGGGGACGCCCGCGGTTCCAGCCAATCACTTGCACTCAACCAG
>DATLBQ010000196.1:0-4649 GCA_035526805.1 Pyrinomonadaceae bacterium
GGTGTGCTGCGCAAAAGTTCGGATCCCGCGTTCACAGAGAATAATCTGATAATTTCCTTCCGACATGATGTACTCGGCAGCTAGCAACCATTCGTCCAGCGTTGCCGACAAGCCTCGTTTCAACAGCACCGGCAAACGCGATTTGCCCACGCGGCGCAAGAGCGTGAAGTTTTGCATGCTACGCGCGCCCACCTGAATTACGTCGGCATACCGTTCGACAAGATCCACGCCCGCTTCGTCCAACGCTTCCGTCACTATTTTCAAACCATAGCTCTCGCGAATTTCCTCGAGTATCTTCAGACCAGCTTCGCCGAGGCCCTGGAAGGCGTATGGCGAAGTCCTCGGCTTAAACGCCCCGCCACGGAAAAACTTAGCGCCACTCCGGCGCACAGCTTCGGCCACTACAAACGCCTGGTCCCGGCTTTCTATGGCACACGGGCCGGCGATTATCGCCAATTCCTCGCCACCAATGGTCGCATCGCCCACCTGAACCACAGTCTTGTCGGAACGCAGATCGAGGGTCACTAGTTTGTAAGGTTTACTGACCCGGACCGCTTCCGAAACTCCGGGAAGGTTCTCAAAGTGTGAAGGGTCGACGGCACCGGGATTACCGGTGATGCCGATTGCCGTGCGTGAGGCACCGGGCATCGGGTGCGCGCGATAACCAAGATCTTCGATGACGCGCACAACGGCCTGAACCTGCCCCTCGGTCGCATCTGCTTTCATTACGATTAACATGACACTCTTTTATACTCTTAGGTTTTATTAAAAGTACAGCGCTCGATTTGCCGAAAAATTGAGTCGCATCCGAACGGCTCAGCCGCCTGATGTGCGGAAAGCCTGTGGCTTTCCGTAACGCGGCTCAAGTTTCTCGAGGCTATGCCTCAAGCCTTCGAGGCATAGCCTCAATTGAAATAAGTTTGATCGGGAAGGCAGAGCCTTTCCGCACATCAGGCGGCGCAGCCGCTGAACTACATCCTCTCCGGTACTGCAATGCCGAGGGTGGCCAGGGCCGCGGTCAACCGTCGGCGTGCGATGTTGGCTGCCACAATCAACAGCGCTCGTTTCGTTTCATCCTCTTCGCTGATTATTCTGTGACGATGGTAAAAGAGATTAAAAGCGCGCGCGAGTGTGAAGGTGTACTTTGCCAGGTTCGCCGGTTCTGCCGACGCTGCGCATTGATCCATTACTTCGTCGAGCCGCTCGGCAAGCATTACCAGCGACCAAATTTCTGTGCCTGCCTCATCCTCCAGAACATCAGCTAACTTCAAAGAACTACCTCCTGCAGCAGTCGTAGTCCTTATTAGTGCTTCCGCTCTGTTAATTGTCTCAGTATCAAGCTTGCGGAAAATCGAATTCGCGCGCACGGCCGCATACTGGCAATAGGGTCCAGTCTCGCCTTCAAACGAAAGAGCCTCTTTGAAGTCGAACGCAATAACGGAGTTGCGCGTAAACTTCAGCAGGAAATATCGCAACGCTCCAACCGCGATTTCATGGGCTGTTGCTTCTTGCTGGTCCGCCGATAGCTCGGGGTGGCGCGAGGAAACTTCGCGCAGAGCCTCGATTTCAAGTCTGTTAATCAAGTCATCCGCTTTTACGCCCAGGCCTTTGCGTCCGCTCATTTCGATGAACGGCCGCGCGCGGTCGTCATCGCTTAACTCTATCCCAAGCTCTTCACAGGCGCGCGGCGACAGCGCGACCATTTCGTAGCCGAAGTGAACACTTGCGTCCGCACCAACATCGGGAACGACGGCGGCAACACCGCGCGCCACGATCTCCTGCGGATACGCCTGGCGCGAATCGATGACGTTATAGACCTTAACTCCGCCGCCGAAATTCGGACGTGGAACCTCAGGCAATATTTCTGCGTTTGGTTCAGTCGTGGTTACCCAGGCAACCTGTCCGTCCCCATACGAACGGAAGGGTTTGTAGTTGAAGTCGAGCCCGAGCCGGCCGAGTTTCCATAGTTGGTAGGCGATGTCCTTACCTGTGTAGGTGACTGTTCCATTGGAACGAACAATGATCTTGTCAGACTCATGCTCGTCGGTTCCGGTGTGTGATTCAAACGGCATCACCCAACAGCCTGCGTGCTTTCCCTCAGTCTGAAGGTGAATGACCTGAGCGTCTCTCATCAACTCAAACGCACGATCCCAAAAATGCAGGTGCAGGATGTCTGACTCGCGTGCCAGCAGGTCATAACGGATACCGAGGCGCTCCATGGTGTCGAGTATGCATTCAACATTTCGGGTGGCGACGTAATCCGCGAGTTCGGCAATTGAATTGTTTCCTGCTTCGAGTGCATGCAAAACGTCAGTGCGAAGTTTGAGACGTTCTGGAAGTGGCGTGCCGGTCGCATCACCGCCGCGATAGAACAAACCGACTCTGGTGTAGAGATCCCAGCAGTAGTAATCAAACGGACGTGTGGCAGGCAGGGAAGTGTCGAGCGCTTTGATTTCGTCGAGGCTCAACTTCTCGATGTGCATGAAGCCGACAACTACGTCAGCCACCTGCACGCCCGTGTTATCGATGTAATTTTGGATCTCCACCCGTTCATTAGCTGCCTGAAGAATTCTGACGAACGTGTCGCCTAACACCGCGTTGCGTACGTGCCCGATGTGCGCAGCCTTGTTTGGATTAATGCTGGTGTGCTCGACCATCTTCTTTGGGCGATCGACGACCGATGATGACTCAACAGACTGGGGTTGTGTTTCGGGGACAAACGATGAGAGGAGTCTGGCGCGATCAAAAAACACGTTGAGGTAACCGGCGCCGGCGACCTCGACTCGCGCAACCTCAGCAGAGTTCTCGATTTTGGCTTTCAATTGTTCCGCGATCGCGCGCGGAGCTGTTTTCACTCCGGTGCCTTGTTTGATCAGTTTTGCCAGTTCAAACGAGACCGGAAAGGCGAGATCACCGAGCTCCGGACGCGGTGGTATCTCGGCCTGCAACTGCTCTATTTCGATCCCGAAAAGCTCGAGTGCGGCTTTGCGCATTGCCTGTTTCAAACGATCCTGTATTTGAACTAAGGTCACTGGTGGTTATGGTCCTCGCTTCTTTGCGCGATACACGAGTCTGGAAAAGCGCTGAGTATAACGTAGCTGTCAGGTAACAGCGAAGAGACGCTACTTTTGGAGTGCGCTGACCTGTCAGCGCACTCCAAAAAGAGGCGCATCAGGACACCTCCTTGACACTTGAAGACCGCACTCTGTTACCATCCAGCTTCCCATGCAAACTCGGCAAGCAGTTCGAATTTCGGAAGAATTGCGCAAACGTTTTGCGCGCGCCCAGAGCGTTATGGTGCTCACGGGCGCGGGCATTTCCGCAGAGTCAGGCGTACCGACATTTCGCAGCGGTGGAAAGACGGCGGTGTGGAAGGGGATGCCCTTCGACGTCATCTCCTCAGCCCGGATGGTCCAACAGGACCTGCCAAGGGTTTGGGAATGGTTTGATTACCGGCGAAATCTTCTGCAATCGTTGCGGCCAAATCCGGCGCACTATGAACTTGTGCGCTGGCAGCATCGATTTCCGCAATTCACTCTCGTGACTCAGAATGTGGATGGGCTGCATCAGAAGGCGGGATCTCGCGACGTGATCGAACTACATGGCAACATTTGGCGTGCACGTTGTGTGAGCTGTCGGGCAAGTTACGAGATTGTCGGAGCTGAGCGTCCCGATGCGTGCGCCGGTTGCGGGGAGTGGCTGCGTCCCGACGTAGTACTGTTTGGCGAGATGTTACCTGACGGCGCATTTGAACTATCCGCTGCGCGCGCGGCCAGGTGTGAACTATGTTTTGTGATCGGCACTTCGGCGCTGGTTTATCCTGCGGCAAGTCTCCCAGAGATCGCTAACAAGGCCGGGGCGTTCATATGTGAAGTGAACCCTGAACGAACGCCGCTCTCAACGCTCTGCGATGAAGTGTTGACTGGTATGGCCGGCGAGGTGGTGCCGCTGATAGGTGAATCGTAAGTAGTAAATAGGAGAAGCGGTGTACTGAACGTTATAACTATTACTATCCACGATTCACCATTTACTAATTTATGAAGACTCTTTATTTCGACTGTTTCGCCGGCGCCAGCGGTGACATGATTCTCGGAGCACTGTTAGCTGCCGGCGTTGAGCCCGACATTTTTAAGCAGCAGCTGTCAATGCTTGGCGTCGACGGTTACTCAATCGACTTCGAAACGGTGGATCGGTCTGGAATAAGCGCGACGTACGCCCGCGTCTTCACCGCCCACGAACACGTTCACCGGCACCTGGCGGATATTTTCAAAATCATTTACGAGTCGAGTCTCTCGGATGAAGTGAAAAAGCGAGCGGCAAAGATATTTTCGCGCCTCGCAGAGGCTGAAGCGCGAATTCACAACCTGCCCGTCGAACAAATCCATTTTCACGAGGTGGGAGCACTCGACGCGATCATTGACGTGGTGGGCGCTGCGATTTGCTTCGAGCTCCTGGGCGTTGAGCGCTTCGTGAGTTCGCCTCTTCATGTCGGCAGTGGCACGGTTGCTATGGATCACGGCCGCTTTCCGGTGCCGCCACCCGCCGTTGCGGAACTACTTAAGGGCGTGCCGTTTTATTCAACTGACGTCGTCGGCGAATTGGTTACGCCGACCGGCGCCGCAATAATTACGACTGTGTGCAGTGAGTAC
>DATLBQ010000197.1:0-6471 GCA_035526805.1 Pyrinomonadaceae bacterium
GTGCCGCGGATGGAAATGGGGAACTAAACCTACAGCCATCGTAAAGGGTGGTCGAACGACGTTGGATAACCGGCGATCAATGTATCACAAAGCCTGCAGCGGCTGTAGATTCATGTTTCCGCGTAGCGTGTTAGCGGAGGCGCTTACAGAACCGAGCGCGGTAGCGGCGGATCTTGGAGTCTACTTTACTGATAATTCTAGGTATGAGAAGACCGCTTACACGGAAGTGGCTTTTTAGGATCCGGGGCTACCGCGCTCGGTTCTGTAATTTCCGTTGCCTCAGTGTTGGCCGTATGTTACAAGGCAAACAAGCGTTCTGCGATTCCCAGTGACAAAAAAGTTTCTAATTTTGATTGGCTTCGCCGCACTGCTGCACGCGCTCGGCCTTTCCTTGTTGGCCCAGCAGCCCGGGCGTCTTAGAGGCACGGTGCGGGTAGCTTCGGGAGGGCTGGTCGCGGGTGTGACGGTCGTCGCAACTAACCAGGTTACCGGCAAATGGAAACGTACACGCAGCGCCCCCGATGGTAGTTACTCATTGCGATTAGCTGCCGGCGCTTATCGTATTGCAGTGGGCCCTGCGCACGTTGCAAAGTTTGACAGGGACAAAAACTACGGCGAGTTTGCGCTGCCGCGCGGTGAGGTGCTGGAGAATGTCGTAGTCGAAGCCGGCAAAGACACGGTGGTTGATATTCCGCTTGATCAAGTTGAAGTCAGGGAGATTTTTAATGGATCTGGCGATAAACCAACCGGACATGCCGGGCGCGAAACTGTTCCATCCGAACCACAGACAGATCAATCGAGAAGGGAAGCGCGTGATCGCTGGCGTGTTGGCTTCCCTGAATACGACCGTTATGGCGATCGAGCGGCGCGCGGCCGCGACATTCCCTTCAAGCGCGGCCGTTGGTGGGACCCTTACAACCAGAGCAAATTAAAAGGGGATTACCCGATAAAGGGCAACGAGCTTTTCATGATCCTGTCGGCCGTTAGCACCACCGGAGTAGAACAAAGACGCGCGCCAACTCCCTCCGATGCGAGCACCGATGAGCCCGGCAGCGCCGAGTTTTTCGGTCAACCCGAACAATTTGCGGCAAGCGAAACGATCCAGCTTAGCTTCGAGCTGTTTCATGGAGACTCAACCTTTAAGCCGCGCGATTGGGCCATCAAAATTTCGCCAACCTTCAGCATTCCAAACTATCTTAACGCGCGTGAAAACGGCGTCGTGAATATTGACGTCAGGCGCGGCACCAACCGCACCGACACACATGTCTCGTTTGAAGAGGCATTTGCCGAAGTGAAACTGTGGGACGTAAATGCAAACTACGATTTCGTTTCCGTGCGCGCGGGCATTCAACCGTTTGTGTCCGATTTTCGCGGTTTCATTTTCTCAGATAATAATCTCGGGATTCGTTTCTTCGGCGCTGCCGCGAACAATCGACTTCAATTTAACGCGGCATATTTTTCCATGCTTGAGAAGGACACCAATAGCGGACTCAACCGGCTCGACACGCGTCATCAGAACGTGTACCTCGCAAACGTGTTTCGGCAGGATTTCATTCGCAAGGGATACACAATTCAGGGAAGTGTCCACTACAACGACGATCGCCGCAGCATTGAGTATGATCGCAACGGCTTTTTGGTACGGCCGGCTTTAATCGGTGACGTTCGTCCGCATGCCATCAAGGTTGGTTACCTGGGCCTGAGCGGCGACGGCCACCTGGGCAAGCTTAATCTGTCGCATGCTTATTACTACGCGTTTGGACGCGACGATCGAAATCCAATCGCCGGTCGCAAGGTGAAGGTGAGATCAAACATGGGAGCGCTCGAGGCGTCTGTAGATCGCGATTATTTGCGTTTCAAGGGTTCATTCTTCTTTGCACAGGGCGATTCAAATCCGGTTGACGATAAGGCCACGGGGTTCGACGCGATCTTCGATGACCCGAATTTCGTTGGCGGGCAATTCTCCTACTGGAATCGCAACGGCATACGTTTAACTCAGACAGGTGTCGGCCTGGTGCAACCCAATAGCATCCTGCCAACTCTCCGCAGCAGTAAAACTCAGGGCCAGGCGAATTTTGTAAATCCCGGAATCTTCATCTATAACGCCGGTGTCGACGCCGAAGTGACTCAGCGGATCAAGGCGGTATTTAACGTTAACTATCTTCGGTTTCATCGAACTGAGCCGTTGGAGTATGTGTTGTTTCAGAACCGGATTCGTCACGACATTGGTTTTGATTACAGTCTCGGCGTCGCCTACCGGCCGTTCCTGATAAACAACGTGACGATGACGTTTGGCGCCGCCACGCTGCAGACCGGTGGTGGCTTCCGCGATATTTTTACCGACCGTTCGCGCAACTGTCCGCCGAACGTTGGCGATTTCTGTGAACCGGATGTGATCAATCCAAGCAAGCCGCTGTATTCGCTGTTCGCGCAATTGAAGCTGGTGTTTTGAGTAGATCGAGGGGGCCGCTTTGTTTACCGCTTAGTTCTTAACTTTTAGAAGCCACCACAGAGACACAGAGCACGCAAAGGTGGCACAGAGAAAGAATGCGGAGGACAAAGAATGTATTCCCCTATAAATCAGCTGACTCACGAAATTATCGGCGCGGCAATTGAAGTTCACAGAAAACTTGGACCGGGCCTCCTGGAATCAGCTTATAGAAAGTGTTTGTGTCACGAATTATTCCTGAGGCGTGTCAAGTTCGAATATGAATATCCCTTGCCATTGGAGTACAAGGGAATTCGGCTCGAATGCGGATATATAGAGTCGATATCCTCGTCGGCGGACTTGTAGCTGTTGAAGTGAAATCGATCGCAGCTCTCGCGCCGATCCACCATGCGCAGTTGTTGACGTATCTTCGAGTTGGAGGATAGCGACTGGGACTGTTGATTAATTTCAATGTTGAGTTGCTCAAGAATGGTATTCGCAGAAAGATAGTGGGCTATGACACGTAATCCCTCTCTGTGCGTCCTCTGTGTTCTCGGTGCCTCTGTGTTTAATTTCATTCATCTGAAGCCATGACGACAACCCGATCTGCCTTTACTGTTGTTGGATTATTGCTCAGCGTTGCGATCGGCTTGACCGTTTTTTCCGATCCCGAATGTATGAAGTCTAGCGCAAGGATCATAGATCGAAAATCGAATCAAACAATATGGCGTTCGTCAAAACCTCTCATTCGAATCGCAGCTGAAGGTCAGACAACGCAAAGCCCCAAGCTCGATGGCTGTGTCAGCTGTCACGGCGACATCGAGCCGATGCACAAATACGGCACCACCGAGACGCTGGAAAAGTTGAACGACGGTAAGGACGCCGTGGGACTCACCTGCACCGGCTGCCACGGCGGCAACCCCATGCCGCGGAAAACAAGCAACGATCCCAAGTCGATCCAACAAATCAAGAATGAGGCCCACGTCCGCGCAAAATTTCCTGCCGAATGGCAGCGAGACGGCAAATACACTGGTGCAAACCCTGAGCGCACCTACACTCTGCTGGCGCGTGAGAGTTGGGAGTTTGTTCGCTTCGTCAATCCCGGCGATCTGCGCGTCGCAACGAAGACATGCGGCGGCAGTGCCTGCCACGATCTCGAATCAAAGAACGTCGCCCGCAGCATGATGACGCATGGCGCGATGTTATGGGGCGCAGCGCTTTACAACAATGGCGGCTTTCCTCTCAAAGACACGCGCTTCGGCGAAAGCTATGGCGAAAACGGTGCACCGCAGACTCTAATTCAAACTCCGAAACCCTCGGCGGAAGAGCAGCGCACCAAAGGGTTGCTCGACTTCATTGATCCCATACCACGTTGGGAGATTTCGCAGCCTGGGAACGTGCTGCGCGTTTTCGAACGCGGCGGGAAACGGCGTCTCGAAGTTGGCTTGCCCGACCGCGATGAAGATCCCGGTAAGCCGGACAAGGGTCTAAGCGCGCGCGGATTCGGCACAGCTCAACGCACCGATCCAGTCTTCCTGGGAATACAAAAGACTCGTCTGCACGATCCGACATTGAACTTCCTCGGCAGCAACGATCACCCCGGCGACTATCGCTCGTCCGGGTGTTCTGCTTGCCACGTTATCTATGCCAACGATCGTGCTGCGGCGCATTCCGCTGATTATCACAAGGCCGGAAACTCCGGCACATCGCAAACCGGCGACCCGAATATTCCGAAGAATGAATCAGGTCACCCGATCAAGCATCAGTTCACCAGTCAAATTCCTACTTCACAATGCATGACCTGCCACATGCATCCCGGCACCAACATGGTGGCCACATATCTGGGCATGACCTGGTGGGACAACGAGAGCGATGGCGCGCGCATGTATCCCCAAGAGCAACACGAGCCTTCGGCAGACGAAGAACAAGAGAAGCTGAGTCGGAATCCTGAAGGAGCCAGCCTGCGGGGTTTGTGGTCCAACCTTGATTTTCTGTCAGGCACCGGCACCCCGGAATTTAATTCGCTGTTGAAGAACACGCAGTTCGGCGACTTTCATGGACACGGTTGGCTGTTTCGCAAGGTATTCAAACGCGATCGAAAGGGGAATTTGCTGGACGCCGAGAACAACCTCGTGTCGTCTGACGACCCCGACAAGTTTAAGAAGGCTGTTCACCTAAACGACATTCACCTCGACAAAGGGATGCATTGCGTTGATTGCCACTTCCGTCAGGACGCGCATGGCGACGGCAATCTCTACAACGAACCGCGAGCTGCTATTGAAATCGCTTGCGAGGATTGTCACGGCTCGATCCGCGCCCGCGCTACCTTGTTTACCTCCGGACCGGCGGCGGCGGCGGCGACCGGCCCGGCGGTCGAGCGCAGAAAGTCGCAGAATCAGCCGCTGATCGGACAAGACCTCACGCGCGGAATTCGGGTGCGAGACGAGTCGGGCGCAAAGGTTCCGCTGTTTCAGAAGATCACCCGCGATCGCAAAAAGAAGGACGAAAGCGGGAGAGAGATCGAGTTGAAAACCGGCGACATCATTCAAAATTCGATGGTCATGCCCGGACGCTGGTGGCGTGTGATTCAAACTGCCGACACGATTACCCCCGGGGCACGCGACTACAGCCAGAAGTCGCGTTACGCGAAGACGATTCGCAAGGACAATGCGACCTGGGGCGAGCTGCCGAAAAACGATCAGGAGCTCGCGCACCGCGATTCAGATATGACTTGTGTTGCCTGCCATTCGTCATGGGTGACGAGCTGTTTTGGTTGTCACTTGTCGATGCAGGCGAATCGCAAGATGCCTAACCGACATAACGAGGGCGGCGATTCCCGCAACTTCACACAGTACAATTTTCAGGTGCTGCGCGACGATATCTTCATGCTCGGCCGGGACGGCACGGCCACCGGCAATCGCGTTGCTCCGGTGCGTTCGTCTTCGGCGGTCCTGGTGAGTTCGCAAAATCAAAATCGCGAGTGGATTTATTCACAGCAACAGACGACCTCCGCCGAAGGCTTCGCGGGCCAGGCGTTCAATACACATGTGCCGCATACCGTACGCGGGACTGAAACAAAAGGATGTACTGACTGTCATGTGTCGGCAAAGAACGACAATAATGCCTGGTTGGCCCAACTCCTTTTGCAAGGCACGAACTTCGTCAACTTCATGGGCCGATATGTTTACGTTGCGGCCGGCCATGCATTGGAAGCGGTCGTGGCAACCGAGCGCAGTGAGCCGCAGGCAGTTTTCGGCAGCTCGCTGCATAAGATTGCGTACCCCGACAATTACGAAAAGTTTGTTCGAGAGGGAAGTGAACTTAAGACCGTTTATGAACACGTGGGCAATCCGCGCGTCTTGCAGGTGCAGTTGCGAGGCGAATATGCCTATGTTGCGGCCGGCGAAGGCGGCTTGCGTATCTACGACGTGGCGCAGATCGATCAGAAAGGTTTCTCGGAACGCATAACGACCGCGCCGGTCTCGCGTTTTGGACAAAGGTTTTGGGTAAAGACGAAATATGCAACCGCGGTCGCTGCACCTACGACACTGGCTGTCGATCCGGCGCGCTGGCGCATTGCGCGAGACCGCACCATGATTGATCCGGTAAGCGCCGCCAAACTCACCGGCGACGCACGAAAACAGTTATTGAATGAAGAGCAGCCGATCCATCCTTTGTATGCCTACCTATATGTCATCGATAGATACGAAGGGCTGATCCTGGTTAATGCGGCAACGCTGCTCGACGGCGATCCGCTGAACAATTATCTGAAGCGATCTCTTGACGCCGAGAAATTTCCTAACGCTGCTTTCAATCCCGGCGGGGCTCTCAACGATGCGAACAACATCGCCATCGCCGGCCATTATGCCTACATCACAACCGCGCATGGGTTGGCCGTTGTCGATATTGACGATCCGCTGAACCCTCGAATCACTGCCCAGATCGGCGCTCCTGAGGTTCGTAATCCACGCGCGGTCGCCATCCAGTTCCGGTATGGGTTTGTCGTCGACGATGCGGGGCTGAAGGTGTTGGACCTTGGCAGTCCT
>DATLBQ010000198.1:0-33910 GCA_035526805.1 Pyrinomonadaceae bacterium
CTTTACCTGTATCAGAACCGGAAGCGGCCAAACTAGGCGACTGTAGGAGAGGACGCATTACGAGTTCAACATCTGGCCGTTCGCTACCGCTCGCGGTTCTGATACGAGTCACCGGTCGTTTATTTGCTTTTTTGTGCAAAGCAGCGCGTCGCTTTAGCAGAGGTCAGTCTTCGCTGCGGCCATCGTCAACGATCAAATCGTCGCCTTCAGAGGCGGGCTTTATCTGTCGCAGGACAAACTCCTGCTTGGGGTAAGGAATTTCGATACCGGCCTCCCGGAACAATCGTTCGATGCGGTAGTTAATGTCACTCCTAATTTGCGGATGACGGCTCGGCTCGCGCGTCCAGACAAGCAGACGAAAATCGAGCGAGTAATCGCCAAATTTCAGGAACTGAACTTTTGGCGGCGGTTCGCTGAGAACGTTCTCAACTTCCTCGGCTGCACTCAGCAGGGTTCGTGTTACCAGGTCGACATCGGAGTTCGTGTCCACGCTTATCGGTATGGCAATGCGCGCGCGCGGGTCACCGTAGGACCAGTTGATCACACGCTGGGTAACCAGTCGGGAATTCGGCACGATGATGGCGATGCGATCGTTGGTGTAGATGATTGTCGTCCGGAGTTTAATGCTCTGAACGTCGCCTTCATCGTCGCCAATGGTGATGCGATCACCGACTCGGATGGGCCGTTCAAAAAGCAGTATGAATCCCGAGGCGATGTCGGCGGCAATGTACTGTAATCCGAAGCCAATGCCGACCGACAGCGCCGTGAAGACGACGGCAATCGACGTTAAATCAAGTTCAAACGCACCTTTCAAAACCGCCACGATCCCGATCGCCAGCAGCAGGTATCTAAGCAGGCGGGCGATCGTATAGCGCAGTCCCGCGTCGATATGGGTGCGCTTCGCAATGCGGCGATCAAGGATCGCGCTGAACTTGTTGGACAAAACCAGCACGACCGTTAAGAGCACCAGACCAATGATCAACCTAAAGGCTGAGACCTTCATGGTGGGAGAATCCACGAAGCGAGTGGTGAGAAACTGCCAGACGCGCGCGAAGACACCGGTACGCTCCTGCCAAACGGCAGCCATGTAAAGCGTCGGGTTCACCTGGAATAGCAAACTCAATTCATCAACTCGGAGCTTCTAATTTTTGATCGCCAATTAATAGGTGGTCTTGATCTATTCCACCGCAACCTACCTTAGACCATTTAATACACTACTCTGCCACTTTTTAGAAAATAGGTAAGGAGTTTGAGAATTTCCGTGCGTCTCTGTGTTGTTTGTGCCTTTGTGGTTGTCTTGTAAGCAAACTGTTAGTTTGCGATGGTGCCTGGCGTTGAACGCGTGCGCAAATAAACAATTTGCTTTTGCCTCAAAAGCGACAAACTTTCTGCAAAAAGATACTTCAAACTTCTGTTCCCGATGGCGTTAATTGAAAAATACCCGGATGCTGGGACGCAGATTGCCACGATGTAACCCGACAACAAGGAAAAAACAACGCAGCAAAAGGAGAGATACGATGTCAGCAACCAAGGCCACTCAGACGGGGACGGCGCAATCAAGAAGCGAACGGACCGCGCCGCACACGCAAAAAATTACAACGTTCCTATGGTTCAACAATAACGCTGAGGAGGCAGTGAATTTCTATGTCTCCATTTTCAAGAATTCCAGAATTTTGAACACAACTCGCTATGGCGAGACGGGGCCTGGGCCAAAGGGAACCGTCATGACCATAGCTTTTCAACTCGACGGCCAGGAGTTCACCGCGCTAAATGGTGGCCCGCAGTTCAAATTCACCGAGGCCATATCTCTTGTGGTTCACTGTCAAACGCAGGAGGAAGTTGACTACTTCTGGGAGAAACTCTCCGAGGGTGGCGAAAAAATCGAATGCGGATGGCTCAAAGACAAGTTTGGATTGGCGTGGCAGATTGTCCCTGACGTGTTGTTAGATCTGTTGGAACAGGGCGACGAGAAAAAGGCGGAGCGAGTGATGAAGGCCGTCATGCAAATGAAGAAGCTTGACATTCAAGGACTGAAGCAAGCAGCTGGCGACGCATAGTGTATATGCGAAGTCACCAGGTTATTACCGGCCGGCGCGCGATGGCAGCCGGCCCCCTTTGCCAAAAGGCTCCACGTTTATCAGAACCGGGAGCCGTAGCGGGGTCGCCGCAGCCCGCTACCGCTCCCGGTTCTGATACGGCCATTCCGACTCTTTTTTTCAAAACCTCGCCGGGCAACTCGTTCCTCGTAACAGTTATCGAAGTTACCGCAAAACGATATTTCAACTTATTGTTTTTTCCGGAAGTGCTTGACAGGATCAGTGGTCCTACTTTATACAAGAACGCTTGCGCGACAGTCGCGCGACGGAGAAAATCCAATGTTGATGAGCTGCACACATAAAGAACCCACCACCAAACGACGGCCGACGGCCGCCATGCGTGGCGTGTGTTCAGGCGTCAGTGGAAGCTTGTCAGCGGCCAATATTTTTAACGGCAGACTCGGACAAGCGACGTCCATAGATAGCCGTCACCTCAGGCATTAATTCGCGGGAGCGGCCTCCCGCTCCCAAATCTCTAAGAAAAATCGCGAGAATTGTAAGGAGCGGGCAGCTTCCCTCGGAGGCTTAAAGCCCCGCTCCTTTTGTTTTTTGACAATCGAAGTACCTTTTGGAGAGATGAAGGCAGGAAGCCTTCAACGGATGAATGGACCTGTAGCTCAGTGGATTGAGAGCGCGACTCTGCGAAGGTCGAGGTCGCACGTTCAAATCGTGCCAGGTCCGCCATGCACATTGCGGAGTAGCTCAAGCTGGAAAGAGCGTTCGTCTCATAAACGAGAGGGTGCGGGTTCGAATCCCGCCTCCGCGACCAACCATACGGGCTATGATCTAACGGGATGATGCCTGCCTTGCAAGCAGGACGCAGAGGTTCGACTCACCTTAGCTCGACCAAATTATTTGGCGATGTAGCAGCCATTCTTTTCAAAATAATTTCTAAAAGGGCTTCGATTGTCCTTCAGCCCAGGAAAGATTCACTGGATGTTGGAGTCATGTTCATTCGTTTTGTTAGCGGTGAGATCGATGAGGACTCGCATGTCTTAGCGGGCCTGTTCTGCGCTGCTTTCAAACTCAAAATGACGTTAGATGAAGGCTTACCTGAGTATGAACGGGACGCGCTTAACGCAACGATGGATTGGTTTGATCTTCATTTGGAATCTCCATTTGATTATCTGCCGCGCACGCCTCGCAATGAAAGAGCAGTCTCATGGTTCAAACCGACTGCGCGCGAATACCTGGCGAGGGCGTGGGAATTAGTCACGATTCTCGAGCGGAACAACGTTTTGATTTGGACGATAAAGTCGAGAAGGACCGGGTACGTCTTTTACGAAGATGAGGCACAGGTTTTTGCGCAGCCCTCCGGTGATGTGAGGCTGCTGCTTTAAGAGCAGGGTGGAAAAGTAATTCAACGAATGTCGCAAACCGCGTTTGCGACCAAACTAGATATGGGCATAGAAGACTTCATAAAGGATGCGTTCTACAAACCGAACGACTACATTGCGTATCACGTCGGGCGGGAATTGGCGGAGCTGTATTCGGAAAAGGCGATCCTCGAAGGTGAAACCGGGTACTTTGATCTGGAGGCATTCGTGCGCGCCGAAAAATGTGACGTGGTTCATGAGAGTTCGATCTTTAATCACATCAAGACAGACTGGGTGGGTCCGGGGAAGAGACTTGAACAAACGATTAAGAACTCATGGGTCAACATTCTCTGGCGCGGCCAACTTCTGAACGTCGTTCTCGTCACTTACGCGCAAGGCTGCTACCCCTCACGACACCACTGGATTGTGGCCGACAACAAGCAGCTTGCTGAAGACTTCTTCACACAAGTTTGCGAGTGGTCTTCCGGAGTGCGCGCTGAAGTGCTCGTGTTCCAGGACGGTGATTGGACGAAAAACAAAGAACTCTTCGAAGCGATCAAGATTGCCACGTTCGATAACCTTATTCTCGATGACACATTAAAGCGGGAGTTGCAAGACGACTTCGCGCAGTTCTTTCGCTCGCGCCAGGTTTATGAACGATACCGCATTCCCTGGAAGCGTGGCGTCTTGTTCATCGGCCCTCCGGGCAACGGCAAGACCCATACACTTAAGGCTCTGGTAAATTACCTGCGCCAGCCTTGTCTTTACGTGAAAAGTTTCAAATCGGAGTACGCGACTGACCATGAGAACATGCGCTCGGTTTTTGCCAGAGCGCGAATCACGACACCATGCCTACTCGTGATGGAAGACCTCGACTCGATGATCGATGATAAGACTCGCGCCTTCCTTCTCAATGAGCTCGACGGGTTTGAGACCAACGCCGGCGTCGTGGTATTGGCGACCACCAACCACCCGGACCGACTTGATCCCGCGCTCATGGATCGGCCAAGCCGCTTTGACCGCAAATACTACTTCAACCTTCCGACTGCCGCGGAGCGGTATGAATACATCGCGAGATGGAACAAGGAACTGCAGGTTGAATTGCGTCTATCAATAAGAACCACCGCCGAACTCGAGCGGCAGACAGAAGGTTTCTCGTTTGCCTACATGAAGGAGTTGTTTCTCTCATCGATGATGCAATGGATGGCCGCGCGCGAGGTAGCGATGGACAAGGTCATCCTCGCTCAAGCGACTCAACTTCGGGCACAAATGGGTGCGAGCGCGCCGGCACCTGTTGTCACTCAATAAACGTGAAACTTTTCGAGCTATTCCTTTTTCGACTTGCCGCTGAGGCTCTTCTGCCGGGCCGGCGCGCGCGGGAGTACAAACCACAGCACGATAAAGATGGAAAACAAACCAACGGCAAGCAGCGCTACCCATCTAGTGCCGATGATGACGCGTGCGATTAGATAAAAATCCAGACAAATGCCAAACGCTAACGGCGCCATGCTCCAAGCCAGCAGACGGGCCGAGAGACGGACAAACGTAGTAGTGACCAACTTCGAGCCCGTGCCGCGATGCAAGGCGGCCGGCGTCATGATTATCGCCACCGCAACTGCTATCAGCGTGATGGCGACAAAATGGACAAGTTGTTCGGGCTTAGTGAGTTTTTCCAAAAGCCCGGGCTAAACACTACCACTAGTTGGAATCCAAAAAGCGCCTGAATTCCAGGCAACACCATTCGGCATTCTTCCAGCAGGTATTGCGCCGCTTTCGATAGCGAAACCTCCTCGCGTTGTTCGCTGATATTCGGTATTTAAAGTGTGGCCTCTGCCGCGTGCTTATCGCGTTCTTCGTCCGAACCTGCGTCCGCCGCCAAAGCCATTGTTCATCGGCGCGGCTTGCGGGACACCGAGAACACTTCTCACGATGGCCAATTGAGAAAAAAGACGCGGCTCCGCTAGCTGAAACTTGTTCGCGGAGCTTTCGGCTCGGGCGAAGTCTGTCTTTGCCAGCATCGCCAGTTGCTGTCCGTAGCGCGACACCATCTCGCCGAGTCCGCTGCCGCCACCAAGGAGTAGCTCGCCATCCTTGAATATGTTTACTTCGAATCCGCTGAGTAGGGCTGCGGCTGAGAGCAGTTCGTTTAGTTGCGCAATTCCAGGGTCGAGCACCTCAAAACTGCGCGCCGGATCCAGAGAGGCGAAGGCGTCAGCGACTCTCAAGTGCTGATCAAATTGCTGGTAGCTTGCGGCGCGACGATTTGTTAGGCGCTGGGCTTCGCCGAGAAACGTAAGCGCAAGTTTCGAGTCACCTGCTGCTAATGCAGGCTTCTGTTCTCCGCCGCCCCATTGCGCCTGGGCAGCTAGTTGCAGTAACAGCTCAATTCGTTCGTCATCGGACCGCAGATTTCCAAGTGTCTGCCGCAACTCATCCAAATTGTTTGCTTCAACTTTTTTCGCAATCAACTGGAAGTCTACCTTCTGCAGGACCCCTTCGCGTCTCCTTGCGTCAAGATGATCGTTGGCAATCTGGCGAGCGCGGTCCACATCTCCTGCTTCAAGTGCCTTTTGCGCGGCCTGCTCATAGAGCCTTGACTGGAGGGCTGGTGGAGCGGCAGGAGCGGCGGCCAACAGGCTGTCGGCCGTTCCGTGCTGCATCAGACTATTCATTTGACCGAAGGCCAGCCTCGGGTTGTTTCCCATACTAATCTCACTCATCTTGTTGCGCACCGCCGTTGCGCGAGAGGGTAGATACTGATCAATTTGTGGTAACAGCCCTTGCAACCCTGCGAGCAACCCTCGCGCGTTTTGCTGTTCGATCTGCGCGTCAGTAAGCTGGGTTTGCCCGACAATCTGTGCCCCACCAGAGTTTCCTCTGCCGCGTTGATTATTGCCTCCTCGCTGATTGTTCGTTGTGCGCGGAGTGGCCCTCAACGCCGCGTCGATTACCGTGTTCAGCAAATCCTGGAAAGATGATTCCGCAAGCACCGGCATACCCATTGTGCTAACCGACGGCTGGTTCCCGACTGCCGGCGCAGCATTGATCGCGCTGGTCGTATTCTGGGCCGGCCGAACGCCCGCGCGCAGCAGATTCAACGCCAGCATCTGCGCCTGCACATTCGCAAGCATGTTCTCCGTCTGCAACTTGCTTACTACTCTCGCTGTCAGCTTTGAGGCGGCTTCTTTGTCCTGCGACTCCAGCCCGGCCAGCACCAGCGCCAGGGTGTTTGGGTATTGACCCTTCCCGAGCGCCTCTTCAACCTTTTGCGCTGCTAGCTTCGGATCGAGTACCGCAACGCGCGCAAGCAGATTCTCCTCCAGGTTGTTATCCGGGCCGCGCCGGCGAAAATCATTACCCGTGTCGGAAGTGGGAGTTAAGGATCTGGTGCTTGCTAATAGTTGGTAGGCAAGCGTCGCATCGTGCTGTGCGGCAGTTAAGACCACCTCCTGCCGCAGCTGGGCAGCGGAGCGCTGCAGATTGCCATCGGTGCTGCGCATCATCTCAGCTACGCCGTCGGCTGCGAGCGAAAACATCGAACGGGCGCGCTCTTCGTTGCGCTTCCATAGCAGATCCCCGGCCGCGGTTTGCACGCGGATGCGATTCTCCGGCAGTTTCAACAGTGGCAGTTGTCCTACAATTTGCTCAAGCAAAACCGTAGCTTTCTGCTCCAACGCTTCCTGTTGCTTCTGTTTTTCTTCATCAGTTTGCGCGTTGGCCGGTGTCAGTTGCGACATCGAATCCTGCCCGTTGATAACCGTCGCGGCGCTGAGAATCGACAGGCCGATAATGAAGGCTGTTAGGCGTACTAATCTCATGCTGATACCTCAGTTAGAACTTAAAAGGGGAAGAGGATGTTTGATTAAGTCAATGATAGCTTAGTTGCTTGGCAATGACCCAACGACGTCGGTGTTTGAGGAGAAACGAATGATTGGCGGAGGGGACAGGACTCGAACCTGCATGACCTTTCGGTCGGCGGTTTTCAAGACCGCTGCACTACCAATTATGCGACCCCTCCGCGTTCGTGAAACTATAACGCACCACGTTGCACCTCTCAACTTTGCGCGCGCAGCCTGACGCCAGCAGTGAGCGAATGGTTCGCCCATTCTGGCGTCCCTGACCTGTCAGCGCCTTGGTCGGTCGCTATTTGTCGCGACCAACGTCTGCACAGCTCAAAGCGCAACGTGGCGACAGGTCGCCAACGGGCAAAAGCGTTGACAGATCAGCGTACTCCAAAATTGGAGCAGGTAGGTGCATTTGCGCGTCTTCCTCAGCAAAGCTAAGATCAAGGCGCAAACCAAATGCGCGTAACGATCGGGCAAATAAATACCACCAACGGAGACTATGAAGGCAATACTGCCGGGATCATTCGGGCCATCGAGCAAGGCAAGAATGATTCGTCGGATCTCGTTGTCGTGCCGGAAACCTGCGTGCAGGGCTACACCTCGCTTGATTGGTTTCTCGATCGCGACGTCGCGCGTTGCGTCCTGCAACCGCTGGAAGAAATCATTGCAGCCACAGAGGGAATAACCGCAGTCGTCGGCACTGTCAGGCCCAACCCGGCGCCGACGGGCCGTCGCCTCTACAACTCCGCTGCCATTATTCGCGATCGCAAGCTGGTTGGATTTGCCGACAAGACGCTGCTACCCGAATACGACGTCTTCGATGATCCGCGTTACTTCGAACCGGCGCGCGAGCGCCAGCTGTTTAGTGTCAACGATTGCCAACTTGGCGTTGCGGTCTGTGAAGATTTTTGGAACGACAAGACATTTTGGAAAGACCGGTTATACGGGCACGATCCAGCCGACGAACTGATTGAGTTGGGAGCGCAAGTACTGGTCTCGATAAACGCATCGCCCTTCAACAAAGGCAAGATGGGTCAGCGTTGCGCGATGGTTTCACATCGAGCGAGATCTGCAAAGCTTCCGATCGTATTCGTCAACCTGGTAGGCGGAAACGACGGGGTAATCTTCGACGGCGCCAGCATCGTTGCCGACTGTGAAGGAAAGATCATTTTGCAGGCGCCGCCGTTTGAAGAATTTTTCGGTAGCGTCGATCTGGACTGTGGAGTGGCTGACGAACGCTGCTTACCCGGCGACGATATCGAGACGATTCACAGTGCCCTGGTGCTGGGCATTCACGATTACGCGCGTAAAAATCGCTTCACTACCGCCGTGATCGGTTTGTCTGGCGGGATCGATTCAGCCGTCGTCGCCACGCTTGCCTGCGAGGCCCTGGGCGCGGAAAACGTTTTGTCAGTAATGATGCCATCTCCTTATTCCTCTGGCTCGAGCATTGACGATTCAGTTGAACTTGCCCGCCGCCTGGGAATGAAAGTGATTGAGCATCCAATAACAAACGCCTTTGAATTGTTGCTGAAGGAACTCGATTTGCCGCCGGCGACCACCGCATCCAGTTCACACGCAACCGAGAACCTGCAGTCCCGTTTGCGCGGAAATATTCTCATGACAATCTCCAACGCCGAGGGCCGCTTGCTACTCTCTACTGGCAACAAGTCGGAGCTTGCCCTGGGATATTGCACGCTCTATGGCGACACGAATGGCGGACTAGCAGTGATTGGCGACGTTTTAAAAACTGAGGTCTACGCGCTGGCCCAACATCTCAATCGAAACAGTGAAACTATTCCGCGCAACATTCTGGAAAAGCGGCCATCGGCAGAGTTGGCGCCAGGACAGTTCGACGATCAATCGTTGCCGGCATATGACGAGCTGGATCCAATTCTGAAAATGTACTTCGAACAGAAGGCCACTCCCGAAGAAATTATCGCGGTGACGAACGCGCCCACCATGGTTTACGACATTCTGAACCGCGTTGAGTCGCCGGCAAATGAATTCAAGCGTCGTCAGCTGCCGCCTACCTTGATCATATCGCGCAATGCGATCGGTATCGGCAGGCGTCGTCCGGTGACCCATCGCTATCACCGTCCGAGGCAATGCTGACCAGGTCCGACAGGCGATTCCTGCCCGTTCGCAGCTTCCTGGCGGCCATTGATAGGACTCAAAAGAGAAGCAGATGTCTAGTTCTTATTTTCATTTTTTCAATCGGAAAACCAGGAATGTCTGTCTCACAAAACGAGGAGACTTGTTAAAGATGCACGCCCTATTTTCGAAACTGTTTGCCTGTGCAATCGCTGTTGTTAGCCTTAGCCTATCTGCCTTCACGGTGATTCCAGCGCAACGGAGAGAGCTGCCAATTGAATTGCCAAAACTTCTCTCCGTGCGCGAGCAGTTGGAGACGCGCGAACGCTGGTTGAAAACACGTCTGGATACAATGCTGTTGCCGATGATGCGCCGCCACAATGTAGGAATGTGGATCGTGACTAATGAGGAGTTTCATCCGGAACCTGTGGTGCCCTTCGTTGCGCCGTCCATTCCCTACCAGGGACGGCGAGATTTTTTCATATTCACAGACCGCGGTGGAGACAAGCTGGATCGCATCGCGTTGGTACGGTATCCCGAAGAACGCCTACGATCGTTCTTCGAAGTATTGAATCCTCCCGGAAAAGACATACAGGTCACGCTCAAGAAAATTGTTACAGAACGAAATCCGAAAACGATCGCGCTCAACTTCGGCGGAACGCGGGGCGCCACGAATGGCATAACTTACGATGCCCACAAGTTTTTGACGGAGACGCTGGGCAAAGAATTCTCCGATAGATTCCTAAGCGCGGCGCCGCTGATCGTGGAGTACATGGATACTCGCCTGCCGGACGAACTCGAACACTATCGCACGGCGGTGGAGCTCACGGAGATCATCACGCGGCGCGCTTTTTCAAACGAAGTGATTACGCCGGGCAAAACAACTGTCGCTGATGTGCGTTATTGGTGGTTGCAGCAGATGAATAACAAGGGTCTTGACGCGTGGTTCTATCCTGATATGCGCATCCAGAGACAGAACCAGGAGACTGGAAAGACGCAGCAATTCCTCAGCGTCGCGAATGAATCAGAAGTGATTCAACGCGGGGATGTGATTCATATTGACTGCGGTCTCAATTACATGGGTCTCAGCACAGATTGGCAAAAAATGGGCTATGTGCTTCGCAAAGGCGAACGCGACGTGCCCGCTGGTTTGCAGTTCGCGTTTTCCAACACCTTGCGTTTGCAGGATGCTTTGTTTAGTCATATCAAACCAGGGGCGTGGGGTTACGACCTTTATGATGCGACCATGGCTGATATGAAGGCGGCCGGAATCGAGGCGATGATTTATTCACACTCGATTGGAAACCAGGGCCACGGACTCGGCGCCAGTGTCGACTTCCGCCGGCCAGTGGCGGGCACAGTCTCACTGGAACCGCCTTTTCGCGAAGGTTCCTACACCTCGATAGAACTGAACACGACTACGCCGGTGGCTGAGTGGGGTGGACAAAAAGTGACGATCATGGCAGAGGATGATGCTTATCTAACAAAGGATGGGATGAGATGGTTTCGCCCGCGGCAAACGGGCTTTTATGTGATTAGGTAGCGGCGACTTCATTCCGCTCCGTAGGAGCCAGATGTTTATAGCCAAACATCTCGATTCGTTTTTGCGCTCCATAGGAGCGCGACATACGAAACATTCGGCACTCCCGAGCCGGGGCAAAACGCGCCGCGGAAGGCTATAAACATTTCGGCTCGCTGAGGCGAGGAGCGATCACCTGATACCTTCGCAATTACTGACAAACCAGAACTCAATTCGAGCATAGCCGACGCTTAAGCTGCATAGCTCGCGTAGACCGACTTCACTTTCTCAAGAAAGTCTCTCCTGTCAACTATGTAGTAAAGCTTCACCTTGCCGGAACCGCCGGATAGCTTCTCTATTACCTGTTCGAGAATTTCAAACTGATCGCCGGTCGAGATTCCCTGCTTTTCAAGGTAGCCGCCATACCGCAGGCGCCGGAGCAAATCCTGTAACGTCAGCCGTCCTTCGAGTGTCCGGCCACCGTGTACATGCGATCGACTTACGAGATACTGCACCACCAGGATCTCTTTGTAGAGGTGAGGTGCCAGAAACAGTCGCCGGCCTTCTTGTTCCCAACCGTCGGCGAGTCGCTGTGAACGACGTACAGCGCGCACGCTCTGGAAGACCCCAGCCCAGTCTTCCTTAGGCTCGCAACGCGCGAGCCAGGCGCGCGTGCTTTCCAGCAACCAGTCATCGTCCTCCAGTTCTAAATTGTGATCCAGCGTTGCGAGCCAATCGAAAAACGTGGCGCGCTTCTGGGAGCTCATAGCGATAATTTGAAACTGCCCGTCTTTTTGCGGGAGCGCTTTTACCAATTTCCGACGCGCAGCATCAGTAGCCTTTTCACCTTCAATACGGGTGGTGTCAAAACGCGCGTGCCAGCGCTTGGCAGCTTTGCAGTAGGGGCAATGCGGATGCTTCTCTTCGGAATCGAAGAATGGTGGCAAGGCTCTAGGAGCAGTCAGTTCGGCGACAGTAGGCGAATATTTTTTGATTTCTGAATATGCCGTGCGCGGCGCCAGGCCAAGTTGCGTTGTGAAGATTTCGAACGTGCACGCCAGGCAAACCAGCGTCGAGTATTCAATCACACTTGCAGGCGGGAAGGCGCTGAGGTCAAGCGGTTTCTTCTTGGCAGTCGGCATAACGGATCGCGGCTTTGCCGCCTGATGTGCGGAAGGCTATGACCTTCCGCACGAACCATTTGATTATGGGAGCTATGCCCGGATTGGGGGTGCAGCCCTTGTATTATTAAGAGCATTAACGGTGGGGCAAAAGCCACCGCCCGCACATCAGGAGGCAAAGCCCTGGACATAATCGACACTGGTCACATAATCGAGACTAAAGTCCGTTGTAACTCTGCATCCGTATGCCCGACGGCGAGATCCAGTTCCGCTTCAACGTCGCCGGCTATTGCCCTAAGTTTTCTAAAATCAAATAGCTTCTGGTCCAACAGGTGCGACGGTGCGGTGTTGCCCAGGGCAGTCAACATCGAACTGCGGATATTTGGGATTTCTTTCTCCAGATCGGCAATCAACCGTTTGATACGCGCTCGCTGGAGGTTGGGCTGCGAGCCGCAAAGATCACACGGAATTATCGGAAACTCCTGCGACGCGGCAAAGGCTGTGATGTCTGATTCGCGACAATAGGCAAGCGGGCGAATGACCGTATTGCGTCCATCGTTTGAGCGAAGAACGGGCGGCATCGCTTTCAAAGATCCGACGAAGAAAAGGTTCAACAGGAACGTGGTGATAATGTCGTCAGCATGGTGACCGAGCGCGATCTTGTTGCAGTTTTCTTCAACCGCCAGATTGTAGAGAATCCCCCGGCGCAGACGCGAACACACGGAACAATAAGTCTTGCCTTCGGGCACCAGGCGCTTGACGATTGAATATGTGTCTCGCTCGATTATCCGAAACCGGACGCCTCGCTTGCGCAAGTAGCCGGGCAAGACATCCGCCGGAAATCCGGGCTGTTTCTGGTCAAGGTTCACCGCCAGCAGATCGAAATTAACCGGCGCGCGCTGCTGCAAGTCCAATAACAAGTCGAGCAGTGTATAGCTGTCTTTGCCGCCTGACAGGCAAACCATTATGCGATCGCCATGATCAATCATGGCGAAATCTTCAATGGCATTGCCCACTGCGCGAAGCAATTTTGTTTTTGTCTTGTCGTCCCTAGACATTGCGTCCCCAGCATGCCACGTCTAATTCGTCAATTACAAACACGCAACTCCGAAGCAAAGAGCCGAGGGTGACTCGAATTATCTCCCAAAATACACAGATTAACGCAGACACGTACCGTAAAGCAGGAGAGATCAATACTCCCGCAACCATAATTTAAGGCGGGGCGATAATCGAAGGCCAATACAAGTCTCAAACGCTCAAACAACATGCTCAACCGCTCGCAGAAATGGCACCCGCGCCGGGTCAATGGGAACGCCGCAGATGGCACGCTTTTAAAGTAGGTGTTTGGCGTGGCCGAATCTTTCAGTAACTCGAAAACTTTGAGCGACTGAGAAATTAACCCTCACACAGTTACAATTGCATTACAAAGCTGGACAGCGAAACGGTTGTTTGTCTATTATGTGTGCCCCGCTTCTGGGCGGTTAACTAATCAGAGCAGTCGTCGAGACTGATAATTCCAACAAAATAAGGCACGCGCGTCGTTTCGTTACGCTGTCTCCCATGGCGGCACTTGTGACTTAATCCCCGCGGCCCCCCAACAACGGAGGTTTACCAATGCTTAGGATAGGAAAGAACCCGAAAGATTCCGCGGAAAACGAGACAGCCACAGAAAAACCCGACGCTTCGCCCTACACCACTCCCAGAACATTCAATTCATATCAAGCTCCAACTCCGGAAGTGAAGCCGCAGCCGGAATATAATGTTTCGTCGCCAAAGGCATTGACCGAGAGTGAATCGTTGGCACGCGAAATCAAGGAAGGCAATCTCAGCGGCTTCGTTGGCGCTGGAACGATAGTTACTGGTGAAGCCAACTTCAAGGCGATGATGCGCGTCGATGGCCACCTATCTGGACGAATCAATTCTACCAGCGGCACGCTAATCGTCGGCGCAAACGGCAAGGTTGATGCGAACATCGAAGTCGCCGTCGCGATAATACACGGCACAGTCAATGGCGACATTATTGCCACCCAGCGGCTCGAGCTCGGCCGCGCCTCGAAACTTAATGGCAACATTCAGACGGCTTCATTGATGATCGAGCCCGGCGCACTCTTCGAGGGCAGCTGTAAGATGATCAAGATGACGACCGGCAGCACTAAGGCCAAGACCAATGGCCGTGACGATCAGCCACTTGAAACCACCACCAGCTCGAAAACGCTTAGCGCTACCACCAGTCAGGAGACTCCGAAGATTGATAACGTCTCCAGTATCGCCAGCTGAGTTTGCTGAAACCACACAACCAAAATTGGGCGCCTCGTCTCAGGAAAGAGATGAGGCGCTTTTTTTATTTAGCGCCATCGATTACTTCCTTCACCACCTTGACATAACTGACTTAACTACGTGATACATAGTTACGCAAACTTCCCCTAGTCAGGTAAGCAATATTGATGTGCTTCCAAAGCACCCGTGCTGCATTGTGGCTGAGAATATGTATTCACCGTCGCCGATTGCCGCCTTCTCTATATACCCACGCATACGTGCTCTACTCGTCTGTTTTCTGTTTGTCTCACTCAGTAACGGTATAGCTGCCCAAAGGCGCACACGGGTGCTACAAAATCCTACGTCTGGCGATCCGGTATCGAAAATCCTGTTGCTGCAAATTGTCCGAGCGGAGGACGAGCGGCGTTGGGATAACGACTTGCGCCATTTGTTTTCTGCGAGAAATTCAAATGTACGCGCGCGCGCGGCCCTCGCGGCCGGCCGGATTGGTAACGAGGGTGCTGTTCCCGATCTGATTACTCTGCTGCAAAAGGATGATGAATCTGAAGTGCGTGCGATGGCTGCGTTCGCGCTTGGTGAAATTGAATCGTCGTTGGCTGCGGACGCGTTGGTGGCTGTCGTGCGAGACAATCAGAATGGACTTGTCCGCGCGCGAGCTGTTGAAGCACTCGGCAAGATTGCGGCAGCCCTGCCGAAGGAACAAGAGCCGCGCCAGCAGGAGTTGGCGACTGTAATTCTCGAGGCCTTGACCTTTGAAGCCCGCCGGCGTTCCGCTCCTGATAGTTTGACGATCCTGCTCGGACTGACTGCTACGTTACGAGCCAAATCAACGAAGGCCGGTCCCATTGTTGCTGAGTTTCTACACTATTCGGATGCCCGCATACGCGCCGACGCAGCTAACACTCTCGCCCGGCTGAAATTGAACGCTGGGAACGAGCAACTGCGAAAACTTGTGGCGACCGATGCGGATTCGATTGTACGCGCCAACGCCTCGCGCGTCTTCGGCGCGACCGAAAACAAAGCCGCGGTTGGGGCGCTGCTGGATCAAGCGTTAAAGGATAAAGATTCGCGTGTGCGCGTAAGCGCGATTCGGGCGCTGGCGCCGTTAAAAACAACACAGGCTGTGAAACAATTACTGAGCGCCTACGCCATTGATAACCGGCGTCGCGATTTAAACGCCGGCGAATTGCTCGAAGTGGCTAGCGCGTTCGGCAGGATTTATCAGGGGACTGCTGACGCGGAGGTCTCAAAATGGCTTCTCGACTTGCGGCGAATAGTAGGCGCTACGGCGCCTGAGGTTGAAATCGCTTTAGTTAGATTGTCCGGCATGAATTATTTATTGCACTTAGGAAAAGAGGGTTCCGCGAAGCGCGCCGGCCAGAAGACTCTGCTAACCGATTGGCGCGCCGCTTCCGCGTTGGCGCAGGCGCTCGCTGAGATAGCGACTCTGCCTGAATCCGGCGAGAATAAATCTATTAAGACACAAGCTATAGAAATCCTGGCAGGCATGCTCGACTATCGTAATTCCGGCCTCGTCATCAATACGCTCGTCGCCGTGCATTCCGAGTATGCGGTTCCAGATGTATTACGTGCGTACGCTGCCTTCAAACCCACGGACCTTGATGATGTTTTAAGAACCCATCTGAAGGAATCCGATGTGATTGTGCGTGGAACTGCAGCCGATCTGCTCGGCGAACTACCGCCGGATGAAAGAAACACGCAGGCATTAATATCCGCTTTGCCGTTAGCGCTGGCCGACAGGCAGTTGAACGATGCCGCTCTTTCAATTCTCGATGCCCTCGGAAAACAGAAAAGCGCCCACGCGAACGACGCAATCAAAACGGCTCTCGATTCCCGGGATTATCTGATCCGGCGCAAGGCGGTAGCCGTTTTGAAAGCAAATGGCGCCGGCGATTTCTCTTCACGCATCGGCACCCTGCAAACTCGCAATACCCTTGTAGACTACACGCGCGCACTTGCTCGTAGCGGCAAAAAATTCAACGCGGTCGTGACTACATCCAGGGGCGCTTTCACGATCGCGCTACTGCCTGACGAGGCGCCGCTAACCGTTGATAATTTTATTCAGCTCGCAAGGCGCGGCTATTTCGGCGGCATCACAATTCATCGCGTAGTTCCCAATTTCGTGATTCAAGATGGCGACCCACGCGGCGACGGCAATGGCGGGCCCGGTTATCAGATTCGCTGCGAGATAAACGAAATCCCTTACAACCGGGGCGCTGTCGGGATGGCCCTCTCCGGGAAGGACACGGGCGGATCGCAGTGGTTTGTCACACATTCGCCGCAGCCGCATCTCGATGGCGGTTATACAGTTTTTGGGAACGTAGTCTCGGGAATGGAAATTGTCGACAGGCTTGTTCGCGGCGACGTTATTCGTTCGATCACAATAACCGAATCTCTCCCCCGCACTTTGACTCGGCGCCGGTAAACGATTGGTTCTTCTCAAATGCGCAGTATCCACAAACGCGCAAAGCAGACGCGCTGGAAAGTGTTTAGCCGCCGCTCAGCGAGCTCGTATTTGTTTTTGGCCTGCCTGGCGAGCCTGCCGCTTGTATCCGTAGCGCAAATACAACGCCCGCAAACACCGGAAGATAAGCGCAACCGCTACCAGATCCATTTGAAGATTGATTTCGACGCGCTCGCCTATGCCGGTTCCGAAAAAGTCCTGTGGGTCAATAACAGCGATCACGCGTCCGCGGTTCTCTACTTCCATCTGTATTCAAACCTTCGGCTCGATCAGGATGCCCGACCGGGCCAACAATCCCCAGACGTTGAAGAACCTCGTATTGAGATTACGGAAGTGAGGTCTGCCGACGCGAAACCGCTCACCTACTCCATTTACGATCAGGGAACGACGCTGCGTGTTAATCTGCGCGAACCCGTTCTTCCTGGAAACTCGACTGAAGTTGTCGTCGGCTTCAAAGGGGTAGTCCCTGAAGTTGATCCGGATGAAACCGGCCTCACTTCGCACGTGGTGAAGCAAGTGAGCGCGGCGCTACGCGGCGATCGAGAAACTCGTCGGCCTCGCGACCTAAACTTCCGTTGCCGCGGCGTCATGCTTCTCGGTACTTCGTATCCCGTGCTCGCGGTCCAGGATCGCGACGAACGGATGCGAAAAATCGAGCCGAGCGTGGGCGACATTGTGTTCAATGAAGCCGCGGACTACGAAGTAAGAATAGATGTGGCGCCGGGCGTTGTTGTTTTCACGTCGGCGGGCGAGGCTCAGGAATCCACCGACGGCAAGCCGGCGACGTTCGCCGCAGCGGCGCTGCGAGACTTCGCAGTTATTGCCGGTCGCAACCTTCGTTCAGAAAAAACTCAAATCGGTGAAACCAGCCTGCGATCAATATTCATTCCGGAGCACGAACGAATTGGAAAACGCGTCCTCGCAATGGCGGAAGACGCAGTGCGAATCTTTACGGCCAAATTTGGCCCGCTGCCGTACAAGACCATCACCATTGCTGAGGCTCCGCTGACCGCCGGTTTGGGAAGCAACCAGTTTACGGGAATGGAAGTAATAGCAAGTGCTTACTATGTCGACTTCGATTCGCCGGCGATGCGCAACCTTCCTGAAATCATTCGCGAGCAGCGCCCTTCGGTCGAGGAAAGTCTGGAGTGGAGTATCGCTCATTTAATCGCCCATGAATGGTGGGGCGGCGCTGTCGGCAACAACCCAACGCGCGAACCGGTGCTTGACGAAGGGATGGCGAGTTGGGCGGCCTTGCTTTATTTTCAGGAGGTATATGGCAAACTAAAAGCGGCTGCGGTTGTGGAGGATCAACTGCGGGGTGTTTACCGTTTGTACCGAACTTTTGGCGGCGAAGACATGGATGCCAATCGCCCTACGCGCGATTATCGCAACACCTTTCAGTATGCAGCAGTTGTCACCACCAAGGGCGCGTTGATGTTCGTTGAGTTGCAGCGTCTGATGGGTGAGGAAAAACTGCTGGCCGGGGTCCAAAAATATTATCGCGCAAACTTGTTTGAAATCGCTGAACTTAATGATCTAAGCGGCGCGCTCATCGCGGAGGCTCCGTTGGAACAACGTCGCAGCGTTGCGCGCACATTCAGCCGCTGGCTCGCAAGCAGGCATGGCGACGAAGACATCGCTAAGCCCGATCGGGAGCTGGCGACGTCACTTGGTTTACCCTCAAAACCACCCCAACAACGCGGCGGCGATCGCAATCCCCTTAGCGCCTTTGCACGCGTCGGCAAATTCTTCTGGCAACAAGTGACCAGAATTCGATGAGTTAGTGGTAGTTTAGAATTCAAGCCTTAGCTTGTATGGATACCCAACCACAACCTAAAGGTTGAACTCTGAACTTCTTGACGCTTAAAAAACAATGAAAGCTTACGATCGCGAAAAACTAATCAATCAACCTCCTCAATCGTCGCAGAGAGTGGTGGAAGTAGACGAGGGAATCGAGCGTTTGAGCTGGCTGATGGACGATCTAATCAGAATTCCCGGATTGGGTTGGCGGTTTGGACTGGACGCGCTTGTCGGTCTAATTCCCGGATTTGGAGACACTGCCTCTTCGCTGGCGTCGTTCTACATCCTTGCTTCCGCAGTTCGTTATGGCGTTCCCAAGGTGACGATTCTTCGCATGGGGATGAACGTCGGGATTGACTACCTGGTCGGATCGTTACCATTGGTTGGGGATCTCTTTGACGCCTGGTGGAAATCCAACCATATGAATGTAGAACTTTTGCGCAAGCGGGCCACTGTCTCCCGCAAGGATGCACGCCAGGGGGAAATAAGTGATTGGTTGTTTGTGGGTGTGATAATTCTGCTGCTGGCTGCACTGGCGGTGGGCGCAGCCGCTGTCAGCGTTTATTTACTGTTTCTCTTGATGGGCCAATTATCGCAGACTCTGACGCCATAATCCTGGGGTTAGGATGTTTGGGCAACAACCTCGCTACTTTTCCCGTGGGCGGCGACCACGCGCTCGAGATTTGTTTTCAGTAAATCCAATCCGCGTTCGCCCGCTGCAAAACTCCGCAGCTTACCTTCACCATCGAATAAATAATAAGCCGGCACATGGCCCTGTTCATTCTGGAAGGCGTCTTTAATTTTGTGCTCGTTGTCGATTGCACAGGGTTCTGTAATTGAGTTTTTGGCAATAGCCTCGCGCACGTCGTCGATGTTTGTATCAGCCTCGTAACGCGGCATATGAACCGCCACCACGCGCAGCCCGCTTTTTTTAAGCGTGTCGCGCCACTCGGCAACGCGCGGCATATTGTCTTTGCAAACGCCGCAACTCACCGACCAAAAATGTACCAGCGTCGGCTGACCTTTGATCTCAGCTTCGGCGTAAGCTTGCGTCCCACCGAACCATTCGGTGGCTCCGTCGAGCCTGGGGATTTCTGTTCCGATTCTCATTCCCATAGATATTTACCACAGTGAAAAGTGAAGAGTGACAAGTGAGGAGTCAGAAAGGTTCTTCTGACCCACGTCACTCGTCACTCACTTTTCACTGCCTTTATCCGTTAAGCGTCTTCTGCCCCGGCTTCCATTCTGCCTGGCACAGACCGCCGGTTTGCAATGCCTGAATAACTCGAAGCGTTTCTTCCGCCGAGCGTCCGATGTTGAGATCGTGCACGACCTTGTAACGCAGAGTTCCCTCCGGATCGATAATGAAAAGTCCACGAAGCGCGATGCCGCGATCCTCAATCAGCACGCCGTAATCACGTGAAACATTCTTGGTGGCGTCCGCGGCGAGCGGATATACCAATCCTTCTACACCACCTTTGTCGCGTGGGGTTTTGATCCACGCTCGATGCGAAAAGACGGAATCGGTGGAAACTCCGATGATATCGGCGCCGATGCCCTGAAATTCTTCGTATCGATCGCTGAATGCGGTCAACTCCGTAGGACAAACAAAAGTGAAGTCCAACGGGTAGAACAAAAGTACGAGCCATCTGCCCTTGTAATCCTCAAGCTTCACGTTTTCGTTTAGCTTCTCGAGGTTTTTCGTTGAGGCCATATCGAAATCCGGCGCTGGCTGGCCCACCATGGCCTTCTCAGTTGCTGTTGCTATCGCTGCTGTCATGAATCCTCCAATTTTTCAATTTATGATTTTCTAGTTTAGCTAGTGTTTTCTATTTACGACTTGCGGCAATCAGGACATATCCCTCTCAGCGTCAGATGGACTGACGCGGGTTGAAACTTCGACTTCCGTGCCGCCGCCTGGATCAGGTCGGCCGCCTGCGGCAGGTCGAAATCAACCAACTTTCCACACTCATTACAGATCGCATGGTCGTGACGATCAGTCTCTCGATCATACCGGCTGGCGCCGTCACCGAACTTGATCTCATGCACCAGCCCGGCTTCCTTCAGAAACCTCAGGGAGTTGTACACCGTGGCATAACTAATCGTCGGCAACTGCTCACGGGCCGTCTGAAAGATTTCGTTCGCAGTCGGGTGGTCTTCCCGCGAGCGAATGACCTGAAGCACCGCTTCGCGCTGCCTCGTTAGTTTCTCTTCAGGCTTTCGATTTTCGGTTTTGGCGACCATTGGAATGAATTTAGACTAATTCTAAACTTCAAAATTGTCAAGTGGGGCCGAATTTAGGATGCTGACCGCGGATTAGCGTTTTAACATTAGCTTGCGGATTCGGTTAGAGCCAACACTTGCAAGCGCAAAGCTTTACTCTGAGCTGCTCGCCTCAAATGGCAAATCTATAAAACTGGGTGGTGAATTGCGAAGTCGACAATCTTATCGACGTAACTATTGAAGGGCGGACACGAGACGCCACGAGGACTGAGCAACGCAGTCGCCTCGCTCGTATCGTAGGTTTGTTTCAGGAAAAAATAGGGCACGGCCGCATGTGGCAAATCCGAAATTCTCGGCGCCAACGGCAACATCAGCGATCTGTGCACCAGCGCGGCGGGAATGGTTAAGCGCGATTGCCTGCCCCCAATCGACCGCGCAATGGAATTAAAAAGTTCACGGGTGGTCAAGGGTTCGGGATCGGCTAGTTGTATTGTCTTGCCTAAAGCAAGCGGGTCACGCGCGAGCGTCGAGATGGCCTCAACCACGAAATCAACCGGCACAAGATTGAGCGCGACCTCGCGGTTGCCAATGTTGAAACTCGATAGGACGGAAGGCCATTTCAGTAGATACCGGATGAGATAATATATGCCGTCGTATTTCGCGGTCTCGCCAGAATGGGAATCGCCGCATACCACAGCGGGACGATGAATGGTAACCGGCAGTTCTGGTTTCAGCGCCTCCACTTCCATTTCCGCAAGATACTTTGTCTCCTCGTAGTAGTTGCGAAAACCCGCCTGGTGATGCAGTTCAGTCTCAAGGATGCGCCCGGTACGTTTGCCGGCAACGTAACACGTGGAAATGTAATGATAGTGGCTCAAACGGCGCGCGCGTCGGGCAAAGTCGTTAACCTTGCGTGTGCCTTCCACATTTACGCGATAGGCGAGTTCGCGGGTTACGGCCAGGTCGTAAATCGCAGCCAGATGAAAGACGATCGTCGATTCTTCGAGCGTGACTTCCAGGTGATCTGCGGACAATCCGAGGTTCGGTTCCGTGATATCTCCTGATAACAAACGGAAGTCGGAGACAGGTCTGTCGGCTTGCTGCGCAATGGCGATGAGTTCCTGCTGCGCCCGTTCGGCAAATGCCGGTTGAACGAGTAAGAGGAAACGGCCTCCTTTCGCAGCCAGTCGCCGTAACAAACGAGTCGCGATGAAACCGGGAAAGCCGGTTAAAAAAATTGTTTCTCCTGACAACATGATTCTGTGATTAAGAGAGTAACCACGCGCTGCCGCGTGATGATACTGACTTCATATCATCGAAAATTACACTCGCTTTAGCTTCTGTTCAGCCGCCGAGTATAATTCAGCCCGCAAGCACAGTATAAGACCCTCGTAGAAACGACAGCAGGATTGAGGACAAACTGAATGCGATGTAACTCACGGCCGCTGCGGAAACCGGCATTGATATTAACTATCATCCTCGCCGTTGTAGCCTCCTTGTCCGCACAGCAAGAGGCTGACTGCACCGTGCGGGTGACGCTCTTGCAGGTGAACGATGTCTACCAATTTATGCCAGTTGATCAGGGAACCAGAGGCGGATTGGCCCGGGTTTTGACCTTGAAGAAGAATATTGAGAAAGAGTCGCCGAACACGCTTTTCTTGCTGTCGGGAGATACGATTTCCCCTTCCGTCGAATCGATTACGTACAAAGGCGCACAGATGATCGATGCCTGGAACACGCTCGGTCTCGATTATTCAACTTTTGGCAATCATGAGTTCGATTTTGGTCCTGACGTGCTGCGACAACGAATGAAGGAATCTAAATTCAAGTGGATCGCCGCCAATGTAATTGACAAGAAAACGGGTAGACCGTTCGGCGATGCGTCGGCGTATGTGGTCCGAGAGTTTGCTGGTGTGAAGGTTGCGATCTTCGGGCTCACGTTAGAGGAAACCAAGTCGACATCTCGACCAGGGCCGGATGTTGAGTTTCTCAATCCCTGCGACACTGCCCGCAAGACGGTCGCCGAAATTCAGGCTCGTGGAATAAAGACAATCGTGGCGTTGACCCACCTTTCCATGGGCGAGGACAAACAAGTGGCACGTTGTGCCGGCGTCGATGTGATCATCGGCGGTCATGAACATACCCTGCTGGAATCGGCGTCTGGCGGGGCTCCGATTTTTAAGATGACCGCCGACGCTCGCGAGTTAGGGCAAATAGATCTCAATATCTCAAAGAACACTGGCGCCGTAGAAAGTATCGACTGGAAAGTTATCCCCGTGACTGACGTGACTCCGGCGGATCGACAATTCGCGGTTCTCGACCGCAAATATGGAGCACTGATAAAGGAGCTCTCGCGGGTCGTAGGGCGGAGTTCAGTAGAACTGGAAGCGCGCAGCGCAGTAGGTCGCACTCAGGAAACAAACGTCGGTGATTTCATTGCGGACGCGTTTCGCGCGTCGACCGCTTCCGATGTTGGGTTGATGAATGGGGGCTCGATTCGAGCTGATGAGTTAATCCGTGCGGGCCCCTTAACTAGAAGAGACGTGCTCTCGATTCTTCCTTTTAAAAACAAAGTAGTGAAGGTGGAGTTGAGCGGAGCAACTCTGCGTCAGGTGCTGGAACATGGCGTCGCGCGCAGCGCTGAAGATGCCGAGCCTGGCCGTTTTCCCCAAGTGTCCGGGGTCCGGTTTACTTTTGATGCGCGACGTCCAGCTGGTTCACGAATCGTTGAGCTAACGGTGAACGGTAAGCTGCTTGACGCGCAGAAAAACTACACGCTCGCCACCAGTGATTACGTGGCTATCGATGGCGGCGACGGTTACGAGATGTTGAAATCGGCGCGCGTAGTGATTCCCCGACAACGAGCGCAATTTGATTCGGATGTCTTGCAAGCAGCCATCAGCGCGAAGAAAATTATTGCTCCAAAGACCGATGGGCGCATCAGGCGTTTGGATCAGAATCAGAAATCGCCGAGCGATTGTAAATAGAAACCATGAACGACGACGCCTACGAGGATGATGTTTCGCCGGCTGCCAAGTATGAAGCGAAGCAGCTGTTTCAGGAGGCATATCAGGCGCAGCTTGCTGAAAACTACGAAGATGCCATCGAACTTTACAAGCGCTCAATCGAGACTTATCCCACTGCCGAAGCTCACACGTTTCTTGGCTGGGTTTATAGTTTTCAGAATCGCTACGACGAGGCAATCGAAGAATGTCTGGAAGCGATTCGCGTCGATGAAACCCTGGGAAATCCTTACAACGATATTGGCAGTTATCTTTTAGCCAAAGGCGATCCTTACAGCAGCGTGCGCTGGTTCAAACGCGCGCTGTATGCGCCACGTTACGAATCCTATGCCTTTCCGCATTTTAACCTGGGGCGGATTTACGAGACGCGAAAGAAATATCTCGACGCCGCTCGACATTATGGCAAAGCACTGGAACAGCAGCCCGGTTTTAGCGAGGCTGCCGCCGGACTTCACCGCATGCAAGCGCTGCTGAACTAGTAAATCGTGAATCGTAAGCATAGTCACCGCATAAAGTGATTCTTATCCATTCACCATTTACGATTCACGATTTACTATCTTCGTCTTCTTCCTGTTCTCATCAACAGCGACGTAAACAACTTCCGCTTCAGTTACGCGAAGTATTTCCGTTTTTGATCCCACCCGCTCCGTTTCCACAATCACGCGAATGGTGATCGAAGTGGTTCCGATGTTCACTGTCTCCGCGTAAAAGCTAACCAGATCACCCACGAACACGGGCTTGTGAAAAATAACCTCACGCATGGCCACAGTGACAAAACGATCCATGCCGGTGCGCCGGTGGGCTTCGATGGCGCCCGCCATGTCGATGTAGCTGAGGATGACGCCGCCGAAAATTGTACCTGCCGAATTTGTATCGCGTGGCAGCAGGGTGATTCGAATCGCCGGATCGCGGAAGGAATTCATTGTGGATGTCCCCGTGGGTTTAAGGCCAACAGTAACGTGCGCGCTTTTGGATGACGGAGGAACAAAACCGGTTCGAGCGCGTCTAACTAATAGCTGGCTGCGTTGTACTTCGCAAACGAAAGGTTTGTAAACCCATGCTAGCCATCGCGTTCTATTGCCTCGGTTCCCTTTCAGTAATTTTCTTCCCGGAAACGATTGGTTCAGATTTCAGCGAGCTTGGCAGACAGCTACTCGCAGGTTTTGTGGTGGCTGTTGCCGTCGCCGTCTCATTCACTGTCATCAAACTGCGTCGCCGCGACAAACACCCGCCCGCGCCGTTCATTTCCATCATCAACGCCGAAAGAACGGAGAAGACTGCGGAATTGAAAGCAAATGGCGATTCGTGAAGTCAAAAAACGATGACAACAGCCGCGCATTCTTTCTATTCACGATTTACTATTCACGATTTACCCTTGTTATTCTGAGGGTCGCAATTGTTTGATCATTGGGTCAAATTCCTCATGGAGGCTCGGGTCGAGCTGGAAACCTTTGTTGAGATCTTTCCAGGCATCCACATCCTGACCGCCACGCTTCATCAGAAACAAACCGCGAAGCACATAGGAGCGTCCAAAATTCGGGTTCAACTTGATCGCTGCTTCATAGTCTGCCAGCGCGAGTGTGCCTCGATTAGTTAGTTCGTAGGCAACGCCCCGGTTCACATACGCTTCCACCGACGCCTTGATTTTCAGACCGGCGGTGAAATCAGCAATCGCTTCCTCGATCTTCCGCTGAGAAAAGTAGATGTTGGCGCGATTGTTGTATGCGGCATCAGATGGCGCCAGCTCGATGCTCCGAGTGAAATCGGCAACGGCCGCTGTGTAATCCTTTTGAGCCATATAAGCGACGCCACGGTTGTTGTAGACGTCGGCGTAGGTTTTATCCGACTCGATGGCACGGGTATAAGCTTCGATGGCTCCGGTAAGATCGCCGGCCCGCTGGCGACTCAATCCCAGATTGTATTGCTCGATAGCTTTTTTGGACGCTCGACTCTCGGGTTGAAATTTATGTTCCTCATAATGCGGCTCACCCGGTAGTTCAAACGTTTTCAGAAACTCCCAGGCCGTCTGATTTATTTTCGGCGCCAGATCGTAATACCAGTGATTGTGTCCCGGTATCTCCACAAGTTGAACGTAGAAACCGTTGCTACTCAGCGCATCACGAGTGGCTCTTACGACGTTCAGCGGAAAATAGGCGTCAACTGTGCCAACCTGGATGTGGATTGGAGTCTTCCGCTTCGCAAGATCGATTACCGGAGTGCCGCCGCCTGAGAGGGCTCCAGCATGAATGGCGGTGGCCGCGAAATACTCGGGCTCGTAAAGAGACATCAACAACGCGAAAATGGCGCCAGCTGAGTGTCCAAAGAGGTAAACCCGTTTCGGGTTAATCGGGTATTTACTTTTTATCGATTCCACGAGCTCATGCAGAAACGCAGGTCCATCCCTGGGAACTGACCACTGAGAAGAGTCGATTGAGTCAGGCGCAACAATAATCAAGCCTTCTTTTTCCGCTAAATCATCCCATTTCTCCGCGAGCGAGAGACCCACGTGGTTTGAGCCATGCAGCAATACAACGAGCGGAACCTGTGATGCCGACTTCAGTCTCTCAGGGACGTAAACATAGTAAGTTCGTTTCTTACCTTCCGAGACAAGCGTTTGCTTACTTATCTTTTGCGCCGGGACGACGGCTGGCGCAAAGGTAAGCAGCAAAGCTAGTGTTATTAATCTTTGTTGAATCATGTGTGCGAAAATATCAAGGACCTAGAATACGATATTAAGCTGGCGCCTTGCCCAATCTGTTATCGCCTGTTTCAGTTCATCAAGATGCCCTTCAAAAAAGTGACCGGCGTGTTCGATAACTCTCAATTCGACCTTCGCGTTGTGTTGTCTAATCTGCTCGACCATCGCCTGCAACCGCAATACAGTACCAAACTCGTCTTGCTCGCCGTGGACAAACAGGATGGGTTTGCGGCAACTCGCGAGAAACGCAAAGTCATATTTGTTCAAAGGGGTTCCGATACTAATCAAGTTTCGAACGGTTTCGTCTGCAACTCCGACCTCCAAACCGACGCGCGCGCCAAATGAGAAGCCGCAAAGCGTCACCGGTTGTCCCGAATAGTTCGCTGCAAGGTAATGCAAACCAGCCCGAACGTCATCCAGTTCTCCTCGTCCTTCGTCATGCTCTCCAGTGCTCTGTCCAACGCCGCGAAAATTTAATCGCAGAGTAATCAATCCTGCATCGTTAAGTGCGCTCGCAGCGCGAAATACGACCTTGTTGTGCATGGTGCCGCCTCCCAGCGGATGCGGATGAAGCACGAGGGCAACTCCGGCGTGTGCGCCGTGCCGCGGTTCTTTGAGGATCGCCTCCAGTTGGCCATGTGCTGCAGGAATGAAAAGGTTACCGGCTGGATACATGACTTTAGAATCGTCGTATAAATCTTGAACAAGAGTTTGACTTCGAAACGTTGAGAGTTTAGCTTACGGTTCTTGAACGTCAAACTCTTCACTCTTTATTATTCACGGCAGTCGGTTAGCTAATCGCGCAGGGAGGGCGATGCCAATGACACGCGACAATTCTCCGACTGAATCTGCAAAAACTTCGACCATCGCTCTTCACGATATTCTCGAGAGCTCCCGCTCCATTACCGATACTGCTGCCGACGCGATCATTACCATCGACGAAAACAGCCGCATCCTCTTCGTCAATAACGCCGCCGTGGAAATCTTTGGTTATACGATTGAAGAAATGCTGCACGGAGACCTGACAATGCTAATGCCCGAATACCTCCGTCATCTTCATCGTTCGGGATTCGCTGATTACGTCGCTAGTGGCAAGAAACATATTTCATGGGCAGCGGTAGAACTGCCTGGCCTGCATAAGAGCGGCAAAGAGGTGGCGCTGGAATTGTCCTTCGCAGAGTTTCGCAAGGACGGTCAACGGTTTTTCACCGGCATCGCGCGAGACATTACGAGGCGGAAACAAACCGAGCACCGGCTCTTGGCCTTGCAAAAAATTACTGATTCGACACTCGCGCATTTATCGCTGGATCGTTTGCTGCCCGAGTCGCTCAAACGGATTCGTGAGGTCTTAAACGTAGACACTGTCGCAATTTTGTTACTTAGGACCGAAGGCGATGAACTGGTCGCCTGGGCCGCACAAGGCCTGGAAGAAGAAGTCGAACTAGGTGTGCACATCCCGGTGGGAGTGGGGTTTGCCGGCAGGATAGTGGCGCAAGGGAAGCCTATCGTTATCGACGATATAAGCCAGGCAGATGTTTTCAATCCGCTGCTGCGCGAGAAAGGTATTAAGTCTTTACTCGGTGTCCCGCTGGTGGTTGAAGGCCGTCCCATTGGTGTACTTCACGTCGGCTCATTGAAGTTTGCGAAGTTCAGTGAGGAGGATGTGCATCTTCTGCAACTGGCTGCCGACCGCATCGCCCTGGCGGTTGAGAACGCGCGTCTTTACCAGGTTGAAAAGACTGCGCGCGCTGCCGCGGAGGACGCCAACCGAGCCAAGGACGAATTCCTCACGATTCTTTCTCACGAACTTCGCACTCCACTGACACCAATCATCGGCTGGGTCCACATGATGGAAAAGGGCATCTTACCGGATGCCGAATTCACCAGGGCTTTGTCGACGATCAACCGAAACGCATACAGCTTGAAGCGTTTGATAAACGACCTGCTCGATATGTCAGCAATCGTGAGCGGCAAGATGCGTCTTGATGAAAGTTATCTCTCAGTGGCAGATGTTTTGTCAGAAGCCGTAGAGACGATGCGTTCATATGCACGCGAGCAAGGGGTTCGTATTAAGGTTGAGAATCACGCACAGGGAATCCCTCTTACCATCAAAGGCGATCGCAGTCGTCTCAATCAAAGTTTCTGCAACATCCTGCACAACGCCATCAAATTCTCTCCAGGCGGTGGGGCAATACGAATCGAGTTTTTCGCGACTGACTCGGAAGCAATTGTCGGAATCGTTGATCGGGGCGATGGCATACCAGCTGAGTTTTTACCCCACGTGTTCGAGCGCTTCCGACAGGCCGACGGCTCACGCACGCGCGCCTATGGAGGACTGGGTTTGGGACTGGCACTGGTGAAGAGTTTTATGTCTGCTCACGGTGGCACGGTCGAAGCGACAAGCGAGGGCGAAGGTAAAGGAAGCACGTTCGTCGTCAAGCTGCCACGCGCTACGCCACCTGAAGCCGACATCGTAAAGCGCGACCAGCAGCCGGAGGTGGAACAAGAAGCGACGTCTCGGCGACTGCTGATCGTCGAAGACCAGCCTGACACTCTGGAAATGTTGTCGCAGCATTTCCGCGCTCGAGGGTATGAAACGCTCGCCTGCACCTCCGCCACTGAAGCGCTCGATCGCGCTCAACGAGAACAGTTCGATTTACTGATTTCAGATATTGCAATGCCGGAAATGGACGGCCTGGAACTAATCAGGATTTTACGACGGCAGCTGGCAACGCGGAATACGCCCGCAATTGCACTGACAGGCTACGCTTCAACGAAAGATGCGGAAACAGCGATCGCTGCCGGCTTCAATATTCATCTTTCAAAGCCGATTGACCCGGCAGAACTATCCGCGGCAGTAGAGTCGCTGCTCTCAACAGCACCATCGCTTTAGCTGGTGCCCACCACTCGACAAAACGAATTCCTAGACAGAAATTGCTCTTTCGGCTACATTAATTGTCCCCCAACACACTGCTCCTGTTATTTCAATCGACGAACCGCGGGGTCCTATGATCGAGCCACACGTTATCCCAGCTTTACGTACCTGGAATCCAGTCCAAACAAACTTATCGAATCACCTGCTGCCGTTTCGCGGCCAGGAGCCCGCTTTTCCATCACCAGGCAAACACTCGTCCAGCCACAGCTCCGAGACTCATCGCTGGGCTTTGGTTGTCGACGATGTTTCCGATGTGACTGAAATGTTGTCTGTGTTAATGACGCACGCGGGTTACGACGTTTCTACGGCCTCTTCTGCTCAGGAGGCAATTACACTGGCCCGTGAGCATCACTTTGATCTCGTTATTTCAGATATCGGCATGCCCGAAATGAATGGTTATGAACTGGCCCAGGCCTTGAGATCGCTTCCTGGTTATGACACGGTGCCTATGGTTGCAGTGACGGGCTACTCAATGTTTGACGATCGCCGTCACTCGCTCACGTCGGGATTCAATGAGCATGTGACCAAGCCAATCGACCCACGCAGCTTTCTCGAACTTATTGAAAAACTGTGAGACTACGCTGCACTCTTCATCTTGCAGTTGGTCGATAAATGAAACGATCGCTGCATCTCCCTGAAGTGTTTCGGTCTGAGTCTGCCTTAAGCGCGGTTCAATTATTTACTGCCGCGATCATCATCGGCCTCATATTCTGGAAACTTCAATTCTCAACTTCGGCTATTTGTTGCGGCGATTTCGATGGTTACTATCACATCAAGTGGAGTCGCTTGCTGTGGGAATCGTTGCGCAATCGTAGTTTCCCGCCGCAGTTTACCTGGCTGCCGTTGACCACGCTGGATCCAAAGCATTATGTAGACCATCACCTGCTGTTCCACTTTTTTCAGATGCCGTTCACCTGGTTTGGTAATCTCAGGCTTGGCGCAAAAATATCCGCCGTGATCTTTGCCAGCGTTGCGGTTTTCTCCTGCTACTGGTTGTTGGTGCGCTACCGAATTCGTTATCCGTTTCTTTGGCTGCTGGCCTTACTTGCCTGTTCGGCGCCATTTCTCTATCGGATAAATATGGCGAAAGCGCCGCCCTTCGCTATCATCTTTCTCGTCATCGGCATTCACCTGTTTTTTAGCCGAAAATATTGGCCGCTGTTGCCCCTCACATTTATTTTCGCGCTGACTTATGACATGTTCGTGTTGCTGGTTCTCGCGGCCCTCATTTGGACGGCAGTGATCGGCTGGACTGAACGACGCCTCGAATGGCGACCAATCGCCTGGGTTATTTTGGGATCAATAGCCGGGTTGGTTATCAATCCCTACTTCCCCACTAACTTTCAGCTCCTCTACGAACACTTGAAAATAAAGGTAACGGCTTCTCAGTTCTCTACCAAAGTCGGCAGTGAATGGTATCCGTATGATTCCTGGGAATTTCTCGGCAATTCCATTGTGGCCTGTGCGGCGATGGTGGTGGGCTACCTGACTTTCGACCCCGCAGACCGAAAGCGCGCGCATCATTCCTTGTTCCTCCTGATCTTCGCCAGCGCGTTGATGATCATGACTGCGCGCTGGAGACGAATCGCTGAATACTGGCCGCCCTTCGCGGTACTTTTCTGCGCCTTTGCACTACAACCCTGGCTGGAGGGAACGCGTTCGACGCTGACTCGCCTGTCGACGGATATCCTCGATGAACTACAACCATTTCTTGATCGGCCGGTTTCAACGCCTGCGGCAACTGACGCTGACCTGAAAGTGGTTTGGCAAATGATTGCTATTGCGGTCGTAACCGTCACCCTTGGAGTAATCTTCTTTCTTAATGTGCGCGCCACTCTCAAAGACATTGCCCAGAGCGATCCACATGACCATTACCGCGCCGGATCGGAATGGATGCGCGCCAATCTTGCACCGCGGCAGATCATTTTCAATACAGACTGGGACGACTTCCCTCGGCTCTTTTATTACGATCCGAATCATGCTTACGTCTCCGGTCTCGATCCAACTTACCTTTATGATAAAGATCCGACGCTCTCGCAGCTCTATGATCGAATTACACTTGGAGAAGAAGAAGATTCAGGTCCTCTTATTCGCGATCGTTTTGGCGCGCGTTACGTGTTCACAGATAACTCGCACGAGGATTTTTTCGATAAGGCGCAGGCGACTGGATGGTTTGAAATAGTTTATGAAGACAAAGAATGTACTGTGCTCCACATTCGTGATCAGAAACTTGAACCTGAACCTGACGACTCTGAATCAAAAGATGCTACCGAGCAGGACCAACCATGATCAGAAACGTCGCCCCGTCCGGTCGCTGCGTTACGTCGACAATCAGCCCAAGTGTTAGTGTCGGTATTAGGATGTTCCGTAGTCTAACTTCGTGTAAATTTGTGGTCGAATTTTAATAACCAAACAAACCAAACCCATGAAACTGCACGAAAGAAGTTCACGGCCAACGGCTTCTGTGCGCATGTCGCAATTCCTAACTCTGATTTTTTGACTTAAAATCTGAAGCATTATGTCACCCAGGCTTATTACTCAAATTATCTTGATGCCGGCTGCGCTCATCATCGCAATTTCCTTGAGCTCATGTAATCGCGGTAATACAAACTCTGGTTCACTTAATTCCTCCACCGACTCGCGACCGTCTCCCGCTGCCTCACCCAAAACTGGCTTCGACGCAGACCTCGACTACGTTCGCAAAGGTCAATACACATATGTTTGGGTTTTTTCCCGCAAAGACGGGCAGCCTTTGGACAAGGGTGACGGCGCCTACCTCAGAACCAACGCGCCGCAGGTGGTTGATTGGGTCACAACCGAGCAGGGTAAGAAGGTGATCGCGGGGACTAACTTTGACCTGGCGCAGGGAAATCTCTCATTGCTGCAAAAACGATTCAACGTTGAAGACTACACGGGGAAGTAAACAGTGCCAGGGAAGATTGTGAAGGGACTCAACGTAGTTCGGGAAAATGTTCTTTAAGCTTGACGTTCAAATCACGAAAATCAGCGCGCAGGTCAAGCATTTTAGCGCGCGTCTTCTTTGAGTCGCTTTCAATGCGATCCGCCCTTGAGGTCAGGCTCTCCTCCCCGGCAGGGGTGCGTTGGTTAATGCGTTCCATTTCGCCCATGCCCTGGTTGAGGCGATCCTCCATGGTGCCCACGCGCTGGTTAATCCGCTCCTCCAGCACGTCCGTGCGCTGATTAAGGCGTTCCTCCATCGTGCCCATGCGCTCAAGGACCGTTTCAATCGTAGGCTTAGTAACTTTTTCGTCCATGATTTCTAGAGACCGTCTCGACAACCTTACGACAAATGACATCTAGCAAATCACTCTTATAGCACGCACCCTGCAGGTTCAGCCGTTAGGGAATCAACACCAGTTTCCCGAATTGCAAGCGATCTTTCATGAGCTCATGGGCTCGTTTCGCTTCTCGCAGCGGCAGTGTTTGATCCACTACGGCGCGAATCGCTCCACTCTCAATAAACTTCATCGCTTGCAGGAGTTCAGATTTTGAACCCATGAAAGATCCGAGAATAGTTAAGTGACGGTAAAAAACCTGACGCAGATCAGTCTGCGCAGCAAACCCGCTGGTAGCGCCACACGTCACGAGGCGTCCTCCGTTTTTCAGCGAAGCAATTGAGCCTGCCCAGGTCGCCGCGCCCGTATGTTCGAAAACTACATCGACGCCCCGTCGATTCGTCAACCGTTTGATTTCTTTCGGCCAGTCTTCATGGCTGTAATTCACTACCTCATCGGCGCCCAGTTCCTTCGCCTTTGCAAGTTTCACGTCCGAGCTTGCGGTAGCAATTACGCGCGCGCCACGAAGTTTGGCGATCTGAATACCGAGGGAACCCACGCCACTTCCTGCCGCGTGAACCAGCACGTCTTCACCCGGTTGCACCGCGGCCCGAGTAACCAGCATGTGCCAGGCAGTTACTGTTACGAGAGGCAACGCGGCAGCTTCTTCCCAACTGAGGTTTTGTGGTTTGGGAATCACGTTCACGCCCGGCGCCGCGACCAGCTCGGCGTAACCGCCATTACGCCGGTAACCAAGAATGTCATAATCGCGACAAAAATTATCCCGGCCACTGAGGCATTCAGCGCAGTGCCCGCACGAGACGCCGGGATGCAATAGTACTTCAGCTCCACTTCGCACCCACGACACTTGCGAGCCAACCTCGCGCACCACGCCGGCAATGTCATTACCGAGTATATGTGGCAAAGGAATTTCAACTCCGGGCAGACCGGCACGCACCCAGACGTCGAGATGGTTCAAAGCGCAGGCCTTCACCTCCACCAGCACTTCGTCTGACTTGATTGTTGGATCCGCCGCATCAGCGTATTCCAACAGCTCCGGTCCGCCGTGTTGTTTGAAGATAACTGCTTTCATGAGGTTATTGTGGCCGCGGATTCGCGCGGATGCACGCGGATAGGAAGAGTTTTATAGGTGACACGATAGGAAAGATAAGACTATTC
>DATLBQ010000199.1:0-6900 GCA_035526805.1 Pyrinomonadaceae bacterium
AAGTGATCGTCGCGCAACCATTGACGCAAATCTGGCGGCAAAAGCAATTGCTGATTCATATCGTAAGCCCGAAATGTTTTGCTCATGCGGCAGTTTACTTATTCTTTGATCGCTGTCTATGACTTTTTCCCGACAGACTCCTCCGCGGGCTGTGCAAAATTCTCTTGTGCTGATGGTCCTGGGGTTTCGCTTGCGCTACACCCCAGGCTTTATGCTTCCGCCTGCTCCGCAGGCTTTCAATCAAACGCAAGACTCCTATCGCTACGTAAGGCCTGGTCCTACTTCCGCGAGTCGGGTTTTTCTTTTATTGCCAGTATCTGATTGGCTACGATGTTTTTGAGCGTTTCAGTCTGACCGGTGGGCCAACGGATTTCTATCACGTCGGCTTTTTCATTCTGTCCCAGCCCAAAATGCAGTCTCAAGTCGTTATGTGAATAGTAACTAGATTGACTGGTGACCTCTTGAATCTGCACACGCGAGCCGGTTTTCAATAACAGCCGCGCTCCTATGGCAGTGCGATTTGACTTCGTGCCAACCAGTTTCAGTTCCAGCCAGTTGTTGGTTTCACGACGGCCTGTGCTGATGTATTCGTTCCGCAACAACAACGGCGGCTCATTCATGTTCATCACCAGCACATCGATGTCCCCGTCGTTGTCAAAATCTCCAAAAGCGCAACCCCGACTTGATTTTGGCGACAGAATGCCAGCCCCCATCTGAGGAGTTACTTCTCTGAATCTGCCGTTACGCAGATTTTGATATAGCAGACGCGGACTACGATGTGGATACTCTTTAAAGATCTTCTCAACCTCCGGATATACATTGCCGGTAGCGATCAGGATGTCGGGCCAGCCATCGTTGTCGAAATCGGCAAGACCGGTGCCCCATTCGACATACGGGGTATGGTCGAAGCCTGCGGCCCTCGATGCGTCGTCAAAAAAATTTCGTCCAGTATTTTTGTAGAGGGCGGGCAAATCATCCGAGAAGTGAGTTTTGAAAATATCGATTAGTCCGTCGCCATTGTAATCTCCCGTTGCTACTCCCATACCTGCCTGTGCCTGCCCGTCTTCGTTGTAAGCGCAACCCGCTTCCACCGCCACGTCCGTAAATGTGCCATCGCGGTTGTTACGGTAAAGTGTGCTGGCCGTCGAGTCGCAGGCTACGTAAATATCTGTCCAGCCATCGTTATTGAAATCAGTTGTAGTTGCCGTCATCGAATAACGGCCCTGAACTTTGGCAATGCCTGAAAGCTCAGAGACGTCGGTGAAAGTTCCGTCGCCATTGTTTCGATAAAGAAGATTTGTGTCAGTGGGTAATCCCTTTGGACCGCAGTTGACCGCAACTCCTTTCCAGGTGCAATTCGCGCCCTTGCCCGGCTCAGGTGTATTGGCAATATCGAATTTCAAGTAGTTGGCCACGAAGAGATCAAGTTTTCCATCCCGGTCGTAGTCAACAAAAGTGCAGCCAGATCCCCACCGCGTTAGCGTCGTTGACAAGCCGGCCTTTTCTGTCAGGTCGGTGAATGTACCGTTACCGTTGTTGCGGTAAAGAACATTCTGACCCCAATAGGTTATGAACAGATCGTCGTAACCGTCGTTATCATAGTCACCAATGCAAACAGACGATGCCCAGCCGCTGCGCCTCAGGCCTGCCTTGTCGGTGATCTCGGTAAATGTACCGTTGCGGTTGTTGCGATATAACCTGTTGGTTGGTTTGGCTCCGCTGGGAAGAGCCTCCAGGCGAGTTCCACTCAAGATCAGAACATCCAGCCAGCCGTCATTGTCATAATCGAAGAAAGCGACCCCGCAGCCATTGGTTTCAATGATGAATCTTTTTCGATCAATTCCGCCGTAGATGGTTGGACTTGAGAGGCCTGCCGCCCCGGCAATATCTGTGAATGTTACCGGAAAGTCGTTTGCCACCTCGTTGTTTCGAACTGCTCTTCGCGAGCCAACCTGACCGAAGGCAGGGAAAGCGAGAAAAGCCCAAAAGATCAGGTAAAGGGCGAACACGAAAAATCGGACGTTAATGATTTGGTGTTTCTCGATGCCGATGAACATCCGGCAAGAGAGAGATGCTTGGACTTCGCTGCGGTTCACTTTGTTACTGCTGCTTGTCAGCGCTGGTTCTTAGTTTTTCTGCCACCTCAAACTCTCGCTTCGCGTCTTCCAGCCGGTTCGCGCGCTGCAGCACTTGAGCAAGCAAATGATGCGCCGAAAAATTGTTTGGATCCATCTGGGTTGCTCGCCTTAACATGCTTTCCGCGTTCGGCAACTCTTCTTTCTTCAGATAGACTTTTCCCAGAACGATGTAGGGACCACTAAAATAAGGATTAAGCCAGATTGACTTCTGCAGAGGCGCAATCGCCTCATCCCACTTGAGCTGTCTTGAGTAAGCCTCTCCCAGCCAGTAATAAGCAAGCGCAAACGCAGGATTGATTTCAATCTCTTTCTGCAGCAGGACAATGCCACGGTCGATGTCGGCATGGTAAATCGCCATCTGGCCCAGGAGAAAGTTAACCTGTGGCAGTTTTGGATCGAGCCGGATGGCTTTCTTTAACTCCAGTTCAGCCAACTCTTCAAACTGTTGACGGACCATCATTTGAGCGTTGACTAAATACGCAGCCGCCGAAGAGATTGGCAACTTAAACATTCGCGCGAATGCTTGTCGTGACTTGACCGGGTTACGCGTTTGAATGTAGCAAGCGCCTAAGGCGTAGCTTATCTCGGCGCTGTCAGGGACTCGTTGGCTCGTCTTCTCAAGAAATGGAATCGCTTCCTTATAGTGACCCAGGAGGTAATGAGACTGGCCGAGGAGCTGGACCGCCTGATAATACTTCCCCTCGGTTTGGGGAAGCCTATTGACGGCAGCGGACAAATTCTCAATCGCGTGAACATAATCACGTTTCTGATGGTATGCCAGACCAAGAAGATAACTGATCTCCGCTTTATCTGAGGCGTTCTTAGAGCCGTTCTGGAGGAGCTCGATTGCCGCCTCTGTCTTTCCGGCATCGAGTAAGCCGCGGGCTTCCGTCAGCACGGTTTGATCTTTTGCGGGTAAATCAGCCACTTGCGCCTGAAGGCCTGGCAGACCCAGCATCAAAGCAAAGCATACACTTGCCACACAGACTGATTGCTGTCTCATAATAAACTAGTGTAACCAGCGAATCGCGTGAGGGGCCTTCGTACGTCGGTAAGAATATTGGCTAAAGCGGCCAAAGGCAACCAGAACACCCAGCGATCGAAAACAACCTTCGCAAAGGATTGCTGTAAGCGCAGAACATTGCCTGCGATGTTGGGGCATGGCCAACTAAGTTGGTATCCTAGTGTCGAGTGAGCTGACGACTGGAGTTATTTGCTAATCTTAAAAATCACCGCCATCTACACTCATAAATGTTGGGCCAGGCCGGTTACAACTTTGTGTTTATGTAACAGACCGTACTGACTTCAGCAAGCTCTAACTTTATGCTGCAGGAGATTCCCGGTAAAGATAACTTGCAGTACCTCGGCGTCAGGGCGAAGTAAGAAGATGGTCCTGGATGCAGTAGAGGTGAATGAAATCAGGAGGAGAAATGAACCAACGAACATTCCTCAGATATTTGATCGTGCTATGTTGCATCGCCGCGACGATGCTTGCTCAGGCAACGTTTGAAGTGCACGGCCAGGGTGATAGATGGGCTGGGCGAACTGTCACCGGCACGGTCTACTACCTGGGCAGATTCCGGGGCGCGCAGTCGCGCCAGTTTAGCCTCAGGATCAATCGCTTAACTTCAGCGGCTGAGGTACAGCAGCTAAATCAGACATTGCAATCGGGCGGGCAGGACGAGTTGCTGCGTGTGCTCTCAAGGATGGAAGCGGGAAGAATCACGGTGGGCACAGGCGTGGGCATAACGGCGAACGCGATTATCGCCACTGAACAGGACGGCGGTACCAAGCTTATCGTTTTGTACGAGCGCTATCTGCAGTTCGCTGAACTCCGCTCCGGCGCGCGCTCGGAAAATTACAGATTTGGATACGCGGAACTTTTCCTCGGCCGCGGCCGAAATGAGGGAACGCTGATTCCGGCCGCTAAGGTACGGCTTAGGGACGCCAACACCTGGGAGGTCGAAGACTTCGGCACGTATCCAGCACGGCTGATGGGTCTACAGGTGCGCGGTGGACGCGGACCACGCTGACGTTTTCGCAAGCACGGTCCGGATTTTGAATTGAGGTCGACAGTAGCAAGGTGTAGCTGCGCGCAACTCGCACAATGAGGGTGCGTGACTCAAAGTAAGAGCGGGGGCAAGGCCGCCTTCCTCACCTCGAGCTTAGTGAGTTTGCGTGACTAATTCGTGCTTGAAAGGCTTTCAAGGTTTAGTCAAGCGAGTCGATTCGAAGTCTCTCAGGTTGGGAAGGCGGGCTTGCTTCCGCTCTTTTCTTGTCCTTTTCAACTTCGCACTGCCTCAATGATTTCCTGCGCCGCCCGGATGCCCGAGGCGATCGCACCGTGAACGGTTCCGATGTGACCATCGGTGTTTGTTGCCTCGCCGGCAAAGAATAAAGTCTCCTCCACCGGCTGCGCGAGTTGGGCTTCAGCTTGCAAGCCACCAACCGGGATGTAGCTATAACCGCCGCGCGAAAAGGGATCGTTGTGCCAATCATGCGTATACGATTCTTCCAGCAGGTCTTCAATTTCTTTCCGCGGTCTTACAAAGACACGCGCCAGTGTCTCCAGGCCATGGCTGGTTAGAGCCTGTTTATTTTCGCGCGAGAGTTGCTCAGCACGAGGGCCACCCGCCCAGCCGACTAGCAGCGGAACGCGTGCAGGTAACTGCGTCCACCAACTCGGTATCGCTTCGCGGGGCGCATGGATGAAAGCCATCTCGGCAAGATCTTTCGTCGATCCATCCTTCGTCGGGAGTTTCAAGCCTTCCCAAAAGGGCTCACGAAATCGGAGGATCAATCTGACAGCGTCGCCCATGGCTAACTTTCGCGCGGCCTGATCTTTTTCTGGCAGCCGCGGAACAAACCGCACACTCCCCGGCTCGTTCAATTCCGCTTGCAGAACACCCAGAGGCAATGTCACTAAAACACGTTTACTATGGCTATGATGGCTGACGCCGTTGGAACTGCTCGTCACCTCTACTCGGCTTCGACCCCACCTCACTTCTTCCACGACTGTATCGAGTCGAACCTGCGCGCCGTGGAAAACGGCTTCGTCGTAAAGCGATTGTGCTACGAGATCGTATCCGTTCGTAATGCGAAATCCCTTGTCGCCGTCAATACTATCGGCAGCTTCATTAACTTTGTTTAGCCCGAGCACGCTGACCCGATCGGCGCGCGCGGCGTGGAATCCTTCCACATACATGTTCGCAATCGTTTTCGCTTCGCCCAGGTAATGACTGCGGCAATACGTTTCGAGAAACTTCTGAAACGACTGATCCTCTGGCCCGACACGTTTCATCTGATCCATCACGTCCTCGAGCTGCGTCCAGAACTCGCCTGACTCGATGAGCCGTTCCTCGTGCAGATACAAGTGACGGGTCGGCACCGCCGCAAGTTTCAAACGCGCGCTTTCGACAATATCGAGCGTCTCGGGCGGCCGGCCGTGGATAAACTCTGCACCTAACTCGATCGGGAGGGGTGCGTGGCGATCGTGCAGCGTAAAGATTCTGCCACCAATGCGATCGCGAGCTTCGAGGATCGTGACGGCGAATCCTGCCCCGGTTAATGCGCGCGCCGCAGCCAATCCGGCGGCGCCCGCACCGATGATTATTACGTCCGCATGATCATCCATCTCTCGTAATTCTCTACGTTGCTCCGCACTTCCTGCCGTAGCTCAGGCTAAGCGCCTCGAATAAGTTGGCCGCGGATTCACGCGGAAACACGCGGATTTATATTAGGCTGCTTTACGATTGAATCCGCGTGAACCCGCGTGAATCCGCGGCTAATTAATTATCGCTCCCAGACGCCCTATAAACCGCCAGGACATACTGGCTTAGTTCCTTCATTTCTTTTTGCTCGCTCGACGTCGCTTTGGGCTACACTTCACGCATTTGCAGCCGATAGGCTTGATGATGTCTTCGAAATACTCCTCGCCGTAGTCGTACGTAATCTCCTCGCCCTCTTTAATATTTCTCTTTGACCAAATCCAAACTCTGCGACCCGAAATAATTGCTTCAGCATTCGGCGCGCAGGAGTGGTTGATGTAACGGGCAACATTACTCCGCGGGCTGCCGTCGATCGACCACCTTGTGTTTACTCCAAAGAAGTACTTTCCGTATCTCTTTTCGACTTCCTGATTAGTGATGTACGGACCGGTGTATTCAATGATTCTTTTGCCCTTGGGAATTGGCTCGAGCGCAAAAAAGCCGAGGCCGGCGTTGGTTCGCTTAATGGCGTAATTGCTATTTCGTCGTTTCATTACTACTCCGGATTGATGAATAGGTTTTTAGAATAACTTCGGCCGTCGAATGTTTTAGCGTTTTCTCTCGTTCATCATGCGTTAAGCTCCGGTGTATCGAACCATTAGATCCGGGCTTATGCAACGGTGTGAATTTAGAGAGCAACTTGTGCGCCTTGTATCACGGTAAACAGATGCGGTGGTGTGAAGCAGGGGAGCAGCACACCGTGGAACTGAAAGGTTATCCCACTTAAGAGTGGCTTGTAACTAGACGCTCGACGTTAACTGAATGTACCGCACCATTACAGAAGTAAGATCCTGGGAGCTATTACTTTTGCAGTTCGCTGACCTCTCAGCGCTTTGGTTGTAGCGACCTGTCGCGACGGATGGTTTGAGGGAACTGTGGCTTCAGGTCGTCACAGACAAGCGTTCACTGGTCTGCGCACTCCAAAGAAGTGCGCCTTTCCGAGAGTGCATAGAGTTTGTCGCAAAATTGTTTAGTGTGCGAAAGCGATCAGAAAG
>DATLBQ010000200.1:0-8049 GCA_035526805.1 Pyrinomonadaceae bacterium
TAACTCTCTCAAAGCATTCAGCGTCGGCGTTTGTGGCGCGCTAGCTCCCGGCTGGGCCGTCTGATGTGCGGAAGGTCTATGACCTTCCGGCACTCCTACGATTATTCTTTGGGGCTTCGCCCCAGATTGCGGGGCGTAGCCCCAGATGATGAATGAACTTTGACCGGTGGGGCGGAGGGCACAACGCACATCAGACGGCGGAGCCGAAAGACACAGTCCATCAAAGCTGATAACTCGATTTATCGAAAGAACTGGAATGAACTTTCGCAGAGCTAGCGGTATCTTGCTTCATCCGAGTTCGTTGCCCGGACCCTTTGGCATTGGCGATCTCGGACCAGAAGCTTTTGCCTTCGCTGATTTTCTCGAGGCCGCCGGGCAAAGCATTTGGCAAATGTTGCCGCTCGGACCAACCGGCTATGGCGACTCGCCCTATGCCTGCTACTCAGCCTTTGCCGGAAACACGCTGCTGATCAGTCTCGAAGAGCTCGTTACGGTAGGGTTGCTTAGCGAAAACGAACTCGCCAACGCACCTCAATTCTCGAGCGACCGGGTCGATTTCGCGGCGGTTCACGCCTACAAGGATTCTATTCTGCGCAGCGCCTTTGTCGCATTCAAGAGAGACACCGATCAGGAACTCACCGCCCGGTTCGTTCAGTTTTGCGGTCAACATGCGTCCTGGCTCGAAGACTACGCTTTGTTTCGGGCGTTGAAAGATGAGCATGGAGGAATTGCCTGGACGGGCTGGCCGCCCGACCTGGTTACAAGACAACCCGCTGCGATTCAGGACGCGAAGCACAGACTTAGCGACGAAATCGAAGCGCAAAAGTTTTATCAGTTTCTCTTCTTCCGCCAATGGTTCGCGCTGAAGTCATATTGTAACGACCGCGGCATTCAACTGGTTGGTGATGTTCCGATCTTCGTGGCCCACGATTCGGCTGACGTTTGGACAAATCCGGATCAGTTCAAGTTAGACGAGGCTGGAAATCCGGTTGTCGTGGCCGGCGTTCCGCCTGATTACTTCAGCACGACGGGCCAGCTTTGGGGTAATCCGCTCTACGAGTGGGAGCGGATGCGCCTAGACGGATTCAGATGGTGGATTAATCGCGTAAGAGCCACGCTGGAAATATTCGACATAGCCCGCATTGATCACTTCCGCGGCTTTGCCGCTTGTTGGGAAATACCGGGTGGCGATAAGACCGCAGAACGTGGCCAATGGGTCGAGGCGCCGGGGCGAGAATTATTCACGGCGATCAAAAATGCGCTGGGGCAAGTGCCTATAATTGCCGAAGACCTGGGCGTGATTACGCCCGACGTTGAATCCCTGCGCGACGATTTCGGTTTTCCCGGAATGCGCATCGTGCAGTTTGCTTTCAGTAGCGACACTAACAACATTGATCTGCCGCATAACTACCACCAGAATGTGGTTGTCTACACCGGCACACACGACAACGATACGGCGGTTGGTTGGTTCAGTAGTAATGCCGGTGAAGGCTCTACTCGCGATGCACAACAGATTGAGCGCGAGAAAGAATTCTGCCTGAAATATTTCAACACCGCCGCCAAGGAAATCCATTGGGACTTCATCCGCGCCGCCCTGGCGTCGGTGGCCAACACAGCGATTGTGCCGCTGCAGGACGTGCTTGGTCTCGGCACTGAAGGGCGGATGAATCTTCCAAATAGCACGGCGGGGAATTGGTCGTGGCGATTTAAGGCGGGCGCGTTGACAAGTGAAATCGCGGCACGGCTGAAGCAGCTGACGGAGTTGTATGGCAGAGCGAAACAAGCGACAGTCCGCAAAGCGGACGATTGATAGTAGCCCAGCGATTCATCGCTGGGATCACCTGCTCGTTTCATTTCTGAGTCCGCAACGCGGACGACTGAATATCTTTTCCGGGGGTTACCGAAAAATCGCTTTACGAACTTCAGTCGTCCGCATTGCGGACTCAGAATCTTCACTTCCTCCCGATCCCAGCACTGAAGTGCTGGGCTATTTCCAGTCGTCCGCTACGCGGACTAAGAATCGTCGCCGCACTTTGGACACGCAGCGAGGACGATATATTTCGCGTATGTTAGCCGACGTTATTTGTCGTTTGTCCTTCCTGCTGATCGTCTGGCTCAGTTTTGCCTCGCTCTGTATTCCACAAACCGCGCCCCAGGTTCTCAAAGTTGAGCCGCCAAGCTGGTGGGCCGGCAGTTCATTGAATCCTGTGCGCGTGATGATTCGCGGACAGAGTCTTCAAAACTCCCGCGTACAGGTTGCCGGTCGCGGTCTACGCATAGTTGGCCCGCCAAAAATCAATGAACGCGGCACCTATCTATTCGTTGATCTCACTATCGCCCCAGGCGCAATTGCCGGCGCGCGCCAAATAAAAATTACGACGGCCAACGGCACGGCGCAGGGTTCATTTGAAGTTCTCGCGCCGCTCAAACGGGCTGGGCGATTTCAGGGGTTTTCTCCGGCGGATGTTCTGTACCTGATCATGGTCGATCGGTTCAGCGACGGCGATCCCGCCAACAATGATCCGCCGCAATCGCGCGGCATCTACGATCGCAAGCACAAGTTTTATTACCACGGCGGTGATCTCCAGGGCGTAATCGATCGTCTGCCTTATCTAAAAGACCTCGGTATCACAGCCGTTTGGCTTACTCCGTGGTATGACAACTATGATCATCCCAATCAAATCGAGCTGAAGGAAGGTAAGCCCAGCACCGGCTTTCACGGTTACAACCCACAGGATTTTTACGGAGTCGAGGAACACTTCGGCACTCATGCCAAGTTGCGCGAGCTGGTTGAAGGCGCGCATCGGGCTGGCATCAAGATCGTTCAGGACGAAGTCGTAAACCACACCGGTCCTTATCATCCGTGGGTTGACGATCCGCCTACCCCAACCTGGTTCAATGGCACGAAGGCGAACCACCTGAAGAATGTGTTTCAAACCTGGGTGCTGCACGATCCGCATCCGGTCGAGCGCTTGAAGCGCGAAACGATGGAGGGTTGGTTCCTCGACTTCCTGCCCGATCTCAATCAGCACGACCAGGAAGTTTCTCGTTACCTGATTCAGAATAGCTTGTGGTGGATTGGCACGACCGGCCTTGATGGCATTCGCATGGATACCTGGCAGTATGTGCCGAATAGTTTCTGGCGCGATTGGAACGCGGCATTGAAGCGTGAGTTCCCGAATTTCAAAGTGGTTGGTGAAGTGAAAGACGGCGACGTGGTCCACACCTCCTTTTTCCAGGGTGGGAAAGTGCGCTTCGACGGAATCGATTCCGGTCTTGATTCACTACTCGACTTTCCGCTTTTCTATCCGATTCGTGATGCATTCGCAGAGGGACATCGGCTCGCTGAAATCCCGCAGACACTGGCAAAGGACTATCTCTACAACAACCCCGAAATTCTTGTGACTCTACTCGGCGGCCATGACGATGGACGTTTCATGAGTGAAAAAGGAGCGACCATCGCCGGACTCAAGTTGGCGAACGCGTTTCTCCTAACCACCCGCGGCGTGCCGCAACTTTACTATGGCGACGAAATTGCGATGACTGGCCCCGATGAGCCGACCACACGTGGCGACTTTCCCGGCGGCTTCGCCGGCGACAAGCGAAACGCATTTACAAAAGAGGGCCGTTCCCGGGAAGAGGACGAACTGTTAGCTTACATCGCGCGATTGGCGCGACTACGCTCGACACTCGAACCGCTTAAAACCGGAAACTTGATAAAGCTCTACGTCTCGGAACAACAGTACGCCTATGCGAGAAAGAGCAAAAATGAAACTGTGGTAGTCGTTATCAACAACGATAAGGAAGCCGCTGAATTGGAGTTCGAAGTCTCATCGAGCGGGCTGCTAACCGGCTATGCTTTCTTCGATAGTTTAGGCGGCAACAAAAGGGGGACGGTTGCCAACGGCAAAATGAGAGTAAATCTACCTGAGCGTTCAGCGGCAATTTTTGTACGAGATTCCTCCGGCGTCCCTTGAAGTCTTCGCGCGACCCGCGACAGCAGCAACCACCAAAGACTCGGCCTTCGAAAATGAAATCGAAACCTATTTCTGAGCAAGTGGCGATTGTTACCGGTGGCGGTACTGGTATGGGCCGCGCGTTTGCGGAAGCTCTTACCACCGTCGGTGCCAGAGTAGTCATTGCCTCTCGTCGTAGAGATGTCCTGCGTCGCACCGCCGATGAAATTAATGCAGCCCTTAAATCCGAACTCGTCTTCCCTTACCACTTGGACATTCGCGATCGCGCCCAAACCGAAGAGTTAGTCGCCGAGGTGTTTAGCAGATGGCAATCGATTGATCTCCTGGTAAACAATTCCGGCCTGGCCGTTCCCGAGACAGTTGATGAAATGACGAATGATGGTTGGGACACTGTAATGGACACTAATCTACGTGGTGTTATGCAACTTGTGCGAGCGGTTTTGCCGTTGATGCGGCGGAACGATTTTGGCGATATCGTCAATATTTCGTCACAGGCAGGCAAACATGGTTACGCCGACGTGCCTTCTTATTGCGCTTCAAAGTTTGGACTGCTCGGTTATGCCGAGGCCCTGCGTGACGACCTGCGGAAGAGTAGCGCGAATATCCGCGTCTTCAATTTCTGCCCCGGACTGGTGGACGTGGAAAACACCAGAATCGATCAGAAGTCGCGCGACGGTTTCATTCATGTAGCGAACCTGGCGCGCACGCTTATGTATGCGTTATCACTCGACCGGAATGTAGTGTTGGAAGATGTAAGCCTTTATGCACGATGAGTGGATGCTCGTGGCTCTGCCACCTGATGTGCGGAAGGTCTATGACCTTCCGGAGAGATTGCGAATGAATTGGGCTGCGCCCTCCATCGAAAACACAAGGGGCGCAGTCCCAGAAGAATCACAGACATTCGGAAGGTCACAGACCTTCCGCACATCAGGTGGCAGAGCCACAAACCCTTTTTGAGGGATTCTGGAGGATGGAATGATCAAACCACGCTTGAGCTTCTGGCAAATCTTTAACATGAGCTTCGGGTTCCTCGGGATCCAGTTTGGCTGGGGCTTGCAGCTCGCCAACATGAGCGGAATCTATACCTACCTCGGCGCGAGGCCTGAAGATGTTCCCATCCTCTGGTTGGCAGGCCCCGTCACTGGTTTATTAGTGCAGCCGATCATTGGCTCTATGAGCGACCGCACCTGGAACAGGCTTGGCAGACGGCGACCGTATTTCCTCGCGGGGGCAATCCTCGCCAGCATCGCCCTATTCTTCATGCCCGATTCGGGCACGTTATGGATGGCGGCGGGTTTGTTATGGATTCTTGATGCCAGTATCAACGTCTCAATGGAACCATTCCGCGCGTTTGTCGCCGATAAGTTGAACGTCGATCAGCGAACGGCCGGCTTCGCCATGCAAAGCTTCTTCATTGGAATTGGTGCAACCCTCGCGAATGCGCTGCCCTATATTTTCCGCACGCTCGGTGTTGACGACCGTGGCGTCAACGCTGCCGATCAAGCGGTGCGAGTAATTCCTGCAAGTGTGAGCTACTCCTTCAAAATTGGCGCGGTTGCTTTTCTTGTTTGCGTGTTATGGACAGTTGTTACGACGAAAGAGTTTCCACCAGAGAACATGGAGGAATTCAATCGCAAGCGACGGGAGCGCAAAGGCATGAGCGCTGCTTTCGCGGAAATCAGCTCAGCTTTCCGGCAGATGCCGACGACAATGAAGCAACTTGCGGTGGTGCAGTTTTTCACCTGGCTCGGACTTTTTTGTATGTGGATGTTTTTTGGTTTGATGACTTCTTATCACATCTTTGGAGCGGTGAATGAACGAGACCCACGCTTCACGGACGGTCAGGCGTGGGGCGGAAACGCGTTTGCAATTTATTCGATCACCTGCTTTGTCGTCGCGTTTCTTCTGCCACCGTTGGCTCGCGCCACAAGCCGCAAGGCCGTACATGCGCTTTCACTCCTCTGCGGCGCGCTGGGGTTGCTTTCGGTTTACTTCATCCATGACAAAAGCATCTTGTTGTTGAGCATGATTGGAGTCGGAGTCGCCTGGGCCTCAATACTGTCAATGCCGTACGCGATACTGTCAGGGGCTTTGCCCGCTGCGCGTATGGGCGTTTACATGGGAATTTTTAACTTCTTCATCGTCATTCCTGAAATCATTGCTTCGTTTGCATTTGGTCCGGTAATACGTGCCATTTTCGGCCGAGACAATCCCAACGCGCCGATGTATGTAGTGATGGCCGGCGGAGTGTTCCTGGCCATAGCCGCCGTGAGCGTTCTATTAGTGAAAGACGTTGGCGACGCGAACGTGCCGGAAGAAGCCGTAATCGAAGCAGATGAGCGGGAGTTGTTTACAGTGCAGGAATCGGTGCAGCCGGTACCAAGCACGGGCTTGATTGATGAGAAGTGATTGAGCAATTTTGAGGGGAGAAGGAATTTTAATCAATGAGGTTTAAACCGATAGTTAGATCAACTCGGACTATTTCCATAGGAGTTGTGGTACTTCTTGCTACAGTTCCTTTCGGCAGCCGGGCACAGCGACCGGCGCTTGACGTCTCACGGGCGCACGCACGATCGTCGCGCGATTGGGTACGCGACGGCGTAGTCTACGAAATTTATCCGCGCGCGTTTTCACCGCAGGGCAATTTCGACGGCATTACGGCTCGGCTCGACGAATTGAAAGATCTTGGCGTCAACATACTTTGGCTGATGCCGATTCATCCCATTGGCCAGTTAAAAAAGAAGGGAACAATCGGCAGTCCCTATGCAGTTCGTGACTACTACGCTATCAATCCTAACTACGGAACAAAAGCAGATTTCAAGAAACTGGTTGCGGCGGCGCATCGACGCGGGATGAAGGTGATCATTGATGTGGTTGCGAACCACACCTCGTGGGACAGCGTCATGATGAAGTGGCCCGACTTTTACGAACGCGACGCCAGGGGCCAAATCACTTATCCGCACGACTGGAGCGACGTGGCCGCATTGAACTACGGAAATCCAAAGTTGCGCCAATATATGACAGACATGTTGAAGTATTGGATTCGTGAGTTTGATCTGGATGGCTTCCGTTGTGATGTGGCGGAAGAAGTGCTAACTGACTTTTGGGAGAATGCGCGTTCGGAGTTGGACAAGGTTAAGCCGGATATAGTGATGCTCGCTGAAGGTCACAAACCGGAGTTGCTATTGAACGCATTTGACTTTGACTACGCATGGCCACTTCACAGCGCGCTGACCGACGTTTTACAAGGCCGCAAAAGCGCTTCTGACTTGCGCGTTGCATGGGAAAAGGAATTTAGCGAATGGCCCCGCGGATCACTGCACATGCGCTTCTCCGATAATCACGATGAACGCCGCGCCATCGCTCGTTTCGGAGAGCCGGCTGCACTGGCCGCTTCCGCTTTGGTTTTCACACTTGATGGCGTGCCGATGCTTTATAACGGAATGGAAGCGGGAGACACGACCGAATCAGGCGCGCCAGCGTTGTTTGAGAGGCTGCCGGTTTACTGGCCGTTTGCTCAAAGGCGTCCGGAGTTTCCGCGATTCTACAAACAGATGATGGCCCTGCGTCGCTCAAGCAATGCACTCAGACGGGGAGCACTTGAATGGTTGTCGAATTCTGATGAGTCGAGGGTGTTGACTTACGTTCGTCGTGCCGGCGACGAAGAAATGCTGGTAGTGCTCAATCTTTCTAATCGGCCGTTTGATGGATCAGTGGAAATCGGTAACAGAGGAGCTTTCGCAGACGTGACGCCAAAGCTTAATCTGCCGCTTCCGCCTGGTGCTCCCGCGCCTGAACGCGCTGCGCCCAAGCGTCCGATTGATCTGCCGACAATCTCCCTCGACGCCTGGGGCTATCGCATCTTACGACGGCGATAGTTTTTGGAGTGCGCTGACAGGCCAGCGCACTCCAAACGAGTTGTCTAAGCTATGCAGCTTTCTTCACCGGGAGGTTGCTTCGTTTCTTCTGATGCCGAACCAGGCCGACTAATCGCATGGCCCGCGGTATTTCCCGGTTACGCATGAAATAGTTCCACACATCTCCGCTTCGCGAGTTTTCGGCACTCAACAGG
>DATLBQ010000201.1:0-5327 GCA_035526805.1 Pyrinomonadaceae bacterium
CGAAGTTTGCGCTATCAGTAATTTTGTCTGTGTTGGGGGCTGCGGTAGGACTCGCGCAGAATTTGCAGCCCAAGCACGGTTCATTCCGTGTGAAAAATGTTTTAAGTGTCAAAGTACCGGATGGCGCAAAGAAAGTCCGAATGTGGGTGGCGGTCCCGCAAGCGGATGCTTTTACGGAAGTCAAAAACTTGAATCTGAAGACCGCATTCCCTGTTCGGTATTCAAACGATTCGTGGGGCAACAGGGTGGCGTATGTGGAAGCGGTGTCCCCATCCTCCGGCAAGCTGGTGATTGAGGAGTCTTTCGACGTTACACGGACGGAAAGCATTAACAAGGTAGATCCTGAACTGACGCGACCGTTCACAGATGCCGAGCGGGCTGCAATGTCGCGTTACCTGCAATACTCTACCTATGTGGTAGCCAACGATGACATCAAGAAAATTGCTGCCTCCATCGTGGGAAACGAAACCAATCCAGTTCGCATTGCCCGCAAGCTCTATGACTGGACATACCAGAACATCAACTATTGGGTGAAGGATCCGGACAACTTGAAGGCCTCGCCAGTGGGCAGCGCTACCTATTGCCTTACTACTAAGACTGGCAACTGCACAGATTTCCATTCCCTGTTTTCTTCGCTCGCGATCTCCGCTGGCCTGCCCAATCGCATGGTCTACGGATCGCTGCTGAAACCAACGCTAAACGGCTTCGACGTGGATGCTAGCTACCACTGCTGGATCGAATTCTACGCTCCGAAGCTGGGGTGGATTCCGCTGGATGCCTCGTTGGCAAATATTTACTGGGGCGATACGCCACTCACGGACAAGAACCGCACTCTCATCGAGCGCACAACGTCCGTTGGCTACAAGGGGCCGGACACCAAAATGATCAATTACTACTTCGGCAATCTCGATGAGCGGCGCGTGGTGTGGTCCATGGGCCGCGACCTGATGATGCAGCCCGCGCAGGAAGACGGCCCGGTAAATGCATTACATAAGATTCACGTTGAAATTGATGGCAAAGCTTCCGCCGAGTGGGAGCGCGTTCTAACCTACAGTGAACTATAGTACCGCCCCCGACCTGAGTGTCGAATTGAACTGGAGCGGATGCGATATCGTTTAGGTGTGGGGTCGAGCAGCCGATGTAGGAAGGCAAATAGGCCTATATGCGACAGACCGGAAAGAAGGTTGAGCATGTCGCCGTCTGCCTATTTGCCTGTCCCGCAAAGGTGACCGTACAAAACGAGATTTCCTCCATGCTTTTTACACGCCGCTGGCTGCTCGTAGCCCCCGCGCTCCTGCTGTGGTGGATTGTCGGCCAGATTGATAAAAGTAATATTTCCTTCGTTATTATTGATTCCCGCTTCCTTGATCAATTGCATTTGAATGGGCGTTATTCCGAATTGGGTAGCCTGCTTTCCGCCTTCTTTTTGGGTTATGGGGCTTCGATATTCGTTTGGGGCTTCGTTGTAGACCGTTTCGGCGCGCGAGTCTGTCTTCTGTCAGGAACTCTCGCGTGGGCGCTCATCATGTTTCTAATGTCCCGGGCGACTACTTTTCAAGAACTATGGATCGCACGCTTTATGCTTGGCGTAGCAGAAGGGAATATGTGGCCGGTAAGTAACCTGCTGACGAACCGCTGGTTTCCGAGTCGGGAACATGCGCGTGCCCAAGCCTTCTGGATGATGGGGCCGACGCTCGGCACCGCGCTCGGCGTGCCTCTAGTAATCAGATTGCTTGCGACTGATGGCTGGAGTGAAATGATGCAGACCCTTGCATTCATTTCGCTGGTTCCTTTAGTCGCGTTCCTTTTCGTTGCCGATTCGCATGACCCAGCGAATAGCGGGGGACATGAAAGGTTCAACGAAAGAAATGCGGGGAAGCATAGATCGCAGCAAGCGCCTTTAAAGGAAATACTAGCCAACAAGGCATTTTGGCTTATCACGCTTGGCATGATCCTTTCAGGTGCGACAATATTCACACTGGTTCAGTGGACTCCGAGCTTCCTCACGGAGCAACGCGGACTTGCTCGACAAAGCATGAATTTCGGTCTGACCTTTGGCTATTTACTTGCCACTGCGTTAACTTTATTTTTTGGAGCCATCGCCGATCGGACAATGAACCGCGCGCTAACGGCCGCGGCTGCTTCGTTTATCTTTGCAGTTCTGATCGTGCCGTCGGCGCTAGTATTAAGCCCCTGGGCGAGTGCAGTTGCTTTGGCCGGATTGATTACTGTGCCATGCGTTGTTCCAGCGCTAAATGGTGCACTTCTGCATGGCATGATTCAGCCCGAATTCATCGCACGGGCCACGGGTATCTACAGTGGTATTGGCGGCATCGTTGCTGCCGCAGGTCCTTGGATTTTTGGCAGATTGGTCGGACTGCTCGGCGGTGAATACTGGGGCGGATTCATGTTCCTCGCCCTGCTTAACCTGCTCAGTGCGGCTGTTTACTTCTTCCTGCAAAGGCAACCAACGAAACAGAATTATGAATTTATAGCTCAAGACTGACATTAAAGGAGCTTGCGATGACTCACATCGCCCTGCAAGAAGCATTGCCTGTGATGCGGGCTCTCCAGACTTACCGCCCTCAGACGGCTGAACCGCTCAATCAACTTGCGAATGTTTTACTCCAGGGACCGAGTTCTTTGTCGCCTGGTGAGCGCGAACTAATCGGGACCCTGGTCTCGAGCCTGAATGAATGCACCTATTGCCAAAACATTCATGGAGCCGTGGCTGCTCATCATTTTTCTGGCGATGAGAATGTTGTCGAGCAAACCAAACGCGACTTTGAGACTGCTCCCGTGTCAGAAAAAATGAAGGCACTTCTTGCCATCGCATCGAAAGTTCAGCAGGGAGGTAGGACGGTATCTGATGAGGTTGTAAGTCGAGCACGCGCCGCGGGCGCAACTGATCTCGAGATACACGATACGGTATTAATCGCGGCGATGTTCTGCATGTTCAACCGCTACGTAGACGGCTTGGCGAGCTGGACACCAGACAATCCTAAATTTTATCGCGATCGTGGGCAATATCTCGCTCGCCACGGTTATTCGTCTGCGGCCTCGGGGGCGGACCCTACGCCGCTGTAGAACTCAGAGTTGGGCTAACGCGACTGGATAAACGATGGTGGATCTCGCGACAGCATTGGAAGATCGGCCTGGAATCTCATTCACCTTAGGCCGCTAGATCCAGGGTTCAGAATTTGAGCTTCGCAGCTAATTGGAAGACTCGTGGAGTTCGTGCCGCCGTAGCCATGAAAGTAAGGAGTCCGTGGTGCGCTTTCCACATCGATGCGCGCCGATGCCGCTATGCCGCCGCTCATTGTATTCCCCAAGAGCACGAGGATTGCCCGCGCCCATACTAGAGTGTGGGTCCTTTGTTATCACGCGCGGAGCACCAGTAACGATCCGCCTATGTGTGCTCAACAACTGGAGTAGCGAAGCTTTTTAGGCTATGCGACTCTTCGGTGTTTAGGTAGAGCTACGCTGGTAATAAGACCAACAGAGACCACGGCAGACGCCCCAACGACGTTGTGCCAAAGAAATGATATTTCCGGCCGTGAATATGCAACGAACGCAACAGCTAACATTCCGGCTAGGAGGCCAACGAAAGCGCCTATTCCGGTGGCACGGCGTGTTAGCAGAGCAAGCGCGAACACCCCCAGAATGGAACCATAAAAGAACGAACCGAAACGGTTCACAACCTCGATCAGCGAGCCAAGTGTGCTCGCATACACTGCAACAATGCAGGCAAACAGGCCCCACCCGGCGGTGGCGGCTCTCGCCACAGTCAGGTAGTGAGAATCATCCGCAGCCGGTCGGTAATGCCGCCTATAGAAATCGATGACAGTTGCCGTCGCCAACGAGTTTAATTCTGCAGCAATGCTGTCGGTAGCTGCTGTAATAATCGTGACAATCCACAACCCTACTAGGCCGATGGGCAATACAGTCGTTATGAACGTTGGAAAGACGTAGTTCACATCGGTGTAGTTCGCATTGCCGTCATCGCTCTGAACGAGCTTCAGTGCACGAGATCGGACCTTATTCACATCGGAGTCTTTCTGCCTAAACAGGTCGGCAGCCTGCACTCGTTCCGTGTTCGTTACGCCGGTCCGCCTCGCTTTCACAAGGTTCTCAGCAGCTTGCTGCCGGGCAGTCACGGCAGATTCAAATTCAGTCTCCACGGCCCGATACTCGTTGCCGTGGCTCCCTCTCCGCAGCTGAGCGTCCTTTAAAGGATTGAAGAGCAGCGGAGGACGATGGAAGAGGTAAAACAAAAAGGTGAAAACACCGATGATAAGCACGAGGGATTGAAGGGGTATTTTCCAGTAAGCGCTCATCATAAGGGATGACCGCGCTTCATCTTCTGATCGCGCCGTCAAGTAGCGCTGCACCTGACTTTGATCGCACCCGAAGTACGACAACATAAGGAAGAGCGAAGAGCCCGCCGAGTAGCCCTGACCAAAAGGTGTAAGTCTTACTAAGATTGAAGTCGAAATCAAACGCGTTAAGCCGCCCGGCAGATCCAGCAATATATAGGGCATCAACTAAATTCATGTTCGCGGGTAGTTTTAGGTATAAGACCACGATTGCTGCTAACAGCACGAACACTGTGAGGGCCATTACTTTAACGTCAGTCCACGTCACTGCCTGCACGCCTCCCAAGGTTGCGTACACAACCGCTGGAGCGCAGATCAGCAACGACGTGAGGGTGACATTCCAGTCCAAGATGACGGAGAGTACAACTGCCGGCGCAGCAACGATCACCCCGCAAGACATTCCTCGGGACACTAAAAAGAGCAGACTTGTCAGGCTGCGGGTTCTGCTATCGAATCGCCGCTCGAGATACTCATAGGCGGTATATACCTTGGCGCGGTAAAAAAACGGAACCAGGGTCAGCGACAAAATTATCATCGCCAGCGGAAGACCATAGTAGAACTGAATAAAACGCATGCCGTCCGAGTACCCTTGGCCGGTGGTGCCGATTAGAGTAATAGCACTCAGCTGGGTTGCCATCACCGACAAGCCTACTGCCCACCACGGTAGGCTCCTGTTAGCGAGGAAGTAGCTCTCGGCAGTGCGCTCCAGCTTGGTGCGTTTAACTCCGTCCCAAACGAGCCATAGAATGTAAAGGACGACGATGGTCCAGTCGATAACGTGCATGCGTGTAGAACCACTTTCTGCCTGAAAGTGCAGCGACGTTCTAAGGCATTTTGGTGCTATGGCGAGCTGAAGTAGACGCTGAGCGCCCAAAGCCCAAAGAGCACCACAACTTCCGTGACCAGGACGCTTATGTAGGTTGATCTCATGAGATAATCGATATTCCCCTT
>DATLBQ010000202.1:0-16850 GCA_035526805.1 Pyrinomonadaceae bacterium
TAGAGCATCGCGCATTTAATTGGTAGCAAACTGACATTGCAAACTGAGTGGTGGTCAATAAGTCGCCTCTTTGCACAAGAAGTCTCCCCGCGTTCATTTCTGCAGCGTATGTTTACACAAAGTCAGAACCGGAAGCGTAGCGACCGGGTCGGTAAAGTGCTCAAACGTATTTGAGGAAAAATTCATGATGATTGGCTAAGATGTGTTACACGAAACACATATGCAACCACACAAAACAGATCACCAGTCAACAACAGAAATGCTTGCCAGATGGGCGCTTTTGGAGTAAAAAGGCGAAGCGTCATCCTGTCGTCCCCGGCGCCTTTCTCAAGGTTCATTGATTTACCAAAGGCGGACCGAACGCTCCCCGGGCTTGCCGTGGATAACCGAATTTTTGCAGTCGTTCACTAACTGAGAATCGTCGCCCGATAATTATCAGTAGGTAACCGGTTCTTACCTGGTCGTTTCAGAGTCCCTAACCTGGCTAAAGGAGAAACAATGATGTTTGCGTTTCCTACGCAGTGGCTTAACCCTTCCCTTCGAACCGCGGCTCTGTTCCTCGCCACTCTAGCTTGTGGTCTTTTCGGCTCGGGCATTGCTCTCGCGCAGACGCAATCGAATGCTGCCGACCTGCAAGGCGTAGTACGCGATCAGAGCGGCGCGGTGGTGAGTGGCGCAACAGTCACTGCTCGTAATGCGGCTACAAACGTCAGCAAAACAGTCACGACTAACGATGAAGGCACCTACCTGATTGTGAATCTTCCTCCAGGTGACTATGAAGTCACAGTTGAGGCGGCCAACTTTAAGAAAGTTGTATTGCCCGCGGTGACAGTCACTGTCGGTCAACGCGCAGATCTGGATGTAGCGTTGGAAGTCGGTCAGGTAAGTGAAGTAGTGACTATTACAGGAGCGAACACGGAACTGGTCGAGACTTCGAAAACGGCGGTTGCCACAACGGTTGATCAGCAACGGATAGACAATCTGCCAATCAACGAACGCAATTATCTGGCGTTCGCCTTGACCACCTCCACTGTCAGTCGTGACAACGGACGACCCATTGGACCAGCACCTACCACCGGGTTGAATTTTGGTGGACAGCGCGGGCGTTCGAATCTTGTTCAGGTTGACGGCGCGGACAACACCGATAATTCGGTCAACGCGTCGCGCTCAACTGTTTCGCAGGAAGCGGTCCAGGAATTTCAAGTGGTGACGAATTCCTTTGCCCCGGAGTTTGGACGATCGTCCGGCGGCATCGTCAACGTGGTTACCAAGAGCGGCACCAATGATTATCACGGAAACATCTTCGGATTTATAAGAGACAAAAGTTTCCAGGCGCGCAATCCGTTTGCGCCGATCGCGAAGCCGGATTTCCGGCGCACTCAATACGGCGTCACGCTCGGCGGTCCCCTGGATCGTGACCGCACCTTTTTCTTCTTCGCGTTTGAACAAAGACGACGTGATGAGTCGGGATTCTTTACCAGCAACGTGCGAGGGGATCTGACAGCCTCAGCGACTATCCCTGCGATTCCTGGCTTGAATCCTGTGGCCCGGACTTTCACTAATATCAGCCCTGCACAAGCGAATTATGTTAATGCTTTGGTGGCGGCTGGCGGCACGGCCGTTTGCGCGGCACGCGTCTACGCTTTCTTCGCCTCGAGCGGTGGAACTACAGGGCTCACCGGCACCAATCCGCTTTCAAGTCCAAACGACGGGAGCGTCTGCAACAATCCACCTGGAGCCCCCATCAGTCCCATTCTGCCTGGCACGATCGGCTCGCGATTTTTCTTAACGGGACTGCCAGTGCCCATCGGCACTATCGGCCTGAATGGACTACCCATCGCCTTTCGTCCGCTGAATGATTTGCAAAGGATATTTCCAGTTACTGATAGAACAACGTTCAACTCGCTGCGCCTCGACCACTTGATTACCAAGGATCATCAATTCAGTCTTCGTGGAGGCTACAACCCCAGTTTAATTACCGGAATTCAGGTGGACTCGCAGAATCAGTCGCTGGGCCAGAACGATTTTTCTCGGACCGGAATTCAGAAGCTGATTGACTCTACGGTAGTCGCAAGTTTGACCTCTACCCTCTCCGGCAACATGGTCAACGAAGCGAGATTCAATTTCGGCGAGCGCCGCGCCACCTTCACATCACAGAATAAAGAGGCTGTCGCTTTTAACATCACCGGCACCGCATTCATCGGCCGCGAACTGTTTTCGCCTGTCATTCGCACTGAAACGCGATACGAATGGACTGACAACTTGAGCGTGGTCGCAGGCAATCACAGTTTCAAATTCGGCGGTGATTTCGCCTTCGTCAGAATTCCTTCAGCAGTTTTTGAGCTCAATTTTGCGGGACTCTTCAACTTCGGCGAATTCAACGCCCGAACCCTGGTGCCGACACTGCCGACTGTGGGCGGACTAGCACCGCCTAACTTTACGCCGGTCCAGTCCTACGGCTTGGGCATTCCTTCGGTATATGTGCAGGGCTTCGGCAACCCGGTGAGCAAGATTTCGAACCGGCCGATGGCATTTTTCGCCCAGGATTCATGGAAGATCAGGCCCAACCTGACCTTGAATTACGGTGTGCGTTACGACTATGAAATGACGCAGGCAGTCCCGCCGGAGCCGCAGTTTAGAGATCCACTCTCAGGCATCACACTTTCCCAAGCCGATCTTTTAGCGGCGCAGGATGCGCTGAACGTGCAGCAGGGTTTCCCACGCGACAAGAACAACATCGCGCCCAGATTGGCGGTTGCGTGGGATCCACAAAATAACGGGAAGACGGTGATTAGGGCGGCGTTCGGTCTCTTTTACGATCACCCCCTCCTGGCGATCGCCTTCAACTCCGATATTGCGGACGCGGCACAGCAGCAACAGGCGACTTCGACATTCAACAGCCCAGGGCTTGTTGACTCGAATGGAAGGCCTGTTTTCCTTAATGCGGCTCAGATATTTCAAGGCACCGTTTGCACACCAGCGAGTGCAAATCCGATCTGCCCGGCAGGATTCGTAACGCCCGGAGCTGCTTTGAGCGCGCAATACCAGTTTGGTCGCCAACGCTTCAACGACCAAACGTTCCCCGGATTCGGTACCATCCTTCCCTTCACGCTCTTTCCGGCGAAAAATTTTGAATACGCCTATGCCAACCAGGCAAACTTTGCGGTTGAGCGGCAACTGACGAAAGATATGTCGCTTTCGGCGAGCTACATATTCGTCGGCGCGCATCACCTCCCGCATGCGCGCGATATCAACCTCATGCGCAACGATCTGCTGATCGAAAATTTCCGTCGCTTCTTTAGCGTTGCGCCGCCGGATCCAACCTCGGCGCAGTTCTTCTCGTTACCGCTGGCCAACTGTGCTCCCAGCGCGGCCTGCCCGCTGGGCTTCACGGTTGTTATCCCCGGAATACTCGGTCGGAACGCGGCCGGTCAGGGCATTGTCTCTCCGATTGCTGCGAACTTCTTCCGGCCCAACGCCCCAAACTATTTCTTTGTCCAGGCATTGACCGGTCTTCCGCCGGCCACGTTTAACGCGCTGCTTGCCGCGAACAACACCTTGCGGACTCCGGGCGTGCTCTCGCCGTTCGGAGACGTCAGCTCGCAGCTCTCCGAAGGTAATTCGATCTACCATGCCTTGAACCTGGATTTGAAGCGTCGCTTCGCCAATAACTTCCAGTTCCTGGCGTCGCTTACCTGGGCCCATTCCATCGACGACTCTTCCGATCTGCAGACTTTGCTTAAGCCGCAGAACAACCTCGATTTCCGCGCTGACCGGGCGGACTCGCTTTTCGATCAGCGGCTGCGGTATGTCTTCAGCGCCATCATCACTTCGCCGGCGTCGTGGCGGAATTCAGACGGGATGCATCGTTTTCTGTCTGACTTTACTATTGCCCCGATTCTGGAAGTCGCTTCAGGCCGTCCCTTCAACATCATCACCGGCGTCGACACCAACGGCGATCAGCAGAGCTCAAATGACCGACCCAGCGTTCGCTCGGATGGCGTGCTCACACTGGCTCCGTTCTTCCAGAGCGGCAGTTTGGGACGCAACATGGGCATCACCCATAAATTCGCTTCGCTCGATCTTCGCGTTTCGCGGGCGGTCCGGTTCGGGGAACGTGTCAGATTGGATCTGATTGCTGAAGGCTTCAACATGTTCAATCGCTTCAACGAGGCTTCGGCATCGCCGTTATTCAGCGATGTTAATGCCTTTGCTCAACGCGCCGGCAATGGCCGCTACTACAGTCGTCCGACGGCGTCCTACGATCCGCGGCAATTTCAGTTTGGCGTGAAACTGAACTTCTAAGGTAGGACAGGCATTCCTGCCTGTCCTCCTTAATTGGAAAGAACGGGAGCAGAAAAGAAGGTTCTCACAAAAGGGAAAGAAGAGGACAGGCAGGAATGCCTGTCCTACTCCAGGGCGATGGGTCAGCAAGTGGCCGGTCGCTTTTCTTTTGGGGGGTTAGTTAGTAGTCTTTTGCTGCAAAGTTGCGTCAGCGGCAAACTAAACCCGCGAGGTCAGCATCCGAAAACAAGTCTTTCGGAGCGCTCTATTTACCTCGAATTTAAATCTCTCCCCGGAAGAATCAATTATGACTGAACGATCCTTTTACCGCCCTTTGACGTTAGGTTTGTGCCTCATAATTTTGTCTGGAATCGCCGCCGGCCAATCAAGCCGGCCGCGCCGCGTGAGAACGCAAACGCAGCCGGCCAAACCCGCTGAAGAGCCGCTGCTCCGGCCGGAGCCGAAACCAAGTCCGACGGCCAGAAACAGTTCAAATCGGCCTTTAATCGATGTTCAGCCAGTAAAACCCATCGTCAATACGGTGGGTACTGGCGACACGTCTCACGCCTATCAGTTGCTGCAACAAAAACAATTCGCCCCCGCGGCAGCCGAAGCTAAACGTATTGCTGCGCAATTTCCGAACGACTCGGAAGCCTGGAAAATAGCCGGCTTTGCGGAGTTAAGTCTGAAGCAGTACGCTGCGGCAATCGAAGACTTGCAGAAGGCACTGAACTTACAGCAAGTGGCCAAGCGCGAAGATCCAAACACGGAGGACGCGTTAGCCCAAGCCTATGTGCTGGCTGAAAAATTTGATAGCGCATTACCGTTGCTGGTTACAGCCACCACGCGGCCGGGCGCCCAACCCGATCCATCTTTGCTTTACTACCGCGGCCTTGCCGAATATAAGACCGGCAAGCCGCTGGACGCGGAAAAAACTTTCAACGCCGCAGTAAAGGCAAATCCTAAAGACACCTTGTCACTGTTCTACCTGGGCCAGATTGCGATCGGCAAAAATGATCTCGACGGCGCCATCGCGTTGCTCAATCGCGCGACCGTCAATGATCCCCGTTTGCCTGCTGCGTGGACCTTGCTGATATCAGCCTACCTGCGTCGAGCGGCCCTTAATGCAAATGACGCTGCCAAAGCTTCGGCTGACTACCTGGGAGCGGTGCGTGCCGGTGAGGGTTTGATCAAAGTCAGAACCGATGCTGAAGCGGTGACACTTTTCGGGCAGGCATTGATCGGTTCCGAACAATACGTGCGCGCCGCGGCCGCCCTGGAACGGGCCGTCGCGCAGCCAGACGCCAAGGGCGTGACTTTTTATTTACTCGGAATCGCCCAATCGCGTGCGAAGAATTTCCCCAAGGCAATTGCAGCCCTTCAGACTGCAGCTCAGAAATCGCCGGACGATGTAAATATCTATCGCGAGCTTGGTTATGCTTACGAAATAACCAAGCAATATGCGAAAGCATTGGCCGCTTATGAAAAAGGATCGGCGCTCGCCCCGAGTGATACTGATTTCAAGGAATCAGCCGAGCGTGTGCGGCCATTCGCGAAATGATGAAACGGTTGTTGGAGGTTAAGATGAAGTTTACTGGAATACTTTTATTGACGGCTGTGATGGCCGCGGCGGCGAGTGCGCAGCGACCGCGTCCGGTTGAAAAAACGGCGCCAACAGATGCCACCAAGGCAACACCGGCCACCGCCCCGCAAACAATGAAAGCCAAATACGAGGGCGGAGTCTTTGGCTACACGAAAACGATGGAAGGTACCCTCAGCTTCGATGATACGAATCAGCGTCTGCTTTTCCGTAAGGATCAGAAGGACCTCTTTTTCATACCCTACGCCGCCGTCAATTCGGCTTTTGCCGACACGCAAAAAAGACGGCCTACCGCGGCTAGCGTGGCCCAACACGTCCCCTATTTCGGATGGCCATTGGGGCTAATCAAGACGAAGGTCCGTTATCTCACTCTTCAGTACAGCGATCCTGATACGCGCGTCTCTGGAGTTACCAGCTTTCGTTTGGACAATAAAGACCTGGTTGACTCAGCGGTTTTTACGCTCGCTAACAAAGCTGGACTAGTTCCGCGCGGCGAAATTTACGTTCGGAAGAGAGACGACGCCGAGGCGAAGAAGACGACTCCTTAGTTTCGAAACTACGCTAATACAGAACCGGGAGCAGTAGGGACCTGGTCTTGGCACCCGAAGTTCGGGTGAAGTTGAACCAAAGACTTATTCGCTACTGCTCCCGGTTCCGCATTAATCGACCCACACAAGCCAGATTGCTTAACCGTCAGCAATCCCACTCCTCTTAAGTTTTTGCACCGCGACTTATCCGACCTATTCGTTGGTCTCCTTGAAGTATCAGCTCGCAGGCCTTGAAGGCGTATTCTTCGAAATTCTCCAGCCGGGAAGCCAGTATGATCCAGGCCTTGTCGCTGGAGCGCGAACGCCACAACTGCCGTTTGGATAGGCCAGGAAACTCCCGAGCAAGGCTATCGATGTGCTCCGTAGTCGTATACAACCACATGCCGTTAGAGCCGGGTTGTTTGAGGCTATCGCGCAGTGAGCAGAGCAATTTGTCGTCGAGATAGATAGAGATCATTCCAAACATATGTTTGATGGTCGGACGCAGCGAGGTCAGCTCTTCAAGAACAAATGGAAAAGGCTCGCGTTTCTTCAACGAAGGATAATCTTTGGCGGCTCTTCTCATGGCCCAATGACAGCGGTAAGTTTGTATCGTAGGTTGAAGAATTCAGAACCGGAAGCGGTAGCGACCGGGTCGCGTGGACTTAAGCTCGCATACTGGAGAGTCAGAGATCCGGTCGCGACGGCTCCCGGTTCTGACTTCGTTTATTACGGTAGACCGGCTCTAACGTGCGAGTGGTTTGGTCGGTCACACTAACTGAAGGTTCTGGGAGCAATCGTTCATAGGGCTCGTCAAGTTCTTTGGTAGCCGCTTTTTTTAGTTGAGTAATATCGATTGTTTCTTTCTCACTCTGACTGGTCCAGCCCTTCGATTTTAGCAGCAGCCAGATGAGAACCGTCTCGGCTGCGAGCAATACCACAAAGCTCAACAGGACAACCAACAGGATCATCTGGTTCTCAAACTGCAGCTCGTGCTTCATTACGGCCATTAGGCCGATAAGCAGGCCGAGACCACCCAAAGAAACACCCACGATCGCCCAAACCAAAGACTCAATCAGATCAGAGCCTTTAGACCCAGCGGATTTTTTCGAGCTTAGCTGCGCGCCGCAGCGATTGCAGTACTTCAGACCTGGTGAGACTGCCGATCCGCAGGATGAACAGTACATTCGCGTTACCTCTCCAATGCCATACGATCCGGTGCGCCACCTGGTTGCACCGATAAGTCAGCTCGCCTCGTAAGAACTTTTTCAGATTCGTTCAATCCGCGTTAATCCGTGGCTAAATTAGTCAATTACTAGAGTGTCCTGATATGAACTTCGTAATTTCTTCAACGGTTCGCGCAGGCATTTCTTCCTGCGGTAGATGACCGCAGTGGTCGAAGATTACCAGCTTTGAACCTTTGATGAGAGCGTTGAGTTTGTGTCCCGCTTCCAAGGGAATAAGCGCATCCTGATTGCCCCACAGGATCAATGTCGGCAAATTTAACCTGGCTAGTTGCGGTTCGAGCGGAAACTGACCAGCCTGCGTGCGCACGCGCAAGGCCGCCAATTGTCCGCTGCGAGTTTGCAGCGGACGGTAGTAATAGGCAACGCGCTCGTTGGTGACTTTCGAACGGTCATAAAAACTTTTCTCCAAACCGGAACGCACGAGCTTATCGGAAGTCAGCGAAAGCGCAGTCAGGAGGCGGCCGACGATGGGCACCTGCAGATATGACGGCGCCAGCGAACCGGCCCCCTTCACGTCGATACCTGCACTATCAATAAGAATCAAGCCGGCGACTCGTTGTGGGTTTGCGAGTGCCACGTTGAGCGCAACTTCGGCGCCCATTGAATTCCCGGCAAGCCATGCCTTCTCGAGGTTCAGCTGTTCAAGTAGATGCATAAGCATCGTTGCTTGGGCGCGTCTTGTATAGTCGCCGTCAGGTTTTCCGGAAAAGCCAAAGCCCTTGAGATCGACTGCAATCACGCGAAATGTTTTTGAGAGCGGCTCGAAGACATCTTTCCAGGAATAGGTTGACGAAGTGTAACCGTGAATCAACACGAGCGGTGTCCCTGTGCCTTTATCCTGATAATGAATTCGCACTCCATCGATGTCCGCGAAATGACCGTAAGCTTCATGCGGAATGCCGGCGCGAAGCTCATCGAAGGAAAGATCAGAGGGACGCGAAAACCAGAAAATAGTTAAGGCAATTACGGCGACGACGATCAGGGCCAGCACTAACTTCAGAAACTTTTTCATCGTTCTGTTTCTCGTTTCTGTAACTTGGTCAGGCTGTCGTTAGAGGCCGGAAGTTCAGAGTTCAGCCTTTAGGCTGCTGCTGATATGTGGACAAGCTAAAGCTTCAACTCTGAACTGCGCCGTGGCTACTCGACCAACAGACTCTTTGTTTCAGTCTCACGCATAGCTTCTTCCAACTCCTTCTGTTCGATGCCCGCTGCGGCGTGGTAACTGATGAACTGTGGAATCAAAAGTGAAATCAGCGCCGAACCGACGACGCACAAAACCCCTCCGGAGACAATGGAGGTGCGGACACTAAATAGCGTGGCGACAATGCCGGCTTCGGCATCGCCCAGTTTTGGGCCAGACGTGTAGCTGATCATCTCCAGTCCGGCCAGCCGGCCGCGCAAGTAATGAGGAATAGTCTGGCTCCACATTGTCATACGAAACACCGCGCTAATCATATCGAACCCACCCGCCAGCGCGAGAAAAAACAAGGCCACATAGAGGTTTTGCGCAAAACCAAAAAAAATGATGGCGACCCCCCACATTGCGGCGGCCACCGCCACCGCCAAACCGTGACGGTTGACTTTACTGGCCCACCCCGAAGTCACAGTAGCTACCAGGGCACCCACTGACGGCGCTGCGTAAAAGAAGCCGACAGTGCCCGCCCCGAAGTTCGCCGCCATCGCGGGGAAAAGTGCCGTCGGCATGCCGAAGAACATGGCGTTCATATCAATCAGGTAAGTGCCTAGAATTTCTTTGCGTCTCCAGGCATAGTGCAGACCTTCGACGACGGACTTCAATGTCGGGCGATTTGCAGATTGGATCGGCGCAGGCACGGCGCGAATGAGAAATACGGCCCCCAGCGAAGCAAAGAATGACACTAGGTCTATAGAGTAGGCTATGGCCGCGCCGTATCTGGCCATGATAATTCCCGCAATTGAAGGGCCCACAATAGTTGTTATGTTCCACCGCAAAGAGTTGAGAGCGGTGACTGACGACATCAGTTCCAGAGGAATAATTTTTTGCAGCAGCGCTTCAAACGAAGGACGCTGCAAAGCCGCCAGACCGGCATGCAGCGCGGCGCCCACAAACAATAGCCACACCTGGGGACGAGGCAGCAGCGCATTCGAAACCAGCATTGCCGTCACCAGAATATGTCCGATTTCGGTGAGCCGCAGCATTTTTCGTTTGTCGATAAAATCTGCATAGGCTCCGCCGACGAACGCCATCAGCAGAATCAGCACAAATTCCGATGCGCTCAATAAGCCAACCAAAAGCGTGGATCCAGTTAGTTGATAAAGCTGCACGGGCAGCACAACAAAACCAACCGCCGTACCGAACGCGGAGATCAGTTGACCAAAAAACAGCAGACGGTAATCTCGGGAGACTCGTAAAGGCGAGAGGTCGATAAACATTAGTCAGCAAGAGGAGCGAGTGTACGACAAGCGGTTATGAGTTTGCTGAAATAAGTCATGTGCGGTGTAACTTTCCGTTCATTCAGGGATATCTACTAAGAGAGATGGCTTCCCGCTTGACGCTGGGACTATCCCCAAATCAAGAGCGCAAGGAGAAACCAGCTTGAGCAATTCTGAACCGGAAAATCTCCGCCCAAAAACAATAGCGCCATGGTGGCATACGTGTGCACTCATTGCTTTCTTTCTCGCTCTGACGTTAGCCGGAATCCTCTTCCAGCATCGAGCCAGTTCATCGATAGGAATAGTACCGCAACATCCGAACATGGCGCCCGCTTACCTCTCTCTCATTGTCGCGCAATGGGCCCTGCTCTATTACGTTTGGAAGGTTGGATTGCGGCGTACGGCGACGAAACTGAGTGAGTTGATCGGCGGAAGATGGGCGGGAATAACGGAGGTTTTACGCGACATCGCGTTGGCGGTCGGTCTGTGGCTGGTTTGGCTACTTATCCAAGTTGCGTGGGATCGCTTTTTTGGGTCGGGAGATGCGGCCTCCATCGGCACCTTACTCCCGCAGCGTCCCATTGAAATGACCCTTTGGGTTGCGCTTGCAATCAGCGCGGGGGTTTGCGAAGAGATAGTCTTCCGGGGTTATTTTCAAAAACAATTTCAAGCGTGGACGCGCAGTATATGGATCGCGCTGTTGTTACAGGCGGCGCTATTCGGCATATCGCATGGATATCAGGGAGTAGCATCAGCCCTGAAAATCACTCTCTATGGTTGTTTGTTTGGCTTGTTCGCATGGTGGCGCAAGAGCCTTCGGCCCGGCATCATCGCTCATGCCTTAACCGATATTCTTGCAGTCATTTTGTAGAAAGTCAGTTGCCGCAATGCCGAAGAATTTTCGTGAGACAGTCGGATGACAGACTTTAGCGCGCTCTATAAAACTTACGCGCCGGAAGTGTTTCGCTTTGCACTCTACTTATCGGGTAACAGAACCGAAGCCGAGGACATAACGTCAGAAACGTTCGTGCGCGTTTGGACGTCCGCAACGACAATCGAAATGAAAACAGTCAAGGGCTACCTCTTCACGATTGCACGCAATTTGTTTTTGCAGGGCTTGCGGAAGAGTTCCAAGCACGTCTCACTTTCACCCGAGCTGCCAGATTTCAAGCCCAGTCTACAGATGCAGGCTGAGCAAAGAGCAGAGTTAAGAGCCGTGCTCTTGCAACTGCAGAAGCTGTCGGAAATTGATCGGTCGGCGCTGTTACTGAGGACGATGGAAGACATGCCTTACGAAGAGATTGCGCGAATGCTCGAAATTTCTTTGGCGTCAGCGAAGGTGAAAGTTCATCGCGCTCGACTATCGTTGGCGAGCATTCGCACGAGCAGTTGATCGCCTGAGTAGAGCCTTAGGAAATGGAGAACCGTACGATGAAGGTAACAAAAGAAATCATTCTGGACTTGCTGCCAATTTACCTGGCGGGAGAGGCGAGTCAGGCCACCTGCGCGCTGGTTGAAGAATATCTGGCGGCCGATCCCGAACTGGCGCAAAGCGTGCGATCTCAGCAAGCGGACAGCTCGCTCAGAATGGACTTGCCGGAGTTGCCGCCGGAGCTTGAGCTGAAATCATTGCATCGCACTCGCCACCTGCTTAGTTGGCAGCGGTGGTTGTTTGGACTGGGAATGGGATTTTCAGCTGTCGCCTTGAGCAGCGAAATTTCTTTCAGGGAAGGACGAATACGGGAGTTTCATTTTCTCATTCGCGATTACCCAGAGGTATTGGGCACCTGCCTGATGCTTGGGCTCAGCTGCTGGATCGCCTACTTTCTAATCCGCCGCCGCTTGCACACGGCACCCAAGAGTTCTTAATTGATGCGTTTAACTGTCTGGGAAAGGCCTTCCTCTATCGCGTCAACCGATAGATCAATACGGCGGCGCGTTTGATCTGTCGTGGCAGCGTGTCGAGGTCGGCATACTCGCCGCGCGCATGCGCCCCGCCGCCGGTGGCGCCGAGACCGTCGAGACCGGGAATCAAATGTGTAACGTATGAAATATCTCCTGCGCCTCTTTCTCCGGCACCGAGCGGCTCGATCTTTTCAAACCCGAGGTCCTGACTAACTGCGTCGAGTTGCTTTAATAAGTTCAAATTCCCTTCGCTTGGAGCCATTGCCGGAATGCCGTCGGCGAAAGTAATCTTTGCCGATGTGCCCGGCAAACTCTTCGCCACTATTTCTCTCATTCGGGCGCGCGCTTCTTCTTTCTGCTGCTCGCTGATGAAACGCAAATCGCCGCGGACGATGACTCTTGCCGCCACGACATTTGTCTTGCCGGTGGTAGTAAGATTCTGATCATTTACGTCAACTTCCGTTCCGCCGGAGATCACCGACGGATTGAAAGTCAGGTACTCTGGCCCACGCAACGTTTCGTAAAACTGATTGAGGATGCGCGCCGCTTCGAAGATGGCGCCGCTCCCCATGCTCTTAAAGATCTGCGACGAATGGCCCGTCCGCGCCGTAACTTCAAGAGTCCAATCGCTGCTGCCGCGACGCGCAATCGTAGCGATGTTGCTGCCGCCGTTTTCAAAACTCAGAACCAGATCGCTACGTTTCGCTGCCGCGACCATGTCGCCGCGACTCACCCCTACAGGTTCTCCTGAGTCTTCTTCATCTCCTGTCAGCATCACAATGATCCGCGTATCCTTCAGCGCGCCGGTTTCGCGCAGCCCTTTCAAGGCGAATAGCAAAACCACATCGCCTGCTTTCATATCTGATGAACCGGTGCCGAATCCTTTGTCACCCTGCCGTCGGAATTTTTCTCCACGCAAAACGGTATCGATGTGACCGAGCAGCAAGACACGTTTGCCTTTTGTCCCTTGCTTTTCAGCCAGCAGGTGGCCAGCGCGTTTCATTGCCACCGGCATATTGATCCAGCGGGTCGCAAACCCGAGAGAGGCAAACTCAGCTTGAAATACTGCACCAACCTGCCTGACGCCCGCGAGGTTTTCTGTCGGGCTTTCGATGTTCACAACTTTTTCGAGCAGGCCGATCGCCTCAACTGAATGCGCGTCGATGTAGTCCACGATCTTCTGTTCGTCGGGCGAAATCCTCTGGGCATGAATGAATAGCGGTGAAACAAGCATGAACACGGCTGCGGAGAGCATCGTCATTACGCACGGCCGCTGACGGTAATGTCGCATAGTTGTTGGTGTAGTCACTTGCTTTCCTTTTCTCAAAGCGGGCACCGCTGCAGTTGTATTCGAAAAGCGTTGCACAAAAGTCGGGCGGCAATAAAATGCAATCAGCCTGCGGAGCAGGCGATAGCATAACGCCTGGGGTGAAGCGAAGCGGAACCCCAGGACTGTAAACCGAAAGAAATCAGAGCCTGCGGAGCGGAGCGACAGTCGCCTATCAGATAGCATGCTGTCGCCCACTTCGCGGGCTGAGAATGTATTGGTCCATTAATCCTGGGGTTCCGCTTCGCTTCACCCCAGGCTTTATGCTTTCGCCTGCTCCGCAGGCTGGGGAACCTCTCACTATCATCAGGAGTTTCACGGCTGGCGGCGATTTGAATTGTCCATGTCAGATACGATCAGCCAACGACTGTCCTCAGCCCGGTGCAACGTGAGTGTAAATTTGCCGTCGTCGGGCTTGCCTCGCTCCGCGCCGTAACCGCCGATGATGTAACCAACGTTGCCGGATGTCTGGTAAGCGAGGGCGCGAAGCGAGAGCGGTGCGCCGTTACGCGTGTAAAGCTTCTGGATTGCCGCCCGACCTCTGACCGGAGTGCGTCCCTGGCCGAGCACAAACCCATCCTCCGTGAAGAGATTAGCCAGCGCCGCCGCGTCACCCTTCTGCCAGGCGGCTTCGTAATCCCTCAGCACACGGGCCAGCTCTGGCGGCAGATCGACGGATGGTACGTCTACATCAGTTTCAACTTTTTCTGACTTCTGCTCCCGCGGCATTCTGGTTGACTGCCAATTCACTACCTGCCATTTGCCGTTGCGCTTCACGAAGGTGCCACTGTTCAGATAATTAACGGCTTCAGTTTTTGCGTCCTTTGCAACTGTCGCTACCAGCCGGAAGGCGACAATGGCAGTGTCGCCATACTGTTGAATGCGAACGTCCTCGGCAGTGTAAACGCTGATTGCGTCACCGGGCTTGGGCGCCGGCGCTGTACGCACATCGCGCATGATGTCCGCTTTGCCACGACGTTGGCCGCCCGAGCCGGTATAAATAACGTCGTCGGCCCAAAAGCGATCGTGCACTGCCGCATCATTACGAGAGGCGCCGGCCAGAAAATCATTCAGAAGCTTAGTGAGCTCCGCGGCGTCAGGGGCCGTCTGCGCGTTGGCCGAAAGCGTAAACATAACCAAAGCAATAGTGGTTGAGAGAATTCGTTTCATGCGTCAATCTCCTAAGAACCGCGCGTGGAAATAACGGATTGCATTCATTTCTGTTTCGCAAAAAACTCCTGGGCTGCCGCGTCGGTTTCTTCCTTACTCATTTCTTTAAGTTGCTGATTGATGCCCCATTCATGACCAAACGGATCGCGAATTTTTCCATAACGCGCTCCCCAAAACATGTCCTGGATCGGCATCAGCACTTGCGCCCCGCGCGAGACAGCGCGTTGGGCGGCCGCGTCGGCATCGTCAACCATGATCGTAATGCGCACGCAGGTTCCACCTAGTGTCTGCGGCATTTTACAGGTGCCGCCTTCGGCCTCCGTAAATTCATCGCTAAGGAACAGCTTATGTCCATCAAGCACGATCTCACCGTGCATGAGCCGCTTGCCATCAGGGGCCATCATGCAGTCGCCTTCTTCAGCCCCAAACACCTCTTCGTAGAATCTCAGCGCGGCCGGGCCGTCGCTGACAATCAAGTGTGGCACGAATTGATCTTCTCGTTGCATGTTGTTTCTCCGGTCAAACGTCGAATGGATCTTTGTCGGTCAGATAAGCAAGCAATTCCTGCCGGTTGGGGCGCGTCGTGAGCCAGGTGCGCACTCGCTCGATTTCGGCATAATCATCGAGGCCGAATCTTGATATATAGATTCGCTCCAGGCGTTTTTGTCGCGCCAGCTTTTCCGCCTCGTCTTGCCAGAAAGAAGTGAACATTGAATTCAGGTCATCATGAAGATTGCGTTCTCGCAAAGCCTGCCATTCGTTCTTGTCAAACCAGGTGCCTCTGCAGCCTTCGCAATGATCGATCGTAAAACTGAAACCATGTCCGACCAAATATTTGACCAAACGAAAGCGACACTCAGGGCAGTCGATATGCGTGCCGGACTCGGCCAGTGACAATCCACTGTCCTGGTCAAACCGTTCCGGCAAATTCGGCCCGTGCTGCTCCAGCCACTTCCAATACTCCGCTCCTCTGATCCAGTTTCCCTGACACTGAGGGCAGCTAAAAAATCTGAGACCAGCTTCAGCTTCGGTAGCGGCCAGCTCAGGGGATTTGCAGTGCGGACATCGCAGCGTTGCTCTTTCTTTCGACTCAATTAGATTGGTTTGCATGTTAATAATTCAAAAGGGGAAACATTAGCGCCGATAAAGACCCAACGCTGATCGTCTCCGGTGATGACGCAAAACCAGAATGCGCACTCGGTCGCGGACGCATCTCATCGTTCCTCCTTCGAAAACATTTCACTCGAGCATAGATCGCATAACTTCGGCCAACTTCAAAATCGGACCGGTCGTCTCCAACACGTGTCCATCCTCGACATCCCAAATCGCTGACAAGACAGCTTGTGCGAATGCCCACCGGAGGGTTCGCTCGTAATCCAAATTCAGTGTAGCCGTAAACTGTTCCAGACGCTCTTCGATAGTCAAACGCGAAAGAAACAACTCAGGTCGCTCAACCGGATTGCGTAATACGGCGCCGACTTCATATTCGATCTCGCCAAACACGCCCTTGGGATCAATCGCCAGCCAACCGCGAGCTGAATCAAACAGAACGTTGTAATGTTGGAGATCACCATGAAGCAATCGCGGCTGCCGTTGTGATGCGCATAAGCCGAGGAACACGCATTGACCGGCTGATACCAAAGAGTTCGGAATTTGCTCATTTCCAGTGGCGACATAGCGATCGAATGCCCTGGCCCAGTCTCGTACTGTCGGACAATGCTGAAGCGGCGTGCGTAACTTTGTTAACTCGTCCTCCGCTATTGACTCGCATGCCGACATCTGCTGGATGACGCTTGCCAAAATCCTGGTGGCTTCCTCGTCACGTCCGTTCAATGTCAGATCGACGAGAGTAGTTCCAGGCTTCAATCGCTCCAACAATATCGCGCCGGGAGCGTGTTCATAGACGCGCACGACACCGTTTCCTGCAAATGCGGCCAGCACCTCGCCTGAATGCCACTAGTCACCGGGTTGTTTGACTACTTTCAAAACTACGGATTGGTGATCGCAACTTTCGAACGTGATAAGTTCGCGAGTGCCGAAAACGATTACGGAGGTTTCCGTTTCGAATGTGCTCTCAATATTCACGCCCCACTCGCGAGCGTGCCGTTGCGTTCGATCGAGTAATTCAGCTTTGATCACGTGATGAGTAGTAAAGGGTGCAGGCTGCTGCATTCCCCGGATACTTTTGCACAAGAAGGCCTCACCAGTATCAGAACCGGGAGGGGTAGCGACCGGTCAAGGAGGCAACTATGGAGTGGGCGCATTAAACATCGCATCAATTTGCTCAGGACAATTGAACATCGGGCCGGTCGCTACCGCTCCCGGTTCTGATACGGCCCACTCGTTTATTTACTTTTGTGCAAAACCATCCCGGATAC
>DATLBQ010000203.1:0-13945 GCA_035526805.1 Pyrinomonadaceae bacterium
CCGCAGGTAACGCCGGATTCGTCGGTTGCATTCTGGTGCTGCTGGCTTACGTGGTGTTGCTTTCGCGGTTGATCGCGGGGGCGAAACGCGCTCCGGATCGGATGGGCATGTTGGTAGTGATGGCAATAGTGGGCGGCCTCACCTGTCAAATTTTCATAAACATTGGCATGGAGTTAGGTATTTTGCCGGTGATTGGCGTACCGCTGCCGTTGATGAGCGCCGGGCTCGCCTCGTTGATTGCCACCTTCATCGCCATCGGTTTTGCGATCAGCGTGCAGTTAAGAAGATTTGTAAACTAGGAATTTTAGCCGCGGACTCATGCGAAGTAACGCGAATCAGATTTGAAAATACAGATAAGGATCTTGACTAATAGTATTTCAGATTCGCGTAATCCGCGTAAATCTGGGGCCTATTTGTTCGAAATGCGTAACACAATCGTTTCGCGTTTGCCGCAGCTTGGGTTTATACTCGCCTCAGCTCGCCCCTGCGGAGTTTTTCGTTTCAGCCGTCAAAAGCCTCGAAACAAACAAGCAGCACGACGGAAGCTCGATATGTAAAGCACCGTGCGCCCGACAAGCGAGTCCGAATTTTAGCGATCGTCCGTCTTTGAACGGACGTATCTTTCAAACTTTTACGTCAAGCCGCGGGAGAGGCCATCGAGTCCCAGTTGGGACTTCAGGCCGTTGACACCAGCCGAAAAGGCAAGCAGGTCGCGAGCACCTCCGACGAGTTTCGGACGTTCCTTCGCTAATGAAAGGCGCTCCCTGTCGTAGTTTTTGCTGGACGCGCAGAGCGGCTAGTTAGGTTTCCTTTTTTGATTAGTTTTAGTGATCGTCGCGTTCTGGATATATCAGATCCAGACTCAACTCAATCGGCACGCGACCGACAACCTTCTCAAATCCGACATTACGGCCAGCTACACGGACCGCAGGCGACCTGCCTGCGCGTACCTTCAAGCCCAGGAAAGCGGGTAATTTCTATCAAATCATTTCGTGGCAAGAGGCATATGCGTCTTGCTAAAACCTGGCCGATGCGGCTCGCTCTTAGGCTTGAAGCCAACCTCGGTCAATTCACAATTTTGAGTAACGTCTCGCGCCGCGCTGCATCAACCACTTTGGTTATGCGGGAATTGAAAGCTGAAGGCTTTCCCAGGAAGGCACTCGCTCAACGAGTTGCCGCGAGTCATTTCAGGAGACATCGAACACAAAATGGCAAAAGAATTAATAGTAAGTGTCAATGGACGCGAAAAGAAAATCGCAATCATTGAGAATGAAAAGGTCACGGAGTTTTACATCGAACGCGGCGAAGGCAATCAGGGAATTGTCGGCAATATCTACAAAGGCCGCGTCATGCGCGTCCTGCCCGGTATGCAGTCGGCTTTTGTCGACATCGGACTGGAGCGTGATGCATTTCTCTACGTGTCTGACTTTTTCGACGAAGAAGAAGAGTTTGAGCGCATCGTCATCGATAAGTCGCAGAAGGGCAATGTTGAAGAAGCCCAACGCGCAGCAGCGGAACAGATTGCGATGGGCAGGGTCGAACGTGAACGGCAGATCGAAGCCACGCATGAGCGCGTTGAGCCGTTGCGCGAGTTGGAGCAGCTGGAAGAAGTGCCGCTGCTGGGAGCCGAAGGATCCGAACAAGTTGAACAAACTGAAGAGGCGGAAGACGTGTCCAGCGAAAGCGGTGATTCTGCTAAACGTCGCAGCCGGCGCGGGCGCCGTCGCCGCGGCGGCCGGGAAGAGTCTGATTTGGAGGACGCTCCCACCGCGTCTCGCGGATCGATAACGGCGGAGGATATTGATACTCCTTTTGTTGCTGCTGATCCCTCAATCTTAAGGATCGTGGATGAAGAGGAAACAGCCGACAACGGCGAGATGTTTAAAGACGCGCGGCTGCAGGAGCGCCTTTTCGATCAGATCCACGCCGGCGAATTTAATTTGGAAGACGACTTCCGCACTGCTGAGGTCGGATCGGTTCTGTCCACTGTCGATTACCGCGACGATTCATTTCAGCGCGTCGATGACGGAGATACCGCTGACACCAATCAAGGTACCGCCCCCCGCAATCGTGAGCCGGTCGCTGCACGCATCGAAAGTTTTATTGATGATGTCGATGAGGAAAGGCCCCAGGCCGGTTCGTTTGAACGGATCAGTGATGATGAATCCGAAACAGAGCGCTTGGCGGGTGGACCAGAAACTACCGAGACGGAAATAACGGAGAAACAGACTCGCGAGCGCGCGAGTACCAAGAAGTCGAGGGTAGGGAAACTTCTAAGCAGTCTGGGCTCTAAGAAAAAAGCGTCAACCAAACGATCGTCAAGTAAAAAGGCCGTCAAAGAGCCGGTCTCGGAGGAGGCGGAGGCGGCAGACAACACGCAAACAGAAACCTATAGTGACGCTGACGCAAGCCTTGAAGACAATTCTTCACGCGCCGATTTTGCGACGCGCCGCGGCGGACGGCGTCGCCGCCGAACCAGCAAAGCAGCTGGCGGCGATGCAGGCAGCGCTGATCTGCCAGCTGAAGAAGCGCCGGAAGATGTTGATGGGCCGGAGGTTGAAACGCTGGTTGAAGAAGCGGTGCCGGTGGTCGAAAGCGCCCCGGAGACCGAAGGAGTTACCATTTCTGAGCCAGCCGCCGCACCGGCAGCGCGTGATGGACGCGATCCGCGCGATTCACGAGGCGGTCGCGATTCCCGCGATCGAGGCCGTAGTAATCGAGGCGACAGTCGTGGTGGTTCACGAAGCTCTGGTCGCAGGGACCGACACCAACAACCTACAATTACCGACTTGCTGCGTGAGGGACAGGAAATACTTGTCCAGATCGCCAAAGAGCCCATTGCCAAAAAAGGCGCGCGCATCACTTCGCATATCGCCTTACCGGGTCGTTTCCTGGTCTACATGCCGACAGTTGAACACGTCGGCGTCTCCCGGAAGATTGAATCAGATAGTGAACGCCAGCGTCTGCGCAAACTGATCACCCAGATTCGCGCTACTGAAGATATTCCGTCAGGCGGCTTTATCGTGCGCACAGCCGGCGTAGGCATCAGCGAAGCAGACTTGCGTGAAGATGTTCGCTACCTGGTGCGAACCTGGCTGGACATTCGCGCCGCCGCCGAGAAGTCGAAACCGGCAAGCTTGGTCCATAAAGATTTGGATTTGGTGCAGCGTATTCTTCGCGACCAACTGTCCGACGATTTTGCAGCGATTCGCGTCGACTCGGAGGAGGAATACGAGGCAATCGTCGAATTCATAAATCGCATTCAGCCACGCATGGTGAAACGCGTGAAGCTTTACACTCGCGATCGCCCAATCCTCGAAAGCTATGGAGTGCAAGCCGAGATTGATAAGGCCATCAAGCCACGCGTGTGGCTGAAGTCAGGCGGCTATCTGGTAATCAATCAAACCGAGGCACTGGTGGCTATCGACGTGAACACCGGCAAGTTTGTAGGCCGCGGTAGCGGTCGTCTTGAGGATACCATTACGCGCACAAACATGGAGGCTGTCGACGAAATTGTGCGGCAGATCCGCCTTCGGGATCTTGGCGGGATCATTGTGCTCGACTTGATCGACATGGAAGAGCGACGTAATCGCACCAGAGTGATGGCGGCGTTACAAGACGCACTGCGCGGCGATAAGTCACCGACCAAAGTGCTTTCCTTTAATGATTTTGGCCTCGTGATCATGACCCGTAAGCGCGTGAAGCAGTCGCTGGAGCGCACTCTCTGCGCCCCTTGCAACTACTGCCAGGGAGCAGGCTTAATCAAGTCGCCGCAGACCATCTGTTACGAACTTCTCGAGGAAGCCCGCACGCTTGGCAGGGCCATGAACGGAGACAAGACCAACAAGCAAACGACGCTGCGTATTCATCCGGAGGTAGCGAAAGCCTTGCGCTCTACGGAGCGAGATGTGCTAAACGAAATCGAGGAATATCTCGGCCCGGTTGATATTAACAGCGATGCCATGGTGCATCAGGAACAGTTTGATTTTGCGTTTATCTAGGAACCAAACAGTTTCTAGTTTCTAGTTTCAAGTTCGGGAGTTGGAACTTGAACCTTCATCTTGAAACTCGAACCCCGCGTCTCTGAACCTGGAACTTGAAACCTGAACCTCGAGACTCTTTACCCATGAGTAAACTGGGAAATCTCTGGAAGACAATGCTTGCCGGCAGTGCAGGTATGGCGGCTTTGGCGGCACTGAATGCGGCAATTCAACGCAATGCCAGCGAGCCCGATGATAGCGCGCTCGGCGGTGAGGCCCATTTCTTCCGCTGGAAGCATGGGAAGGTGTTTTACAAAACTTCCGGCAATGAAAAACCTGGGCCGCCCCAGGTGTTCATTCATGGCGTGGGTGCCGGCACTTCGAGTTTCATGTGGCGGAAAAACTTTGACGAGTTGGCAAAGGACTTCCGCGTTTACGCTTTTGACCTGCTCGGCTTCGGCTTTTCCGATAAACCAGCAGTGGCATCTTACTCGGCCGATCTCTACGTCGAATTAATCACCGATTTCATTCGCGAAGTGTCGGGTTATCCGGCCAATGTTATTGCCAGCTCCCTGGGAGCGGCATACGCGATTCGCGTAGCAGATGAACATCCGGAGCTGGTCAATGCGATGATCCTCAATGGGCCAACCGGCTCCGACACGCTGAATCGGCGCCCCGGCATGGCGGGAGCAGCTTTCTACGGTTTGCTGCAATCACCTGTGCTGGGAACTTCTTTCTACAATGTGATGGCCAGCGAACGCAGCATTCGAGACTATGCTCGCGAAAACTTATTTTACGACCATCGTCGCGTCACCGATCGATTGGTCGCGAACCTTTATGCCACCAGCCACCAGTCGGGTGCTCAGCATGCAATCGCAGCTTTTTTGGCGGGCTACCTGAATACCGACACGCGAGCGCCATTCGCGCGTTTAACCCAACCCGTCGTTTTGGTTTGGGGAAAACAAGATTCGACGACACCGCTGGACCACGCGTATTCTCTGGTGGCGTTAAATCCGCGCACTCGTCTGGAGGTATTTGACTACTGCCGCATGATGCCTGAGCAGGAGCAGCCGGAGAAATTCAATGCCCTGGTTCAGGCTACCTTTCTCGCGCGCTCCGCGGCAGCCGGTTCAGAATTCTAGTATCCAACTGTAACTTCTCGACGACGCCAGGCGCTCAAAATGGCACTCGTCTTATCCATACAATCAACGAAAAGCCCGAATAAATTGCATTCTGGAACAAGTCTATTGACGTTCCAGACCAAATCGGCGAGAATCCAGAAAGCCGCGGAACCTTCATCCGGGGTTTAGCAATTCAGATCTAGCAACTTCGTAAGCCTCTCACAGACGGTCCCCAACCGAAGCCATCGATTAACCACGTCGGGTTTCGCACACATCAGTAGCTAACGCCGCCGCTTTAGTTCCACACTTCTACGCTGGAAATTTAAAGCGATACCGCCCACTTTCTATCCCGAAATCACAAGGATCAATCATGGAACAACCCTCTTCAGCACACCTCAATTCGCCAGGAAGTAATAGCTCGCCTCAGTCTTTTATGGGCGACTTTGCTGAGGCTAGTCATGACCTTCTCATGGCTGATTCCGTTTCTATGCGTGCGAACGCAGCCCGTCGGTTGGCAAGTTTGGGAAAGCCGCTGGCTGCGCCGTATCTCATGGCGGCGCTTTCTGACAGCTCAGGGGAAGTACGCCAAGCCGCCGTCGAGTCGCTGGGCGAAATCGGGGAAGCTGACGCAATTGAGTCCCTGCAGGAACTGCTTGATCGCGGCAACCAGGACGCACTGCTGGAACAGGCGATCTCGAGGGCCATCGAGTCGATCTGCGCGCGCGCAGGTGCATCGCCCGAAACGGCCGCAACCCTTGTGGTCGCGGATGACGCTCCGCAAAGCGATCTTCAGCAGACTTCAGCTGTTGAAGATCTGGCCAGATTAACAACGCGGGAATGGCCACACTTTCCTGCGGAAACAGTTCAGGACGGAGCAGATGAAAAGAAGATACTCGACGCGAAACGCGAGCTAGCCGAGGCCGAGGCTGAGGCTCGACTCAGAAGTGAAAAGGAAAAACAGCTGGTCATTCAGATAGAGGCGTTGCACAAGGCCGAAGCAGATCAAGCCAAAAGGATAGAGGAAGCTAACGCTCAGTCTCGCCAACGTCTCCAGGAGCACGCTGAGCAACGTGCCGAGAAGGAAAACAGGGAACGCGCTGCGGAAGTTGTCGCTGCTGACGAATTGCTGCGCCATGAGCAATCACAACAGAGTGAAAGGGCCAGAAAAGAGCAACAGATAGTTGCCGAGATCGACGAGTTGCTTAAGACCGAATCGGAACAACTGGAGCGCCTCAAACAGATGCAGGCCGCTCGCAGTGCGCACGAGACAGCGCGTGAAGAAGCCGAGTCTCAGGCCCGTCATGCGGCTGAGGAACACGGAAGAACCGTGGCCGAGTTGGAAGCTCTGCTCCAGGCAATGGCGGTTGCCGCGCAAAGCCGGGCCGAAACGGAACGGCATCTCAATCAACAAATTCAGGCTCAACGACTCGCAGAGGCAGAACATCTTCGCCTGATTGAAGGCGCCACTGCATCCCTTCATGCTCACGAACAGGCGCGGAAAGAAGCCGAAGAAAAAGCACAGCAAGCCTCACAGCGTCTCGAAGCAGAGGCTACTCAATTAGCTCAACTGCAAATCATGCGTGATAAGGCTTCGAGCGAAGTGCAAACGAAGATCGCTGCGAAGCAGCAGCTCAATGCTGAGATCGAGAAACTCAATAAAGCCGCAAACCAACAAATAGCCCTGGTAACCGAAGCGAAAGTTCGCCTGACTGCGCTTGAGGAGACGCGCGACCGGGCGGAAACAAAAGTGCGCCAGCGCGCCGAACGAGAAATGCGGCTACAGAACGAAATTGCGGCGCTGAGCCAAGCGGAGCAGGAACAGATCGAACGAATCAATCAAGCTGAAGCGGAGGCCCAACGCTTACGCGAAACAGAAGCTCGTCTGAAAACCGAGGCGGAGCTGCAGCGACAGGCGGAGGCTGAAAAGCGACAAATGGCCGCAGCAGAAGAGCGCCGGCAGGTCGCGGAAGAATTACGCCGACAAGCTGAGGAGGAAGACGAAAACCTTGACAAACTGCAAAGTATCCGTGCGAAGGCGGAGGCCGCCACCGAGAAACGAAGGGAACAAGAGCAACAGCTTAACAGCGCCCTCGAAGCTCTAAATAACGCAGCTGCCGAACAACTTACGCGAATCCGCGAAGGCGAAGCTCGTTTGCGCGAAGCCGAAGCGAAATCGCAACTGTTATCCGAAGAGGAAGCGCGTCTGTTGGCTACATTGGCGGCTCAACAGCAGGCAGACCAGGAAGCGCGTCAACGGGCAAGCGAAGCCGAGCGCGCGCAATTACTGGCTGAGAATCAGGCACGCGCCGAGGAAGAAGCGCAGCGGATTGCCAAACTGGAAAGCATCCATGCCGACGCTGAAATTGAAGCGCAGCAGCGAGCGGAAGTATTGCAACAGTTGAACGAGAGCATTGAGTCGTTCACAAAATCTGAAGTGCAACAAGTCAAACTAATTGGCGAACTGCAGGCAGAGACACAGGCTCGAAGCGAAAAGGAACACCAACGGCTCGCAGAGCTGGAAGCTGTGCGCAATAAGGCGGCCCTGGCTGCACAACAGCGGGCCGCAAGAGAACAAGAGCTGAACCTGGAAATTGAGGAGATGCGCAAGCTTGAAACGGAGCAGGCCGAGCGTCTCGCGATAGCCGAGGCTAATCTGGCCAACCTGGAAGAAGAACGCCTTAAGACTGAAGCAAAAGCACAACAAAAGAAGGAACATGAACAGCAGCTCAACTTCGCAATAGCATCTTTGCGGGAAGCAATCGCGGCCCAGGTCCAGCGCATTGCCGACGCAACTGAAGAATCACGCCGCATCGCCGACGAGCAAGCCCGCCTCAACCAGGAAGAAGATGATCGTCAACTTGCGGAAAACGAGGAGCGCGAACGCGTCTTTGAGGAGCGACGAGTGAAGCTTGAGACAGAGCTCCAGTATCGTGCCCAGCAGGAAGAGAAACAGCTGGCCGAACTCGAAGCAATCCGTACCAACGCCGAGCAGGAAGCGCGTCTTCGAAGTGAAACTGAGCAACAACTCAACGCCAGCATTCAAACCTTGCGCCAGTTCGAGATAGAACAGCGCCAGCGTATTTCACAGGCTGAGGCCGAGCTTCGCCAGGCCCAGACAGCCACACGCCTGCTTGCGGAAGAACAGATTCGTCTGCAAGCGGAAGCTGAGGCCCAGCAAAGGGAACAAGCTGAATTACGTCGCGTGGCCGCTCAGGAAATGCGACAACTCATGGAAAATGAGGCCCAACAGCGCGCGTTGGAAGAGATTGAGCGATTAGATGAACTGGAGGCAATTCGTTCGCGGATTGAATCTGAAGCAGAACGGCGTGTAGAAACAGAGCTGCAATTAAAGGCCGGCATCGAAGCGATGCGGAAAGCAGAAGCGCTGCAATGCCAGCGGATTGCGGAGGCTGAAGCTGAATCACGCCGGTTGGCCGAGGAGTTAGAGCGAGTTCAACTGGAAGAGCTAACACGGCTGCAGGCCGAAGACGAAGCTCATCGACAAGCGCTTACCGAGCAACTGCATTTAGCGGAGCTTCGGGTGCAACAACGGGAGCAGGAGGAACGAGATCATCTGAAACAACTCGAAGATATTCGACGGGCGGCTGAACAGACGGCGCAACAGCGCAGCGAAAAGCTCGAGCGCATCAATGCCGAAATTGACGCTCTTCGCGAAATCGAGGTGCATGAGTTCACCCGAATTCAGGAGGCTGAAACGCGTTTGCGCGAATTTGAAGCTGAGTGTGAACGCCTGGCTGAAGAAGCGGTTGCGTTGGTCGCTGAAGAGGAAGCCCGCCGAAAAGCCTTTGCGGAAGAACGTCGGCGCGCTTTTGAAAAAACGGTTGCTGAAGCTAAAGAGCAAATTCAGCAGGTCGAGCAGGAGGAAAAGCAACGAGCCGCAGCGCTTGCGGTGCTGCGCAATGATTTAGCGGCGAAATCACAACAAAGTCTCGCGAGGGAAGGCCAGTTGTCAGCCGACGTCGCAGAATTGGAAAAACTCGAAGCTGAACAGTCCCAACGTATTCACGAGTACGAGACAGCGATTCTGGCTCACAAGGCAGCTTTGCAAGCTGCTGAAATCGAAGCTGCTCAACGCGCTTCTGAGGAAACCCAGCACATCGAGGAACTCAAGACGCTCCTCAACGATTCCGAACTACAGTCTCAACGTATAACTACCTCTGCAAGAGAACTCAGAACCCAGCTTGAGGCTTCGCAGAAAGCGCAAGCGAAACAGCTCAAGGTCCTGCAGAAACTGGAAGACCAGCGCAACCAGGCAGAATCTGACGCGCAAGAGCATTCGGCGAGACAGGTCCAGTTGCTCGCAGAACTCGAATCCCTACGCGCGCGAGTTGAACAAAACGAACAGTCCTGGCCAGAAACGGAGCTGAGCATAAAAGCTCAGATCGAAGCGCTCCGCAAAGCCGAGTCTCTGCAGCTTAAACGCATTGAGAAGTTGACGGCTCGCGTTCAAGCTGAACAACAGAAGTCTTCGCCAACGACTGCGGCTAACGGCAAGGCCCGTAGCGCAAAATCGAGAGTTACATCAAAAGCGAGTCAGAACGGAACACTGATGCCAAAGGGGAAGCAGTGGCTCGAGTTACTACAGGCGATCCGCAGCGAAACTGAACTCGAAATAACAGCTCGCGGTACCAAAGAGCAACAACTCAAGGCAGAGCTCCAGGCACTCCACCAGGCTGAAGTTGAGCAGCTGCAACGCCTCGAGGAAGTGAAGTCACGACTCCGTGCTCGCGAAGCAGCCCTGCAAGCGCAAGCGAATGAAGAGTCAGATCTGCGGGCAATGCTTGCAGGACAGGAAAATGAGGTTGATGCGGCTTTCATTGAAACGGAACCTTCCGCCGCAGTGTCAGTAGATTACTTACCGGACATGGAAAGCATCGCCGAGGTTGCCGCAAACGATTTGTCGCCGGACATGGAAAACACCGCTGAGGTCGGCGCAACCGATTACTCACCGGAATTGGAAAGCGTGCCCCGCGTTGCTGCAAACGATTTGTTGCAGCCGCTGGAAACGTGGCAATTTGCCCTCGCCGATGAAGGAGAGTTTGTAACCAATGCCGAAGAAGCATCGACGCCGTCTGAAACGGGAGAGATGATCGCCCCGAACGCGGAACAACTCGCAGCTGAATACGAACCTGCGTTAGACCTACAGGTCGAAATGCCCACGTTTGAAACTGAAAATACGCCGTCCCAATCCACAGAAGTCGAGCTTTATGAGACGACTGATTACTACCAGACTGAAAAAGGTATTCAAATCGCAGATGACGACTCGCCTGTGCCGAGATGGATTGAAGATTTGAAGAGCGGTGACGCTGCCAAACGATCCGCGACGCTCCGAGAGTTGGCTAGCTTAGACGAAGATCAGGCTTTCAAGTTGATCACTGATTTGTTTGATGATAGTTCGGACGACGTGAGAAATGCCGCGGCGCGTGCGCTTTATGAATTCACGCGTGACTGCGCTGCTTCATTCACGCGCGCACTGCGAGAAGCATCAGTTGAACGACGCAGCCACATCGCAGCGGCCATTGATGGCTCCGGATTAGCTGCGGAAGCGGTGGAGAGTTTGATCGGCGAAAGCCGGGAGAAAACGCACGATGCCTTCTCGATGTTGTTTTTGATGGCCAGAGCTGGAGAGGTGCAACTATTACTGCGAACCATTGAGCAACATCAGGATATCTCAGTGCGATTGTCAGTGATCAGGCTGCTGACTTTTTGCAATCAGCCGAACATCATCCCGGCGTTTCGCAGTTTAGCGGTTAGAGCCACGCTGCCTACCGAGATTCGTTCAGCGCTCATGGAAGCAATCTACCAAATTACCAGCAACGCAAAGCAAAGCACTCAATCGGCCGCGTGAAGCGGCAAGAGGCAGTAGTCAGTAGGCAGTAAAAAACAGTTGAGAGGAGCGCCTGCCTACCGACTACTGCTTACTCCCTACTGACTACTGCCGGGACTATTATCTACTGACCCTGCCAGGCTTTTCATCTCGGCGTTGGGCTTGGCTCGGGTGCCGGCACTGTTTGATTTGACTCCAAATTAACCTGGATAAACTTTTCTTCCTTGAAATCAATGTGACGGCCGTGTGTCTTCCATCCCTGGGCGGTAATCTGAATGACTATCGAGCCGAAAGGCACGTTGGATACGGTCGCCGCGCCCTGCACATTCGTGTTTGTGTTTTCAGCGAATGCTCCGTCGCCTGATCTCACGGTTACGTCGGCCCCGTTGACGGGTCTGGTTTTATCACCGCCGGTCACAACTACGTGCAACATGGCTTTCTTTTCTTTGTTTGGCTTTAGCGGATCCTGGGAAGAGCCGGTGCCGGGCAAAACCAGCAGAATCAGGAAAACCAAAACAAGGCTTCCGCGTAGTGGGTATTTCATCTCCTTCACCTCGTAAGCTAATTGCTATCCGTCAGTATCTGGAAGCCGGCAGAAAACTATTTAGCTTTCTCTTTGTCGAGCAGAGTTCGCGTGTATAAAAGATCGTGCATGGCTTCATCGTAAAAAGGCTTCTCCTTGAGACTGGCCCTTGAGCCTGGGAAGTAAACCAAAGTGAGTGCAACACTGTTCTCACCGAAGTTGCGCACAACCAATGCGCAGCGTCGACCGTGTGGAAGCCGGGTGTTATCAATCATCGGAAAATCGAAAGGGCTGACAGTGAAAACCGAATAAGAAGCAATTGCGTCCGAGGCGTCTTTGCTTTGTCCCGCTTGTTGAGCTGGTCTGACTTCCAGCTTAATACGTATCTCCTTTTTCTTTTTGTCCGCGTAAAGCGCTTCCACCTTGAAGTGCGTCCTTTGCAGCGAAGAATCCAGGCCTCGCACAGCGTCGGTGTGAGGCGAGATCTCGCTGTCGATTACTTGAAGCCCATCCAGGGATTGATTGAGTTCATCGAGATTAATGGTGGTGTCGAGCTTACCGCCTGACTCTTCGAGGGCGGCTATTTGTTTGCTCTTCACCTCGCTCGCAACCTTCTCGAGGCGATGCATATATTCAGCGGCATGAGGATCTTTGGAGTCGCGGATTTCCATGTAAACGTGCTTAAAGAGTGGCGCCAAATCAAGAGCCTCATGAAAGTTGTAAGCCAGCAATTCCAGGTTGAGAACTTGCTGTTCGTAGGGATAGCCGCTGGAACTTGTTTTCAGAAAGCTTCCGATAATGGAGTTGAACATGTCCTTCCGCAGCAAGGTTTCGGCGTCTTCTCTTTGACTCATCAGTTGCGCGTAAAGCTGAACATCGGTGTCTCGCGCGCGGCTGCGGTCCAAGACATTTGAGCCGTAAATGCCAACCCCGGCCACAGCCAGAGCGGTAAACGTGCCGCCCAACGCCTTCAAAAAACTTCCCAGCGACGTCAAAGCGGAACCGATCATGTCTTTCCAATATCTTAGCAATTCCATGGCTACCTCCTGCGCAGGCCGAACGTTCCATCGCCCATGCCCACGAGATCAAAGTCGTAGCGTACGGGATCGTCGTAAGGATAAACGGCAAAGGCGCGCGACCATTGGCCGCTAAAATAGACCGTCAGATCGCATTTCTTGCTTATGCGCAGAGGCACGCTGTACGAACCATAGGCATCGGTCCTTGCCTCGTAGGCGTTGCCATCGTCGCATTGGATTCTAACTGGAACATTTGGACCGACAGAAGCACTGTTCGATCTAAGACTCCCAAAGATTTGCGCACCAAAGCTGACGCTTGGCATGCACATTATTATCAATAGAAGTATCGCTGTCTTTTTCATCTTGACCTCCAAATAAAAGGAAAACTTAAGCGGTGGCTGTCGCCTGCGGTGTCGCGGTGAGTGCCGAGGCAACTAGAGGTTCGGCAACAGTGTGAAGCAGGTGGATGGGCGACATGTCGCTTCTATTGTTAATGAAGATTAAGCGTGAACCATTTCACGCCATTTCTGGCGGGTGAGCGTGGACGTGATTACGAGCCCATTTTCGAGACGCGGCTAGAGGCGTAGCAACATGCTAAGCGTCGATCAAACCGGCTTACGACTACAGACTTCTGGCGCTAAAAGTATCCCCTTGGCGGATGTCGCCGGTCTCCAGGCCCTTTCGAAACCAGCGGCTTCTTTGTTCTGATGTCCCGTGAGTAAAAGAGTCGGGGATGACGTGTCCCTGGGCTTCGCGTTGAAGGCGGTCGTCTCCCACGGCGCTCGCCGCGCCCAACGCTTCCTCGATGTCGCCCGCTTCGAGGATGCCCTTCTGTTGAGCATAGTGCGCCCAAACGCCCGCAAGGAAATCCGCTTGCAGCTCAAGACGAACTGAAAGTTCGTTCGCCTGTGCTTCGCTAATGCGGCCACGCGCCGCGTCAACTTTATCCATCGAGCCCAGCAGGTTTTGCACATGATGTCCAACTTCATGCGCGATTACATAGGCTTGGGCGAAATCTCCGGGCGCGCGGAATCGCGTTTGCAACTCGTTAAAGAAAGACAAGTCGAGGTAGAGTTTCTCATCACCGGGACAATAAAAAGGTCCAACAGCCGCGCCGGCATTTCCACAAGCTGAGCGCACTTGATCGGTAAACAATACCAGCGTCGGTTTACGATAGCTCATGCCCTGCTGACGAAAGATGTCTGCCCAGACGTCTTCCGTGCTCGCGAGTACTGTGGCAGAGAATTGTTTGAGTTCTTCCTCCTGCGGATTAACACCACGGGAAGTTTCAGTGCCCGAAGCGGGACCGTCGACGCGCGTTTGCTCCAGTAGCTGTCGCGGATCGGCGCCGAGCAGCAGCGCGATTATCAGTACTACAATGCCCCCGAGGCCGCCTCCGATGGCCATGCCCCCACCCGACATACCGCGTCGATCTTCGACGTTACCGCTTTGCCGCT
>DATLBQ010000204.1:0-4102 GCA_035526805.1 Pyrinomonadaceae bacterium
CTCGACCGTTCTCAGGTCTCAGCAAGATGACGACGTCGTTCGCGTAAATACAGATCTGGTCGTGTTGAATGTCACAGTTACCAATAAAGCAGGGCAGTATGTGCCCGGTCTGAAACTTTCCGACTTCGCAGTTTTCGAAGACGGCAAACAGGTCTGGCCGGAAATGATTTCAGGTTTTAGCGTTCACGAATCGCCATTCGCGTCGGTAGTGTTGCTCGACACGTCGGGGAGCATGGAGAGCCGTCTCAGCCTGGCACGCTCGGCCGCGATTCGTTTTCTCGACAGGCTGCGCGACGAGGATGTTGCCGCGGTATACAGGTTCGACTCAAAGGTAGAACAAGTTCAGGAATTTTCGACGGGCCGCGATCTCGCGCCGCTTGCCTATGCTGTTAAAGCCACCGGGATGACTACACTCAATGATGCAATCGTTGATGCGGCCAGGGCGTTAGCCACTCGGCCGGAGAAGCGCAAAGCAATCATCGTCTTGTCAGACGGCTTGGACACTCACAGTAAAGCATCATCCGACAAAGCAATTGAGAGTGCGCTCGCGGTCGGGGCCAGCATCTATGCCGTCGACATGTCCGCAACAGAAGGAAACTCCTCCCGCAATCAACAGAGCGCCGCAGTGCTCAAAGGTTTTGCGGAAAAGAGTGGCGGGCGTTTTGTGGCCACGCCAGGAGGCCCGGCCCTCCGCGACGCATTCGCAAATATCGCGGATGAATTGGGCCATCAATATAGCTTGGCCTATCGACCCCCCAATCAAGTGCGCGACGGAAAGTGGCACAAGTTAGAGGTAAAGATTTCTCGTGCCGACTTGGTGGTAAGGACGCGCAAGGGGTATCGAGCGCCTAAACGTTAGTCGATCGCTTCACGCTGAAAACCTTTCCAGCGGCGATCACAAAACTCAAACTTTGATCAGCTCGGGATTAGGAAGGCGGGCTCGCCGCCGCTCTTTTGCTCGTTGCGAGTATTTGGTTTAAAAAGTTAGGCGCGGTTGGTTTTGTTCAGCGATTTCTCTTGATGTCTTTCCAGTGCCAGTTCAATTAACACATTAAGCATTTGGGTGTAATCCAAACCTGAAGCAGTCCACATTTTGGGATAACCGGAAACCTCAGTCAGTCCTGGCATTGTATTCAACTCATTTATCAGCAATTCCTGCGACTGTCGCTTAAGGAAAAAGTCTACGCGAGCCAGACCGGCCCCGTCGACCGACTGGAATGCGGCAATCGCCATCTTTTGAATTTTGGTCGATAACGACTTGGAAATCGGAGCAGGCACCACGAACTCGACATGACCAGTCTGCGTGTACTTCTCAGTATAGTCGAGAAACCCAGCGGAATTGTCGTGGACCACATACTCGCCCGGCAGACTCGCTTTTGGTTCATCATTGCCGATAACGGCACACTCAATTTCGCGGGCGTCGACTGCTTCCTCGACGACTATCTTGCGGTCGTATTGGGCAGCGAGTTCCACGGCGCGTTCGAGTGATTCGTTGTCATCTGCTCGCGACACACCCACTGAAGAGCCAAGATTTGCCGGCTTAACAAAACACGGCAGGCCGATCTTGCGGCGAATGGTTTTGATGATTCCGGCGCGATCCTTCTGCCATTGTGAACGCAAAAACCACACATAATTACACATTGGTAAGCCCGCCTGAAGAAACAACAACTTCATCGCCACCTTATCCATCCCACAGGCGGAAGCGAGCACACCACAGCCTACGTAAGGAATATTAGCCATCTCGAGCAAACCCTGAAGCGTGCCGTCTTCGCCGAAAGGACCATGAAGCACCGGGAAAACGACGTCAAGTTTCTGCGAGGAGGGTGGTCCACCGTTGCGATCAAAGGACAGCAAACCCGTATGCGACGGATCACCGAGAATGGCCACAGCATCTCGAACGTCTGAAGCCAGCTTTCCCGGCAAGGCTGATTGCGACCTGGGAGGCAGAAGGTGAAACGCATCCGCAGGCGATAGCCACTTCCCTTCTCGGGAAATGGCCACTGGAACGACGTCATACTTCGCCCGATCGATGGCTTCTATTACTGAAGCCGCCGATCGTATCGACACTTCATGTTCACCGGATCGCCCGCCAAAAATTACTCCGACACGGAGCTTCTTCGACAAAGTAATACTCCCATATTAAGTTTTAGAGGATGGTCTTGCCCAGAGCCGATAGGATTAACTCAACACCGAGCTCGGCCGTTTTGTTGTTCACATCGAGCGCGGTGTTTATCTCAACGACTTCCAGGGAACGCATGCCGCCTGCATCTGCAACTTTCTCCATAGCCAGATGCGCCTCGCGATAGGTTAGTCCGCCGCGTACTAGCGTTCCCGAACCGGGAGCGTCGCCAGGATCCAGCGCATCGACATCGAATGTTACAGCGTAGCCACCGCTTGCCCGCGACGCGATGGCAATGGCTTCGTCAATGCAAACGCCCATCCCACGTTCGTCGATTTCGCGCATAGTGATAAAACGAATTCCCAGCTTGCGCACAAGCTCCCGCTCACCGCGGTCGATGTCGCGTGCACCGATGTGCACGCACAATGCAGGTTCGAGTTTAGGGGCAAAGCCGCCGATGTTCGTAAGCTTTGGCGCGCCATGGCCCAATAGGACCGCCAGGGGCATTCCATGAATATTTCCCGAAGGCGAACTCTCCGGCGTATTCATATCGGCATGCGCGTCAAACCAGATCAGCCCCGGTTTTTCGTCTCGCTTGCGACAATAGGAGGCAAACCCGGAAATTGAGCCGATTGCGATCGAGTGATCGCCACCCAGGACTAAAGGCAACTCGCCCGCATTCAAAACTTCTTCTACTTTTTCAGAGAGGTGCTCACAGGCTGCGCCGATCGGCGCCAGGTATTTGAGTTTATCCGCGGGCTCCGGCTGGCTTTCAGCCTCATCAACTCGCAAGTCTCCGAGATCGCGCACTTTGTATCCAAGTTGGGCGATCCGCCGGTTGAGACGCGCGACACGAAGAGCGGCCGGCCCAAGTTCAACTCCGGCCATGCTGGCGCCATACGCCAGCGGTACGCCGATAATGCCGACTGCCTTTTTGTCGTCGGAGTCAAAGACGCTTGCATCCAGGACGTTGTCTGCAACGATAGTTTCCGACATGAATTTCTTAGCCGCCAAGATTTAGGTTGAAGCCGCTGCCGCCCCCACCCTGCGTTGGGAAGAAAGGCTTCAGCAATCCAGCAAGCGCCGCGAGGTTTCGTGTTTGAATTAATATCTCGCCGGGGCCGCTGAATTCCGCCACGATTCCTTCACCGCTCATCATGCTGCGGAAAAGGCCCGCGGCGGCTTTGCGCAAGGTATACTGCGTCGTCCCTTCCCACGCAACCAGGTGACCGGTATCAACCACATATCGTTCGCCCGCTTGCAGCGTCTTACGGTGAATGGCGCCGAATGATGAGACGAGCAACAAACCCCGCCCTTGCACCATCAGCACAAACAAACCTTCACCGCCAAAAAACGATTTCGCCCCACCCCATTTTGTATCGACAGTCAAACTTGCGTCGCCGGCAAGATATGAAGTTGACTGAACAAAGAACGTTTGGTTATTCAGTTCAATCGCCGCGATATCTCCGGGAGCGCCTGGTGCAAAGGTAACTTCGCCGGCACCGCCGCGCGCTGTGAAAGTTGAAACAAACGCCGACTCGCCACCGGCGGCCCTTTTGATCGCCCCAAACAGTCCGCCCTTCATCTGCGATTGCAGTTCAATGTTTGCGGACATCGAAACCATCGCGCCGGATTCTGCCTGAATCGATTGTTCAGCCTGCAGCTTAATCACTGCGAGCGAGAACGCGGGCTGATGCAACACTTCGTATTTATAGCCTCCACCCTGGCCGCGCGAATCTTCATCAATGTGAATGCCGCGCGATTGGGCGGGCTGAGCGAACCCTGCCGGTTGTCCACTGGAGACAGGCGCCTGGTTTCCGGTTGGAAGACTATAACCACACCCGCCACAAAATGAAGCTCCCTGAAGCAATTGCGCACCGCACTTCGGACAGTTCATACAGTCACTCCTTGAGATTTGTTATTAATAATAGCGACAGCCTGTTCTGCTGTGTCTGCAAAATCCAATGCGGCAACGTCGTCATC
>DATLBQ010000205.1:0-9948 GCA_035526805.1 Pyrinomonadaceae bacterium
GTCTGGCAACGTGGGGCCTGAGCGCGGATTACGGAGTTAAATTTCCCGTCGATTCACAAACCAAGCAAGACATTCTGAATTCCGACGCAGGGACTGTTGAAGTAAACGGCACTGAAGCTGCTACGGACGGCCACGCCTTAAGTGGTCTGCGCACGCAGGGAATTGAATTAATCGTCCCCATGATTGTGCACGGCAAGTTGACCGGACTGGTTGCGCTCGGCGGCAAAGCCAGTGGTGATGCCTTTACGGCGGACGACCTGGAAGTGGTTAGGGCCATGGTCAGGCATATCGGCGTCGGTATTCACACGCATCGTTTGCTTGCCGAAGTGAAACAGCAGGCTGTCGAGAATGGCCGGCTGTATTTCGACCTGCGGGCCATCTATCGCGACACGGTGCGGGCGTTCGCCGCTGCCATCGACATTAAGGATAAGTACACGCGGGGTCATTCCGACAGAGTAGGGAAGTACAGCGAGATTATTGCGCGCGAGATGGGGTGGGGCGAGGAAGAAGTGGAGGGAATGGCCATCGCCGGTTACCTGCACGACGTCGGCAAACTCGTGGTCGAGCGCGACATAATCAATGCGCCTTACAAGATCGACGCGAAGCAGTCGAGCGAGCTAAACCGACATCCGGCGGCGGGCTACGATATCCTTTCGCCAATTCATCATCCGTTCGCCGACATCCCACTGATGGCGAAGTATCACCACGAACGCCTGGACGGTCGCGGCTATCCCGACGGCCTCACGGATACACAGATTCCGATCGGTGCGAAGATCGTGACGCTCGCCGACTCGTTCGACGCGATGACGACCGATCGACCTTACAAGACGCGTCGTTCGTTTGAAGAAGTTATTGAGGACCTGCGTTGCAACACCGGCTCGCAATTCGATCCGGTCGTCGTATGCGCTTTTTGTCGTGCGCTGCTGCAGGAATTGAACGGTGAGACGCAGGAACGAAAGTTTCTGAAGATGCTAGGCAAGAATTACCTCGACGCTGAACGGGACAAACCTCTCATCATCCAACTACTCTCTGAACTCGATCCGACCAGTTCTGCAACCCGGAGGGTTGACGCGAAAGTAGCCGGTGGTCGAAGCGAAGCGTAGACCACCGGTAACCAGGGGAACGATTCCGCACCATGTAAGGGTGCCAAAACGGGCGGCGATCCTTGGTGGAAATACGAGGTCATAATGGAGACTGAAAAAGGTTGAGCCCATCCCGGTAACCCCTCTCTGGCACCCCTTCAGGGTGCAACCCATAAATCGATCTCTTTCCGGTGGTCTACGCTTCGCTTCGACCACCGGCTACTATCTGGCAGCCCTTCAGGCTGAGGACGCCAGCCTGACAGCTTCAAAAGTATTACACGTGACGCTTTCGCGCTAAGGGAAGGACTGAGGTCGCAGTTTCAGGTGGATGCCCAGGCTCTTGCATCGCTGTTGGAATTGTTGAGTGAAGTGAGGTCGACGCTATCTCGGTTGGATGCGCAGCACGAAATTGCAGATCGCGATTTTTTGATCAGGCATGACTTCGGTGCGCTCGCCGCGAGGGAGTTCGCGCGGACCGACCATGGTAGCGTTCCGTCCTTTGGCAAGCAGGTAGTAGCGGCCATCGTTCTCGCGCGTGAGGGTCGCATGCACGCGGCTGATTTCCGGGTCGCCTTTCAATGGTAGATCGACTGTAATCGATCGTGAGCCTCGACCAATGGTTATCTCCGGTTTGATAACCGGCACCACAGCCTCACGCACACCGTCTTTCCAAATCTCAACGGAGTAGAGTTCCTTGATGCGCGGACGCACGACCGTCGCTTCACCCAACTCGCTCTGGCTTTCTGATTCAGTATCGCCGGTGCTGCCGTCGGCGCGCTCACGAATAGTGTCGCTAAGGTTCACGCTCGGTGACGCAGAGCTCGGCGTCGAGCCCACGCGGGGGTTCACCTGCGTGTGTCCGCTCTCGGTCTCATCCCAAACGGCCTGGACGCGGAACTGACCCTTTTCGAGCGTGCCGTCGACGCGCAGCTCCACGGCAAAAGATTTCGCGGCCAGCTGGTTCGATCCGCTTAACTCGCGCGCGCGTTCGGAGAGCACATGAAACAATCCCTGCTCGAGGCCGCGGCGCTTGTCGCCCTGCCAATCCTTGTCGTCCTCGTTGCTCAGGTACACGACGTATTCACGCGGTATGTACGTGAGGCCACCTGGCGGCGTAAACATCTCACGCTGCATGACGGCTTCAACCTCGCGCGCGATCTTTACCAGGAATTCTTCCCAGATGCGGCGCGGCTTGGAGTGTTCGTCGGCAGCTTCAAGCAGGTCTTCGCCCTGTTCGCCGTCGATCCACCGTCGTATTGATTCTATTAAGCCCATCGTTAGTATAAATATTCTACTGGTCTTTGGACTTTGGTCTTTGGTCTTTGGTGTTTGGACTTTGTGCTTGGAACTTTGTGCTTGGAACTTTGTACTTAGAACTTTGTGCTTTACAGTTGGAAGCTCAGCGTTGCGATAAACAAACAAAGCTCAAAGTACAAAGTTCTAAGTACAAAGATTCAATACAAAAACAAAATCCAAAGACCAAAGCCCTAAGCCCAAAGCCCAAAGCCCAAAGACCAAAGTCCAAAGCCCTAAGCCCATTCAATCAAACCTGACAAACTTCTTATTAATCCAACCACGGTCGGATGTAAACGGATCGGTCTTGGGGCGTCCATGCTGCAACACCTGCACCTCGTACCAGTTGTCGCCAGTCGCTAAAATCTTTACGCGCGAGCCTGCTTCCGCCAGGCCAATCGGAGCATTTGCGACGCTCGCATCCGACCGCAGATTTACATCGGTTGTTGTAACACCTTCGCGGCCAATTACAAAAACGTCAGACAGCAGCGGCAGACCAACAAAAGGATTCCAGTGGGAAGTAACATATTTATGCGTCGCCAGCAACATTCCGGCGAAGGCAAGGATCAGGACCACCGCCACCAAATACGGCCGCGTCTTTCGCTGGCCCACGTCGCGCCGCTTGTGCGATTGTGCGGCGACGGTTTTGCGCCTCTGTGGTAAATCAGGTAACTCAGCAATTCGCTCGCGCGCAGTTTGGCCCGCCTCAAGTTGTTCGCGGTGCATTGCCTGCTGTTTTGAATGAACAGCAGCTACCGGCACGACGATTTTTGGACGACGAGCGGCGGCTGGGTCAGCATACTGATTTGCGATTCCCGCTGGATGCAACGGCGTACGCGACAGCGCCTTCACCGGCTGAAAACGAGGTTGCGGAGGCGCTTCGGTAAACTCCTCGGGCTCGATGCTTAAATCTGAACTCGGCCGTCGACGCACCTCAGCGGTATCTACCCCGCCGGGCAACGGTCTCGTTGCCGGAAGCGTGGCGTCTGCCAGGTCGTCCCAGAATTCCTGCACGGTTTGGTAACGTTTATCGGGACGGGTTTGCGTAGCCTTTTCCAAAACTCTAAGCACTGCCGCTGACCAATACTGATTACTCACCGCGGCGGGCATATCCTGTATCGAGTGCTGCGCGAAGCGGCGCGGAGACTCGCCGGCCAGCAGCGCGTAGGTCGTCTTTGCCAGAGAATAAATGTCTGCTGCCGGAGTAAGATGCTCACGCCCCGCGGCAATGGCGCCGAGGTCCAGTGCACCTGTCTGCACCAGCGGGTTGTGCTCTGGCGCTGCGTAAATGTTTGTGCCTACGCGGGTGATCGCACCCTCGTTCGCTTCCAGACGCGCCACGCCGAAGTCCGCGATTTTTACTACCTGTCGATCTCCCGTGAGCAAAAGATTTTGCGGTTTAATGTCACGATGAATCACGCCACACTCATGCGCGTGAGCTAATCCCGAACAGACCTGTTCCAGGTAGAACAGCGCTTTATCAATAGGCAACGGTTTACTGCGCGAAAGGGCGGCCATGTCGCCGCCAGATAAGTATTCGAGCACGATGTAGTGAAAAGTCGTGCCGGCGAGATCGATGGCAGTCCCATGGCCCAGCCGATTAATGATATTTGGATGGCGCACGCGGTCGAGAGCCACCGCTTCGTTTTGGAAATTTTCTATGAGCGTATGTTCCAGCGCTTCATCCGGCGCGTCCTGCAAAAACATGTTCAGCGCTTTAATAACCACGGTCTCCGGCGCGTCATCAGATGCAGCATTATCGTGCGCAACGTAAATCTCCGCATAACTGCCGCGCCCGAGGCATTCAATAATATCGTAACGGCCGTCGAGTCTGCTTTGTTGTAGCTTGAGTTCCGCCATTCGTCGCAATCAACTTTTCTGGCCCGGCCGTTCATTCGCGTCGCTTGCCGGCCGGACGCTCAAATGAGACCGGGATAATTAGCGACTTAAGGGGAAAGGGAAGGGGACGCTAACGGGGAAGACGATGCCGAGGGTGCAGGTCGCATCGTTTCGTCGAATCGTGCCTGGGCGGCGGGCCTGTCTTTATCTGACTTCAAGGCGACCGCGGCCAGTCCCATGGTCGCTTCTTTTTTCAGCGTAGCGTTCGCCTGCGGCGACGCGAGGTTTGCTTTGGCAACTGCCGCATCGAATGCCCTGAGCGCGTCTTCATTGTTACCGACCAGCAGCGACGCGCGCCCGAAGAGGTATAGAAACTCCGCGTCTGTCGAGTCGAGCGGTTGTTGTATCCCTTGCCGGGATAGTTCGTTTTTCAACTGAACTGCCAGCCAGGAATTAGGGTCGTTATCAACTTCGCGCCGGGCTCTTTCAAACTTTAAAAGCGGATCGTCGCCTACTACCGCCGCCGGTGAAGGTTCCACTACCGCAGATGGAGTCGGATCAACGTAAGGAATGGTTCCCCTGTATTTCCTGCCCGCGTAAAACGCCGCGGCCACGACGGCAAGAACGACAACGAACATGAAAAACCGCGTCATGGTTCGTTCAACGCCGCTTTCCGGGTGTGGACTTGCCGGAACATCAAGCCGGTTCTCGATTGCGTTTACATCATCCGGTACCAAAACAGCGGCGCTATCGGCGGTTACGTCGGTGGCCGGCGGGCCGGGAAAAGCCGTGCGCGAGGGTGGCAGGAGGACGGCGGTCGAATCGAAACCAGATCCCGATCCCGCCAGCGCAGATTGCGCGGCAGCCACGGGAGTTTCCGGAGAGATCGTCCGGTCCTGATCGTTTATTCTGTCCTTGGCAGAAATCGGTGATCCAACGCAGACCACCACCGCCGTCAGGTTGTCTTCGGCGCCGCGCTCATAGCAAAGGCGCTTCAACTCAGTGCAGAGCAGCGGCAGGTCGTCGTGCGTGATTAGTAAATTCCTTAACTCATGATCGGGAATGTGACGGGTAATGCCGTCTGTACACAAAAGAAATTCGGTACCGTCATCGACCTCGATGACTTTCATGTCGACTTCGACGTCGTTTTCGGCGCCCAGTGCGCGACTAATCACATTCTTACTGGGGTGGTGCGCGGCCTGTTCGGCCGTCATACGTCCGGCGCGAACTTCTTCCTCGACCACGGAATGATCCTCTGTCTCTCGCAGCAGTTGGCCCGCCGGCGTGAGACGGTACAAGCGCGAGTCGCCGACATGTCCGATAGTCGCTACATTTCCTTTAACGTGAAGAGCCACGATGGTCGTCGCCATCATAGAAAACCTGACGTGGTCCTGCGCCATTTGATGAATGGAAGCATTAGCACGCTGGATCGCGAGTTCCATCAGGTCTTCAATGTCGGCGCCATCGATCCGATGACGAAACGCTTCATCGAGAACTTCGATCGCGGTTTGCGAAGCGACTTCGCCTGCCTCGGCTCCGCCAACGCCATCAGCTACGGAAAAAATTCCCCGCTCACTATCCGCCAGAAACGAATCTTCATTCAACGGACGCTTCTCGTTCAGACCACGATCGCTGACCGCAGAAGAACGCAGAGACGGCGAGGTACCTGCCTCCGCGCCGGGTTGGTTGTTGGGCTGGCTCATTCGACCGCCTCCAGTTTTAATGACGAGCGCGGCTCGCTGCGCGGCCCTTTGGCGAGCATCGTGTCTCGCGCGTTACGATGAGAAAACGCCATCAGCATTCCCAGCATGGCAAAGCTTGTGATCAGACTGAATCCACCATGACTCACGAACGGTAAAGTGATTCCGGTCATTGGTAATGCTCTTAGGATACCTCCTATGTTTACCAACGCCTGAAAACCAATAAAGGCTGTCAGGCCGGCCGCGCAAAGTTTAGTAAACATATCACGCGCGTCGAGGGAAGTACGAACACCAGCGATCACCAGAATGATAACGGCAAGCATCACTATCGCACCGCCAACCAGACCTTCCTCCTCCGCCACAGCAGCGTAAACATAATCGGAGTCAGCGATCGGAATTACCTCCGGATAACCCAGACCAAATCCTCTGCCTGTGTTTTTGCCTGACGAGATACCGAAGATTGCCTGAGCGGGCTGAAATGCAAGTTTATCAAACCAGACATCTACGTTGACGATCTTCTGCATCGTGGGACTCTGTTCAGCGAGTTCTTTTAGTTGCGGGTCCCTGCTGACAGCCTCATTAAAATCTTTTTTCCACCACGACACTTCCGGCGAGGGCGGGTCAAATCCATCCAGCCACAGATGAAACCGCTGTTGAATGCGAGCAGGAAGCATCGCCTGTATGGGCCGCGCTACCGTGGGCAAAAGCGGCACTTTCTCCTGCACGTCTCTTGGTAAGGCTCCGACTACCAGAATGCTGATTATGAGAAAAACTGAACCAACAAACAGCAGCAGCTGCGGCCAACGCCTCACGGCGACCAGGTAAAGCGTTGTGTACGCTCCACTAAAAATAAGCATCTGACCGAAATCCTTCAACGCAAAGAAAGGCACGAAGGGCAACATCGCCATTACCAGCAGAGGAACGATGTCTCGTGCTCGAGGGATGCCCCAATATGTTTCCGCCAGGTCTTTATAACGCGCGGTGAGAATTCCGGCGAAGCCCAGCAGGAAAGGAATCTTTGAAGGTTCCCACGGTGTCATGTTGCCAAGCGCCTTGCCGGCACTCGACGTCACCACTGCCGCTGCCAGAGGAAGCAGCGTCAGCAGGACAATGATGAAACTGTTTCTTTGAATCCAAAGCAGGAAGCCGTCGCGCAGACAGAATGAATAGGCCAGGCCAAAAGCGATAAAAGAAAAAATCGGAATCCACGTGTAACTGGAAACCAGAGCGTTGCCAAGGGTGTAATTTGACGGCCGCCGGGGAAGTTGATTGACGTCGATTGCCTGCGCCGGAGTTGCAGGCAGGCCCATCAGTTGTTTCTTAACTGGATCGTAGTTTTCGATGATGTAGCGCGTACGTAGCGCTTCCATCTTAGCCTGCCTTGCTTCGGCCTTATTGCGCGCGTTGTATTCCGGATCGCTGTACAAACGGTACTGAATAAGCATGCCAAGAGCGAACAGCATTACCGCCGCGGTAAAAAGAATCCAGTTGCCCCGATATCTCATGACTCGAGATAACCAAATCACGGCTATGATCAGTGGCAAGAACATGAGTAGATCGCGTACGGCGCCGATGATTGAAGTTTCATAACCGCGAAGCAAGGCCGCCCGATGAACACCCCAATACCCTGCCACTTCAAAAATGAGTATCAGCAGAATAACGAGCAGATGTGACGATGCGCGATTCTTCATTTTTGTAAACAGCAGATCAGCTTGCGTCGGAGTTCCTTCGTGTTATTAAGGCTCTTGCTGGAAACACTGCGCTCCTACAGAGCGCGTCAACCAAGCTAGGGTTTGCTATAAACATTTGGCTCCGCTGGAGCCAGACCCTGCAAGTTTTCCATCATCGTTGCCGCGTTGCTCGCGCGCGCGGTTGCCTTTGGCCTGCAGCTGGACTTGGCTGGGTACTAATCCCTTTGAAGTAACCAAGGTCCTTCGCTTTCAGCACCAAAGCAGCCGCGATCGGAGCTGCAGACCTTGATCCGTACCCGCCGCCTTCCACAATTACAGCCATTGCCAGTTGCGGGCGCTCCAGCGGTGCAATGCACAAAAACCAACCATCGATTCGCGGGTTTTCTTCGTCCATTATCGTCTCTTCATACTCACGAATAATGTTGCCGCGATTGTCTTTCTCTACCCGGTGTCTGGTTTTGGGTTCGCCGGTTTTTGGATCGTAGACGGGCTGGATCTTCTGGGCTGTTCCTGTTTTGCCGCCGGTGTTAATGCCCGCTGCTTTAACAGGAGCAAAGACGCCGCGCGCAGTTCCGCTTGATCCACCGGTCACCAGACCCATGATGCCGCGCATGGTAGCGGCGGCCTGGGGTGTTATGACTTGTTTGAACATTTCCGGAGGCCGATCGAGTTCGATCTTTGGTTTCATCAGCTTGCCGTCTGTGTTCGCGATAGCCGACGCCGCTAACGCCATTTGAAAAGGCGTCATCTGTCCAGCGTAGCCCTGACCATAACCCATCAGCGCGAGATCGTATCTCGTCACCTGCTTTCCCGTAACTATCGTTGCTTCTCTGGGAGCCAGCGCCCGCTTGACCGCATCGGTGCTGGCGTTCCAAAGCTGCGGCTCTTTGCGGCCGCGCAATGCTTCCACTGGCGTGTCGTAGGCGCCGATTCCCAAGCGTTCCGCCGCATTCTTCAAGCGCTCCGCGCCAAGCTTTACGCCCATTTGCGCGAAATATTGGTTGCACGAAACCTCGTAGGCGGTACTAATGCCGATGCGCCCGTGCACCTCGCCCGGTCCACCATCGTCGAAAATTACGTTGGCGCCGGGCGCCGCGTAATAACCGCCACCGCTGCAGTTGAACTCCGTCGCTTGTTCGCCGGCAATAAACGCCGCCGTCATGGTTACCGTTTTAAATGTGGAACCCGGAATGTAGTAGGCGCCTAAGGCACGACTCACTAACGGTCGATCGCGCTGATTAGCTTCGAGCTTGATCCAGGTCGCCTCGTCGTCTACTTCTTTGAGACTGTAGGAGGGTTCACTATAAAGCGCGAGCACCTCACCTGTTTGTGGATTCAGAATTACTACCGCGCCATGCTTTCCTTTTAACTGATCGACCGCGGCCTGTTGTAGATCGCGATCGATAGTCAGGCGCACGTCGTTGTTTCCCTTGAACTCGACGGTTTGTCCTCTGACAACCTGCAGCGCTTCAGGCAGGGCGCCACTCTGCACTCCAAACAGCGCACGCTCAATTCCCGGATCGCCGCGATCGGATCCAAAGATGTGGGCCATGGCTTTATCCATGGGATAGTCCCGGTAAATGTTGCCGCTGGCATCGCGACGGTAAAGAGCAAGCGCGTTCTCAAGCTTACCGCTGCGATCGAGCAACCAGCCACGGAGAGTAGATTCAGACAAGCGGCGATTGCGCAGATCCTTGTAGCTTAGTTCCTGGAATTTGTCGTTCCGCTCCGGCGCGTAATGAGTCCAGTAGATATGGAAACCAAAAACAGAAAGGGAAAGCAAAATGAAGAGCCAGCGCAGAGCACGCAGACCTCGATTTGTAGATGTTGAACTGAGTCGGCGTCTCACCTCGGGCGGCAGATCGTCTGGAACTGCGGCAGGCACCGTAACTCCGCGACGACGATTGCGGAAAAGAGAAAACAACAGCAGCAGAACAACCAGAAGCAGTCCGCCGAGATATATCAACGTCAGCAGCGCCGGCATTCGCTCCGGGATCTGAACGGGCGGCTGCGCGGGCGTTGGCGATTGAAGAAGAAAAAGTAACGACATGGTTTTTCGACGACGCTACTCGAAAAGTTCTGCTTTGATCCGTCAAGCTAACCAGATACCGATCAAACTATGAAAGCTCAGGGTCGGGAAGGGTGGCTTGCCCCCGCTGAGGCGGAACAACATTCAACGCGGGCGGGGGCAAGCCGCCCTTCTGTATAGACCGGGGACATGCTAAACACCTGATCGGGGACATGGTGAACACTTTTGACAGGTTATACCTTGCGACCGAAGGGAGTCGAAGGTATGCCTTGGAGAATCAGTTCAGCCATGTCTCAACGCCAGGAATTCGTCAT
>DATLBQ010000206.1:0-6894 GCA_035526805.1 Pyrinomonadaceae bacterium
CGCCGGGTTCATCATTTTGGGCGCGGCGTTTCTCGCTACTGCGCCGTTGATTGCGGCGCAGACTAAAACCAACGTGCGCAAACCGGAAACCCCGCCAGCGGCCGTCAGCAAACAAGCAGTTGACGAAAACAAAACAGCGCCTGATACCACCCGTTACCTCTACGAGTTTACCCAGCCGGAATTTTTGATTCGTCACATCACTATTGAGCACGACGCCACAGGCCGGGGCAAAATAGCTTTCAAGAAAAAGGATGACGATACCGTGATCGAGGAGCCGATTGAACTGTCGACTAGCGCGCTCGGGCGCGTACTGGCCGCCTGGACGGATTTGCGATTTCTCGATTCCACCGAGAGCTATCAGTCTGAACGACAATTTCCGCATCTTGGCACTATGCGACTTACGATGGAACGCGAATCACTCAAGCGAACTGCTGAATTCAACTGGACCAACAACAAAACCGCATCGTTATTAGCCACTGAATATCGTCGCATTGCCGATCAGGCGGTTCTGATATTCGATATTTCCGTCGCGCGTGAAAGCCAGCCACTTAACGCGCCGAAGTTGATGGAAGAAATCGAACTACAGCTAAAACGCAACGGTCTATCCGATCCGCATCAACTGGTTCCACTATTGAAAGACATCTCCACGGACGAGCACCTCCCGCTCATCGCCCGCAACCACGCCCTACGTTTGATCAAAAAGATCGAGAAGTGAGTGGATAGATTTCTCTCGAGATTTCAGAGAGTCTCACTCGCGAGTTTGGAGAATTCGATGACGCGGTTTTCGGCCCAGAAGCGGTCGTAGTCGCCATTTTGATCTGCGGAAATGAAAGCCACGTGTCCGCCTTGCTTCGCGCCAACTAAAAGTATGTAAGGGTTGTTAGCTACTGCCGGATCTCGCAGCGGTGCAAAGGGGATGAATGGATCGTCTTCGGCGTGAATTATTAATGCAGGTATGTGTACCCGGGCGATGACCCGCAGTGCGCTGGAACGAAAGTAATAGTCTTCGGCATTGGCAAAGCCGTGGGCGAGCGCGGTGAAACGGTCGTCAAACTCCCTAAGCGTGCGGACATCGTCCAAACCGCTTATGTCGTAAATTTCTGGATACAGTTTGTGATTGGTGCGAATCCTCTTTTTTAACCGACGCACGAAATCCTGATGATAAATCCAATTTGAACGTTTTAATATCAGGTCCGCACTGGTGGTTAAGTCGACTGACGGCGACACCGCGCAAATAGCGAGAACCTCAGGAGGTGGGTTGTCACCATATTCGCCGGCAAGTTTTAGGACCAAATTTCCGCCGAGTGAGTAACCCACCAACAGCATTCTCGAGATTTTATCTTTATCGATCAGCTCCTTAACTACCGCGCCCAGGTCCGCGCTCAATCCGCCGTGGTAGATGGTGGAAGTGAGATGTTCCGTGCCACCGCAATTTCGAAAGTTCACCCGAATCACGTTGAAGCCCGCACGGAACCCTTTTTCGGCCGTGGCCTGCATGTAGTTTGAGGACGTGGAACCCTCAATACCGTGCCAGGCAACAATTGTAGGATGACCCTCAGGATGTGCTTGCCAGCGGCAGTGAGCGAGGACTTTGACGCCTGGCGCCACTTCAAACAAGCGCTCCTGATCTCGTTCGGAGGCAAAACGAAATCGACGCGGCCAGGCATAAGCAGCGATGGTCTGCGCATGGCCATTGAGGAAGAATCGATGAGGTTTAAACGGGTTCCGTTCAAATAACCTTGCGGCGCGCGAGAGTAAAGCCGTGGCATCGGCGGCTGTTAATCTGGATATTCCCCGATTAACGGCTACCACTTCGGTGTCGGGTATCATGTTTCGAAAACCCCCGGCAAGCAGGCGGCTTGCCTATTGATGACGAGAGGGAAGCCGCGTCATTATACAGGTAAATAGAAAGCCCTGCCGGAAACAAAGCCAGGAAGGCTATATTGGTGGGCCCCAGCTGGTCACCGATTGCAACCCTGCGGCACATCGTAAAGGAGGATTCTCCCGTACAACTAAAAATGCCGAAGTCTCCGGAGCGTCGCTGGAAATCTCGAACCAAACAAGATCTCATTATCGAGGTTTGGGAGGAGCTTGACTGCGAATCGGTAGGCTCGCGCGAGCTGGAACAGATACAGAAGGTACTACGAGAGGAGTTCGGTGAAGGAGGCCGGGAGAGTCCGGCCTCGATTGCCAGAACGGTTGCCGATGAAGGCGCGGTTTTGCGGCATCCGGAAGTTTTTGCTTGTGATTTGAAATGGCGCCGGCAAGACCTGGAGGACCGCAGCTTTCCCGACCGGCTGGATTTCTCTAACTTGTCGTCGGCGTTTGAATCAGTAGTAAAGCTTGAAGAAAGCCGACTTGCATTTCAGACCCATAGTGATCCGCAAGCACTAGAGAAGCTGCGTAGCGTTGTTGTGGCGAGTCGAAACGATTTGTCGTTGCGAGCGCGCAGCAAGATTCTGGAAGCTCGCGAGAAGGAAGAGGCGAAAGAGGTTTTGCACTGGCTGACCGTTTGGCTGCAGGCGCCTGAGTTGTTTTCAGATTGGCTAGATCTGCGCCGCCGCTCGCCCGAGTTTCGCAAGAAATTTCCCAGCCACATTCAATTGGCCGCGGATGAGCGCGGATGAGCGCGGATTAGAAACAGTACCAACAGTCAGAAAAGAGAATTCGCAGAATTACTTTGCCACTTTATTGTCTAAAGGTTTTTATCCGCGTGATTCCACATCACTCCGCGGCCTTATTGATCTATTCGTCTTCTTCACCACCGCGGATTCGTCCTTCGGCCCTCGATTGCTCAATCACTTTATGTGCGAGGTTTCCGGGAACGGGATCGTAATGCGAAAACTGCATATGGAATGATCCGCGCGCGGCCGTAATCGAATTCAGCGTTGATTGATAATTCAGCATTTCAGACATGGGCACCTGTGCTTTGATCAACTGATTCTTGCCGTTGGCCTCCATGCCTTGTACGCGCCCGCGCCGGGAATTGAGATCGCCCATGATGTCGCCGCTGTTTTCCTGCGGCGCGCTGATTTCCACATCCATAATGGGCTCGAGTATCGACGGCTTCACTTTTTCCATCGCAGCACGAAACGCTTTTCGACCCGCAGCCCGAAATGAATGTTCGTCCGAATCGACGTTGTGGTACGACCCATCGATCAATTGCACCTTGAAATCCACCAGCGGGTAGCCGGCGATGGCCCCCGACTGCGCGGCCTCGATGATGCCCTTCTCGATTGCCGGCCGGAATTGTTGAGGCACCGCGCCTCCGAAAATCTTGTCCTCGAAAACAAAGCCACCACCGCGCGGCAGCGGTTCGAAGACAACCTTGCAGTCGCCGAACTGGCCACGACCGCCAGTCTGTTTTTTGTGACGGCCCTGGACCTCAGCGCGCGCGGTGATCGTTTCCTTATAAGGAACCTTCGGCGGATGAAGTGTGACTTCCACGCTGTAGCGCTTCTTGAGTTTTTCAACCACAGTCTCAACGTGAAGCTGACCTGAACCAGACAGCAGGAATTCCTTTGTTTGCGCGTCGCGCGTGAAGTGCAGCGCCGGGTCTTCTTCCAAAATTTTGTGCAGCGCAACGCTAATCTTTTCCTCGTCCTGCCTTGATTTGGGTTCGATGGCAAAGGCGATCGCCGCTTCCGGATAAACTACCGGTTCGTAAACGATCGGCGACTGCTTATCACAAAGTGTGTCGCCCGTTTGCGTCTCTTTGAGCTTTACACAAGCAACGATGTCACCCGCGTGAGCTTCAGGCACTTTGTCGAGCTGTTTTCCCTGTATGGAATGAAGCATGCCGAGTCGCTCCATCGCTCCTCTGGACGAATTAAGCACCGTAGCATCGTTTTGCAACTTGCCACTGATCACTTTCATGACATTTATGCGGCCGGCGAAAGGATCGGCAATTGTGCGGAAGCAGTAGGCGGAAAATGGTTCGCCATCGTCATACTTGCGAGCGATTTTTTCCGCGGTGGGAGCGGCGTCAACGGGTAATCCATATTCCGCCAAGTGGTGCGCCGGATCCGGCGCATAGTCGACGATTGCATTGAGCAACGCACGCAAGCCGACAAGGGTTGCGCCGGACACGGCAAAGACCGGGCAGAGCTTACTGCTGGCGATGGCTTTATTGATGTTGGGGAGGATATCGGCCTCATCAAGCGTGCCGTTTTCGAAATACTTTTCCATCAGGGCGTCGTCAGACTCAGCAACCAGCTCCACCAGCCGCTCGCGCGTCTTGTCTACGTATTCGCGACCCTCGCTGGGAATTTCAATCTCTTTTGCCTGCCCATCGGCACCTAACTCATAAGCCTTCATGTGTACTACGTCGACGACGCCGCGGAAGTCTTTCTCTTTTCCGATTGGAAGTGTGGAGGGAATGATTGCCCGGCTAAAGGTTTTCTGCGCGCTTTCAACCGCAGCGCCAAAATCAGCTTGTTCCTTATCGAGTTTTGTAATCACAATCATTCTGGGGACAATGAATTCGTTTGCGAAGGCCCACGTCTTTTCAGTTTGAACTTCGACGCCCTTGACGGCGTCGACGACGGCGAGCGCGCAGTCCGCGACTCGCAGCGCCGGTCGCGCATGGGCCACGAATGCGGCATACCCGGGGCTATCGATAAAATTTATTTTCGTATCTCGATGTTCTAAATGAGCGACGGCGGTATTGAGAGTGATCTTGCGGGCGATGGAATCTTCTTCGTAGTCGGTAACGGTGGTTCCTTCTTCAACTTTACCCCAGCGTGGTGTGGCTCCGGCGACGTAAAGAAGTGAACTAATTAGTTGCGTCTTCCCTACGTCGCCGTGTCCGATGACCGCGAGATTCCGGATAAACTCCGTAGCATAGGCTTTCATAAAAATGAGTCCTTTCAGAGAGCGAATAATGTAGGACACACATTGCTGTCTGTCCTTTGGTTGTTGGCGTCAAACGAACCAATACAATCATGAGATTTACCATTTTTCATTTCAGATTTTCATTCGTCATCAGCGGACGGTTGTAACTCGGTCTGGTACCAGCAATGAAAAACCGAACTGCAAAATGACAAATGGAAAATCCTTCCATCCGAATCCAATGAAAAAGTTAACTCGATGAGGGACAGGCAGGAATGCCTGTCCTACACATGTTTCAGTGATCAGTAATTTATCTGACGCCACAGGCCAAAGGCAAGTTAAGCCATCTTTTTGAGGCGCTTTAGCATCGAAGTTAGCGAAAATTTGACTCGTTTTAAACGGAGAAAGAAAGATGTTTTACCCACGAATTATTTCGTCTGTCGCGGTGCTGGCGATCGCCCTAACGGTCACAACCGCTACATTTGCGACTGGCGGGACGAAAGAAATCCCCACTGACAAAAGAAACTCGATTGAAAGGAATGAGCAGGTTTCGGAACCACTGAATCTTGCCGTGCTGGTGCAGGACGATCTTATCTCGCAAGTCGGCAATGAATTGGATAGCACGCGCGACTTCATTCGTTCGTTGCCGAACGGTTCGCGTGTGATGGTTGGTTACATAACGAGCGGATCGTTGCAGGTGCGACAGCCGTTCACCAGCGATCTTGACAAGGCTGCTCGTTCGTTGCGCGTGCCTCGCGCCAGTACTGCCGCTTCGCCGTTCAACCCTTACGTCGAAGTGATCGAAGCATTACGACACTTTAACGCGGACGGAAAGGGCAAGAATGCGGTATTGCTTATTTCGGATGGACTCGACACTTCACGAGGATTTGATACGTCAAGCGCGGCACACACGCTCGATCTCGAGCGGGCAATTAACAAGGCTAACCAGGGCGGCGTTGCAGTCTATGCCTTCTACGCACCTTCAGTGGGGCTGACCAGCCACAACCGCATTGCCGCGAGCTACGGCCAAAGTTCACTCAACCGATTAGCCAGCGACACCGGTGGCAAAGCATTCTTCCAGGGAACTACTGGCTTCGTCAGTTTCCATCCCTACTTTAGGAACTTAACGCGAACGCTCAATGAACAGTACGCGCGTGCCTTCTAAAGGTAGAGCGATTACGAAGTTTGTTCCAAAACGTAACACCGTCGCAGAGAAATCTGCGGCGGTGTTTCTGCGTAATGGTTGCCGATAAACAATTCATCTTACAAATCGAAATCTGGAATACTGGTACCGCGGCCAAGATTGTTCGCGCTTCGCGGTCAGTACGGGAGAGACGCCAGCGGTCCCAGTAAATCGTTGCATTTTGCTACCCGTCTTCATGGTCTACGAACCAGAAAAATATCTTTCAGCGGCGCGAACTTTTCTGCTTGGATTGTATGGAAGCGCGGTGATAAAGTTGGCCAGGAAACTCAGGCTGGATAGGCTGGATCTCCTTAAGTAACGACGCAAATTCACAGTTTGCGTTTACGGTAGTTAGCTGGCAACGTGCGCGAATACTGTCTCATCGTCGAAGGGGCTTATCTTTCGGAATCGGAAGCCGAGCATGCGCTGCGCGATCCCTTCATTGAGGACTGGGTCGAACAGACCGGACATTTCAAAATCCACAACATGAATGAAATACAAGTCACCGCTGGGGTGACGCTTGGCTCGCTCGGAGTAGTGATGCTTGACGAGCGAGTTTTTGAAATCGCCAGTGCCGATGCAGAGCATCCCTTGACTGAGTTGAAAGCGAAAGGTGTTGCCGAAGCCCTAAAGCGACAGGACATGTTCGATGAGGTCGCAGTTAAGCCGCGCGACGAGGCCGAGAAGTATATCCAAAACGAGTCCGCAACCGACTCTGAAATCTGAGTGACGGAAAATCTACCAAAGTTTCTCAAGGGCCGCGTGGTAGTAGCTGTCGGCGATATCACCAGCCTCAATGTGGACTCAATCGTAAACGCGGCAAACTCTGAGCTGATGGGTGGCGGAGGGGTTGACGGCGCAATCCACCGGGCTGGTGGGCC
>DATLBQ010000207.1:0-9625 GCA_035526805.1 Pyrinomonadaceae bacterium
GCCCCTGGTCGACATCGTACGAATGAATCCGCTTCGTCTGCAGGCGCAGGTTCCCGAAAGGGACGCGGCGACAATTCGCTTCGGCCAAAACGTGCGCGTGACTGTTGAAGGCGACGGCAAGGTTTATCTGGGACAAATAAAACGGTTGAGTCCCGTAATAACTGAGCAGAACCGCATGCTGATGGTTGAAGCCGATGTGCAAAACGACGGTAACCTCCGCCCAGGTTCGTTTGCTAAAGCCGAAATCGTTACCGACGATGCGAAGATGGCCGTAACCGTTCCCAACAATGCAATCGTCACTTTCGCGGGAATCGAAAAAGTGATCGTGGTGCAAGACGGCAAGGCTTTGGAGAAACCTGTTACCACCGGGCGACGCAGCGGCGAGTGGACAGAGATTCTGGCCGGGCTGAACGTCGGCGATCAGGTGATCGTCGACCCGGGCAACCTGCAATCGGGGATGGCGGTGGAAATCGTGCAATAAGTTTCAAGTTTCAAGTTTCAAGTTCAAAGTTCGGAGTTACTGGGACCGCGGGCGTCTCGCCCGCAATGAGCGCGAAGCGCGAAAGGTTTCGAACTTGAAACCTGAAACTTGAAACTTCAGTTCTGAGTTATGCAAAAGCTTGCTGAAATATGTATTCGCCGGCCCGTCTTCGCGACGATGATCGTGCTGTCTCTCGTAGTCGTGGGCGCGGCAAGCTTTTTCCGGCTTGGGGTCGATCGTTTTCCTTCCGTTGACCTTCCCACCGTAAGTATTCGCACCGGATTGCCGGGCGGGTCGCCACAGGAAGTTGAGTCTCTCGTAACGCAGCAAATCGAAGAGGTCGTTAATACGGTTGACGGCATAGACGAGCTGCGCTCGATCTCCGGCCAGGGAACGTCGTTTGTAATCGCCACTTTCAAGCTGGATAGAGATCTTGAATCGGCCGCGCAGGATATTCGCGATCGCGTAAACAGTCTGGGCCGAAACCTGCCTGAAGACGCCACGCCGCCCATCGTGCAGAAGTTTGATAACGACAGCACACCGGTTGTGACGATCTCGCTCTCGGCGGATCGGTCGCTTCGTGAGCTGACTGAACTTGCCGACAAGACGGTTCGGGTGCAACTCGAGCGTGTCAGCGGCGTCGGCGAAGTGCGCGTGGTGGGCGGTCTCGACCGTGCCATCAATATCTGGATCGATGCGGAACGATTGGCCGCTTATCAGATTCCGGTTACCGCCGTTCGCTCAGCGTTGACACGGCAGAATGCCGACGTGCCTGGTGGAAATGTTAATACCGGGCGGGAAGAGCTGGTGTTGCGGACCATGGGCCGATACACGGATCCGCGCGCCTTTGAAGATTTGATGATTGCGAACGTAAACGGTTCGCCCATTCGTCTGCGAGACGTCGCGCATGTTGAAGATGGCACTAAGGAACAACGCTCGATAGCACGGCTTAATGGCGTACCGACGGTAACGCTCGAAATCCGTCGGCAGTCTGGAGCGAATACCATAGAAGTAATCGAAGGGATCAAACGTGAACTGCCGCGCATCACGGGTCAACTGCCTGCTGACGTAAGCATGGAAGTGAGTCGCGACCAATCGAGATATATCGAATCGGCCCTGCACGAAATTCAAAAGCACCTGGTCCTGGGAAGCATTCTCGCCAGTCTGGTGGTGCTGCTCTTCATGCGATCGTGGCGTTCGACTCTGATTGCAGCCATCGCGATACCGTGTTCCCTGATCTCTACTTTCGGCATGATGCGCGCGCTGAACTTCACGCTCAACAGCGTAACCATGCTGGCGCTGGTGTTGATGGTCGGCGTGGTGATCGACGACGCCATCGTCGTGCTGGAAAATATTTTTCGTTTCATTGAGGAGAAGCGGATCGAGCCCAGAGAGGCTGCCAGGGAAGCAACGAAAGATATCGGCTTGGCAGTGCTCGCAACCACGCTTTCGCTGGTCGTCATTTTTCTGCCAGTCTCATTTATGTCCTCTATATCGGGACGCTTCCTGTATCAATTCGGCATTACCGCAGCCGTCGCCATACTCGTCAGTTTGCTTGTCTCGTTTACGTTGACGCCGATGATGAGTTCACGACTGATTCGCGTGAAAGATTCGGGCGGTGGTCATCAGACTGCTGGCTCAAGAGGTGGCTTCTACAAATGGATTGATCTGGCTTACACAAAGCTGCTGGCGCTCGCGATGCGTCACCGGCTGGTCGTTTCTGTATTGGCCCTCGCGGTTGTCCTTTGCAGTATTCCGCTGTATCGCGCGGTCAAGCAGGAGTTCATTCCCACGAACGTTGACGAAGCAGAGTTCGAGGTCAATGTGAATGGGCCTGAAGGGACGAACCTCGCAATCATGAACGAAGCGATGCAGGCGATTGAAAAGGACATTCTATCGACACCCGGGGTGAAGCTTGTGCTGTCGAATGCCGGCGGCGGTTTTCTCGGCGGCGTAAATCAGGCGAGCGCATACGTGCGTATCGCGCCGCACGAAGACCGCACGTTTTCGCTCAGTCGTCTCTGGACAGAGACAAAAAAAGGGAGTCCGCTGCAAGTCTTCAAAGGCAATTATTCTCAACAGGACGTGATGTTGGAAGTGCGGCGACGTTTACAGAAGTATGCACCCATGCGCAGCGGCGTGCGCAATGCACCTTCGTTTAACTTCGGCGCTGGTGGACGGTTCGACATTGATTTTAATTTGCGCGGTCCTGAACTCGTAGCACTTGCAGGCTACGCGGATGAATTGTTGAAGCGTTCGCAATCGCTGGGCGGAATAGTGGACGCCGATACCTCGCTTAAACTGAATAAGCCGGAGTTGCGCGTTGAGATTGATCGCGCGCGCGCCGCTGACCTGGGTGTGGACAGCACCGACATTGCCACGGCACTGAGGTTGATGGTGGGCGGCGAGGACCGCGCCTCGCGCTACCGCGACGAGTCGATCAATGAAGATTATGACGTGCAACTGCGCCTTGACGAAAGAGATCGCAGTGACGTCGCGACCATACAGCGCTTGTACGTGCCGTCGTCACGCGGGGGCTTGGTCCGTCTCGACAACCTCGTGCACATCAAACGAGATACCAGTCCATCGAGAATAGATCGGCTTAACCGTGAGCGGCTGGTTTCAATGCGCGCTTCGGTGGCGCCCGGATTCGCGTTGGCTGATCGGATTGAAGCGCTGCGCGGCGCCGTCGCGCAGATGAATCTTCCGGCGGCTTATACGACCACGGTGTCAGGGCGCGCGCGCGAGCTGGAAAGAACGTTTACAGAATTTATCTTCGCCTTCATTTTGTCGGTCATTTTCATGTACATGATTCTGGCTTCGCAGTTTGAGAGTACGATCCATCCGGTCACCATTCTACTCAGTTTGCCGCTCTCGATTCCTTTCGCGCTACTGTCGCTCTGGCTCACCGGCGATACGCTGAATTTGTATTCCGCCTTGGGTATCCTGGTGCTGTTTGGCGTGGTAAAGAAAAACTCGATCCTGCAGATCGATCACATGAACAGTTTGCGGTTGCGCGGCATGGAGCGCTACGAAGCGATCATGCAAGGCAACCGGGACCGGCTGCGTCCGATCCTGATGACTACTCTGGCGTTGATCGCCGGCATGCTGCCGCTCGCTTTGGGTACCGGGCCGGGCGCGGAGGAGAGACGTTCGATCGCCGTAGTGGTTATCGGCGGACAGCTGCTTTCGCTGCTGCTGACATTAATTGCAACGCCGGTCGTGTATTCGCTGCTCGATGATTTGAGCCACACGGCGCGCTGGCGCAGGCTGGCAGGCGCTACTTCAGAACTTCGCGAACGATTCGCCAAAATACGCCGCCGCTCTCGGGACATACCGCAAGACGCAGCCGCCGAAACCCGCAGCATTTCGGAGGATGAGCGCGAGCACGCACGTGCCGCCCTCACCGGCGAATAATCAATAATTTGGAGTGCGCTGACCTGTCAGCGCTTTGGTTGGTCGCGACCTGTCGCGACCACGTTTGGTTCGAGTGTGCGTTGAGAGAGTGCGGCGTCAAGCCGCCGCAGACCCAAAGCGCTGACAGGTCAGCGCACTCCAAAAATAACTGCATACGCAGTTCTTGTGCGTGCCCCAAGCACTGGCGTATACTCAAACCGCGAAGATTGGTCGTCAACATGACCAATTCAATCACACGCCCCGGGTAATTCTCCCCACAAAATCCACTCCCCATACTTTCGATCGTCTAACCAGTTTCACTGGTCGATTTTTTTCGCACCGTACCTACAGAGCTTCCTTATCGAATGGAGCAACCCCTTGACTCACAATTTCAACCCCGACACCCCTAACGCTCCTCTGGACGCGGATATGATCCTGCAGGATCGTTATCGCATTGTTCGTCAACTCGGTCGCGGCGGCATGGGCGCGGTTTATGAAGCCGTCGATCAGCGACTCGGTATAACCGTGGCCTTAAAAGAGACGCTTTCGTCGGAAGAATCAATGCGCAGGCAATTCGAGCGCGAAGCCCGACTCTTGGCCGGAATGCAACATCCGGCGCTGCCGCGAGTAAGCGATCACTTCGTAGAGGGTAGTCGCGCGTTTTTGGTTATGGAGTTCATAGGTGGTGTTGACTTGGCCAGGATCATGGCGCAGCAGCCGGGACCGTTTCCACGAGATCAGGTAATCGCCTGGGCCGATCAGTTACTCGACGCTTTGATTTACCTGCACTCGCGCGACCGTCAGGTAATCCATCGCGACATCAAGCCTCACAATTTGAAACTAACTGCCACTGGTCAGATCGTGTTGCTCGATTTCGGACTGGCGAAGGCGCAGGCGTCCGATCCCTCGGTGACGGCGTCACAGGCTTTCTTCGGCTACACACGGCATTACGCGCCGCTTGAGCAGATTCAGGATCAGCGAACCGATCCCCGCAGCGACATCTATGCGCTCGGCGCCACGCTTTATCATTTATTGACGGGCATCAAACCGCCCGATGCCATGGTACGCGCCGCAGCCGTGATAAACGGCGGATCAGATCCATTGCAGCCGGCCGATCAAATTCATAAAGTCGTTGGGCCACAGATCGCCGCGATCCTGAACAAGGCACTGGCTCAGAAACCGGAAGAACGTTATGAGAACGCAAACGAGTTTCGCGAAGCGTTACGAATGGGACGAACTGAGCTGGTCAAACTGAATGTCAAACGGAATGAAGTTACGAAGATGAGCTGCTCGACTCCTCATGACAAGGTCCACATCAGCGAGATTACTGCTGTGCGCATTTCCGAATCTTCTGGAGTGAACATGGCATTGGTTGCGTCACAGAGACGATTCGGTCCCGCCGGTGCGACTGCTGTGCTGGCGCTCATGATCGCTTTGATGGCCGGAATTCTGTACGGCTCGCAAGCATGGTTTCCGGCTGTCGATAAGTTGAGTCCGGCAAAAGCTGCAAATGAGACGGCCGCGGCAATGCGTGACGCTCAAGGCGGGCGCAAAGCGCGTTCGAATGACAATGGTCAGCCCGTCACGCCGCGTGTAAAAACCAATGACTCGGAAAACAATCGCCCTCAGGAAGAGATGAACAAGGTCGCTGTCACTTCAGTCGAGAGGAAGGCGGCAACAATGAAGTCGCAAGATGGCACCAGGCAAGCAGAAGAAGTGGAAAGGGGCGCACCGCGGAAAAGTCTGCAGCGCGTAGGGGCTCCCAGCATTCGTTTTCCCAAACCTGAGATCCCCGAGAATTCCCCTGCGCCCTCACCCGTATCGCGCAGCAGTGTCTCCGGCTATTCGAGTATAGCGGCTGCTGCGCCGACGCCACGATTTTTTGACCCGGCAGATGGCTCGCAAATCGCAGTTTTCTGACGGATCGTCCAGGTTTGTTTATCCCGGCAGATGATTAATGATTCGACCGGCGCAGTACGTACCAGCCCCAGCTAGACAGCCCTGCCGAGGCCAGCGTCAGAAGAATGTATATGGGCTCGGTGGCCAGCCGCAACCCCTCCATCCCGATTCGCAATAGATGCGCCACGGTGATCAAACCGAAGAGTGTGGCACTGGTAATAACATAAGCTTTCATAGATTCCTCTGTTAGGCGAAGCCCGTTTCAAATCGCGAAGCAGCCTTTTTGGAGTGCGCTGAACCTGTCAGCGCTTTCGGTCTGCGGCGGCTTGGCGCCGCATCTCAATCCGCACTCAAGTCAACTATGGTCGCGACAGGTCGCGACCCACCAAAGCGCTGACAGGTCTGCGCACTCCAAAAAGTTGCAACTCAGCCTTGTAATCCTTTGTAGGTTCAGCGTGTCCGCGAGACCTATCACTGTGCCATCTCTTTTCACAATTGATCGAATGACGCTCACTTTTCGCGAGGGCGAGTGCTTGCTTCTAACCTCAATGGGCCGGAAGTCGATGCGTTCGATGTCAGCCCAACGACAAGATTCCATGCTCCCTTTGTTCTCGTAAGTAAGGCCTTGCTCGTAAATTGCCAACCTCACGGTTCTCGTTGTCGACCATTTGCGAAAGTCACTCAGACACAAGGCGCCGAGAATTATTAAAAACAAACCCGAGCCGCCCGGGCAGAGGAAAGAGCCCGGCGTAATTGAGGTGACTGCATAAGCGGCTGCCGCTGCGGTTACTATCAACACAGGTATTACGCACAATAACACCAGCCAAAGCCAGGCTAAGGAGGGTCGGTGTACGCTACGCCTTTCGCCAAGCTGGGGATGGTTTTGCATTTTACCGCGATAGCGAACGGTTGGAGCGCCTGCACTTGCGCTCGATAACGCAAGCGTGACGCAGTGATCGCCGCTACTTCGGCTGCAGCTCCTTATCAGGAACTTCTTCCGGCAGCTTCACCACTTCCTGCCAGCCGGAATTATCTGCGCGCATTTGTGCCGTGAGATCGTCGCGGAGTTTTCGCAATTTATCACTGAGCGTATGTGGATAGTTGTTCAGGTCGGGAAAGCGCAAGCGCTGATCAGTAACAAACGACTTCTGTTTCTCGATCGAAGGAATCGAAGGATACTGACCGTTTTCCCAGAATGGAACGAGCAGACGTTCGACACGGACCGCGCCGGGAATTTCAATCTCCTCTTCTTCGAGCCCGGTTACGTCGCCAACATATTTGCCGTCGGCATCGATCCCGCGAAACAGTTGCAATCGACCGGGTAGCGTTGTTTTCTCTTCCGTGTTAGACGCCTTCAGCGTCGGTCGCCCTTCAATCAGACATTGTTTGAATATCACCCCGGCAACCGCGGGCACTTCGCTTGAGAGCTTGGTGCCGATGCCGAAGCCATTCACGCGCGGAAAGTCTCGAACAATGCTGCGCACTTTTTCGACGTCGAGGTCGCCCGTGAGGTTTGGCCGCAAGTCATAGATTCCGTTCGCCTCAAAGAAGCGCAGGCACCACTCGCCGGCGCCCGCTAGATCGCCCGAGTCGACGCGAAAGCCTTTGAACGCGCGGCGTCGTGCTTCAGTTGAAGTAGCGGCCATGGCCGCATGTACCGCCCCCATATAAACGTCGATCGTATCGAGCAGAAGCGTGGTGCCGTTTGGGTTCGCATCGAGCCAGCGTTCGAATGCGACCTGCTCGAAATGTTTGGGCTTGCCCGTGCGCGGCTCAATCTCTGGCTGCGTCATGTATTCGATATATGACTGTTGCCAGTAATGCGCTTCGGTGCCGACAGCCGGAATGTCCAGACGATGAGCGGCTTCCATGTTCGACGTGTCGTTGAAGCCGCCGATGAAGGCATAGACAGCGATGTCGACGGCGCGCTCGATGTCTCCGTTTCGCCGCAAGGAGAAATCAGACAACCAACGATCTTCTCCGGCGGCCATACGAAACTGCATTGCTGTGCTCGCAGTTGTCATCGGCAAATCGAAGGCGTGTTCAAACTTGATCTCCTGCGCTTGCGTCAAACCAAAGGCGCCGGTGATATCGGCAAAAGGTTGTTGGGCAAAAACAATTGTGCCTGGACGCACCGCCCGGATCGCGCCGACAAATTGAAGATCTTCGATAGCTTTGGCAAATCGCTGCAGGCCGCCGCGATCTTGTTCGAGAAATCGCAAGCGAGGCCGATCAAGCTGGCTGTCTACTAAAAGGCGGATGAGCCGGGCGTGGCCGAGGCAAGGCGCGAATGGCAACTTGCGTTGGGTTACGTAAAACGTGGCTTCGGCATCGCTGAGCGCGCGATCGTGAAGGCGCGTCTCGTGTTTGTAGGACGCGTCGCCCATCGCGGCGTGGTAACGATCAATGTTTAGCGTGCCCATGACGGATCAAGTTTAGACTTCGGAATTTTGGAGTGCGCTGACCTGTCAGCCTTTCGTCGGTCGCGACCTGTCGCGACCATCGCTACGTTGGAAACTAATGGACGCTCTGGGCATCAAGCCACCCAGGAACAAAGCGCTGACAGGTCAGCGCACTCCAAAACTCCGAACTTGAGACTCGGAACTCGAAACGACCTCGGCGCCTGCTGCGCGCATTTCCGCAATCGCGCGTTCCCCGTCGCCGGGGTTCACTTCTACGGCGCGCATCGCATCTTCAAGGGCCTTAACGCGAAAGCCCTCTTTCACTGCGTCGAGCACAGTGTTCTTAACACAGTAGTCAGTCGCCAATCCTCCGACCCAAACCTCTTCGACGCCCAGCCGGCGCAACTGCAAAGCCAGGTCAGTACCATCAAACGCGGAATAGCAATCCTCGTCGCCAAGTCCCTTCGAGATTACGCGAATGTGCATGTCATCGATTAAATCAGGATGAAACTCAGCACCCTTCGTGTTCTGTACACAATGGACTGGCCACGTGCCGCCATAAGCGGCGAAATGCTTCGTCCGTTCCTGATGCCAGTCACGGCTTTTGAAAACCGGCTCGCCGCGCTCAAGAAATTCCTCGATCAATTTGTTGAGCGGCGCCACAACCTCATCGCCACGGGTCACCGCCAATGATCCGCCTGGACAGAAATCATTTTGTACATCTACGACGATCAGCGCCCGCTTGCTGGAACTTGCCATAGTTCTTGTTCACCCTCCGGAAATAATTCTTAGCTAGTATGATGAAGCCATTACGACTTTGGAACAAGTTTACGGACGTAGCGGTGCCATTTAGCCAAAGGCCAGCAGTTTAGAGTTCAGCCTTTAGGCTGCGGTTTAGTTTTCGGTCGAACAACGCAAGCTAAAGCTTGAACTCTAAACTGCTTGAGGAACGGCTCGTGATAGACTGTTTCCGTTCCAAAAACCAACAATAAACTGTGATCTTTCTCGAGGTCTGATTATGAAGGATGCCACAAGTGAAGCCAAGCGAGACACCGTTTCAAATGTGAAGCTCGCTGACTCCAGCTTAACGGGCTCAGCAAAGCCGAGCACACTGACTACATCGCTGGGTGAATACGCCGCAGCTGTGAATAAAACGCTGGCAGAGGCGGAGCGTGCGAAGGTGATTGAGCGGATTTGGAGCAAAGATGTTTCCCTTTGGAAGCAGGAAGAATCGCATCAGAAGATCATCGCAAATTCACTTGGTTGGCTGACTGTGCCCGGCGAGATGAGCGAAGTCGCGGATGAGTTGAAAACCTTTGCGGAAACTGTCAGCGCCTCAGGATTTCAGCATGTGATGGTTTGTGGTATGGGTGGCTCCTCGCTGTGCCCTGAAGTGCTCGGACAGACCTTTGGCCGGCAAAAAGACTTTCCTGAGTTGCTCGTACTC
>DATLBQ010000208.1:0-2926 GCA_035526805.1 Pyrinomonadaceae bacterium
TGTCTCGCTTACAGCGGTCCAGAAGGACGTATCGGTCAGATCGTCGCGCTCGATCCAAACGGGAATCAGGCAAGGCTTATTTACTCGTCTGGTAGCAACAGGGGCATGCCTTTTCGCATGATGATGTCGAACACCAATACGCTTTACATTGTGGAAGATGCGACTTCCACTCTGCCGCCGCGCGTGTTTTCGATAGACATCGCTAACGTCAGCGCAGCACCTGCAACGGTCATGGAACTTCCTAGGAATGTTGATTTTTACGTCGGCAAATCTGCGGATGGGCGACTGATTGGGTTTATTTACGACGAGAGTCAGACGGCGGTAACGATGTTCATTGCCGACCTCGCCAGGAGATCCATTGAGTACAAGGCCTTCCCGCGTCCATTCACGCCGACCACTGATCTCACCTTCGCTCCGGACGGTTATATTTATGGAGGAATGGCTGAAAATCACCAATTTGAGAGCTGTTCAATCTATCGTTTTCGACTTCAGGACACGGTTGATAATGTGTTGCGAATTAGAAAGCTGACGAACACTGAAGGAGTGTCAATCACTCTCGATGGCACGACGCAGTCCAGCTTTCGCCTGCAAATCACTACCGACCTGGCGCGGAAACTCTGGACAACGCTGGGTCCGATTACAACTTCGAGATATGGTGTGGGCAGCTACGAAGACCGCGATGTCCAAAATTCTTCTCGCCGATATTATCGTGCAGTTTCTCCGTAAGGGAAATGTCGCCGCTGAAACCTCGCAATTGAACGTATGTCATTCGGTATTCAGACCCGCCTTAGTCTTTGATTTTCGCCGCGAGGCTCCGTGTTTTCGCGTGAAACCATTCAGAGATTGCAGGTGTGACCGGCAGGAGTCGTTCTTGGTATGCCCCTTGAAGCGTGCTTAACCACCGTTCCAGCATAGAGGTTAAGTGGGGCTGCGTGAGTGGTTGGAAGGGTCGGTGACTCCCATGCGGCGACGACAGCTCTCGCGACCCTATCTGCTGGGACGTAACAGTTTAGCGGGTTAGGGAAGTTCTCAGCCACATTTTCAAACATTTTCTCTTGCTTCCTAGGGATTTGCAGTCCAAAAACATGCGTATACATACGCATGGTAGCCAAAAATATGCAACGGGAAGCTCTCCTCCTCCGCAAACAACTTCTTCTTCGGCAGGTTCAAGCGCGCCTAGAGCTTCTCCAAGGCTCCCTTCATAAGAATCCAGGACAGCGTGGTTACCGGCTTACCACCAAAATCGCTCAGAAGACCGTGACCAAATATGTGCGCGCCGACTTAGTTCCAATGGTTAAAGTCATGACCGAAAACCACCTCCAATTACGAAAGTTGCTCAAGCGCCTTTCCCACGTGAATTGGCGTTTGCTTCAGCTTCCTGCCGATCCATAACGATGGCCGAAGCTGCGCGACCTCCGACCGGCTTTGTTTGCCCTTACCGGGGCGGGTGCCCGCATCTGGGTGGCATGTCGACGGCGTGGCTGATGCTGCGACACGAATCGGCCAAGGGAAGTGAATGCCACTACGAATATGTCATCGAGCAACTGCACAAGGATTTATCCGAGGAGAAAACGGGTAATCGACTGAAAGAAGAGAAAATCGGCCGTTTAGAAGCTCAGCTTCAAGCGTTGCATCGGCGGCAATTCAAAGGCCGCAAGGCCGCGATCCAGGAAGAGGAACCGGTCGCCACGGGCGAGAAGAAAAAACGTGGCGCTCCGAAAGGGCATCCGGGCTGGAGCCGGCCTCGGCCCAAGCAGATTGACTTTGTGTTCGAAGTAGCTGCACCAGAGCGTTGCCCTACGTGCGATAGCTCCGATCTTAAACCAGTGCCGGACCTGCACGAGCATGTTCAAGAAGATATTGCTCTGGAACCGCGGGTGGTCGTGACCTCGTTTGTGCATCATCAAGCACACTGCTCCGAGTGCGATCGTAACGTTCTCACCGCCGGACCAGGTGAATTATTGGGTTCCTATATTGGCCCCGCCGCAAAAGCCACGGCCATCTATTTACGTTATCAGTTGAATGTGCCGGATCGCAAAATCAGCCAGTTTTTCAACGATTTCTTTGGACTCAAGTTCGTGCCTGCCAGTGCCTACGGATTTGAACGGCAGGCCGTCCGGCGCGGACAACCTCTCTATCTTGATCTGCTGGAAAAGGTCCGCTCTTTACCAGTGGCACACGCGGATGAAACTTCTTGGCGCCACGATGGTGAAAACTATTGGGTTTGGTACGCCGGCGATGATGACTTAGCTGCCTACCGCTGGGATAAACACCGTTCGAGTGAGGCCGCGCAAAAGCTTTTAGGAGAAAAGTTTGGCGGAGTGTTGGTCGCGGATGCTTTCGCGTCTTATAACAGCGTCCAACCAAAGGACCGGCAATCTTGTCTATCGCACATCAAGTCTAAGGCCAAAGAAATCGACCAGGAACTGGCTCTGCTCAAGGGTGCATTCGCCGATCCGGCGGCACGAGCGTTCTGTCAGGCGATCCAAGGTTGGGTGCACGATGCCTGCAGCGAACATCGCCTCCTTATCTCCAAACCGTGGCGCGCGAGCGAAGCCGACGCTGTCGAACTGAAGCTGAGAATAGAGTTGGAAAAACAGTGTGCAAAGCCGCTGCGCCATCCTAAAGCCGAACACTTGCGGCAACGCTTGCTTGGCCCGGAACAAAAGCTTCTTCTGACCTGTTTTCGCCGCCCCAATGTTCCGCCGACCAACAACCAGGCCGAACGGAGCCTGCGGCCGGTCGTGATCATGCGCAAAGTGATCCAGGGAACACGCTCGGACAAAGGGTTAGAAAATCACACCGTTTTGCGCAGCCTCTTTGAGACTGCCCGGCGCCAAGGCAAAAAGCCACAACACTTCTTTTTCAACCTCTTCACGATGGAAACAGCGCAAGCTCAAGCCTCCCTTTATCGCCGCCCTTTTGT
>DATLBQ010000209.1:0-12334 GCA_035526805.1 Pyrinomonadaceae bacterium
GTCCGACGCAGAGTTTGGATCTTCAACGCGCAATAACTGAAGCGCAGCGCAGAAGCGTGGCTGTTTATTCGTTCTATGCGCCGGCTGCGTTAACCGCGAACGATTCCCAGCTGGTAGGCAATGCGCAGAGTTCGCTACAAAGGTTGTCCGACGAGACGGGAGGCCGCGCTTTTTTCCAGGGGTTTTCCGCGCCAACCAGCTTCGAGCCATTCATCAAAGAACTCAACTCAGCGCTTAACAGGCAGATTGCACTGACTTATCTCTCGACTCACCCTAATAAAGGATTTCACCGCCTTAAGATCACTTCAAGCACACCGGGAGTCGAGATTAGTTACCCCGCCGGTTATAGACGGTGAGGATCGACGCTGAGTTCTGGCTATTTATTGGACCGTGGCCGGCAGTAACGAGGCGCGACGGTCAGTGGCTGTGGCCCATCCGTCCGCAAGTCTGCCAATCATCCCGTGAAAATGGATTTCGCTCCCTGAAAGAACTACGACTACATCGCCTGCGTGATACTGAGGATCATTCAATTGAAACCTTACAACGGTGGCTTGGCCATTCGCTTGCTCGAGCGTTTCATAAGTGAATTCGTCGGCGTCGACACAGTAGGTCTGGGAATTGTTAGCGGTTCTTTGCTCGTCTGGCACGTGATCTCCTTCAGGAAAAGGCTGGTTGCTGTCGTTGATTTCCCAACCTCGTTGAATTGATTCGGCCTTCATTATTTCTTAAAGTAAAGTATTCGGCAAACAGAGATTTACCTGAGATACCTGGGCGGCGTAGTTGACCGGCAGCAGCGCTATTAATCTGAGTTGTGCCGACGACGTACTTTAGGAGTGTAATCATGAATCTTGGTTATTTTATAGAGCGATTCTCGAATAATCGGGGCGTGTTTGAAAGTCTCTTACGAGACGTGAGTTTGGAACAATCCCGATGGAAGCCTTCGGCTGGTAAGTGGTCGATGCTCGAGGTAATCAATCACCTTTACGATGAAGAAAGGGAAGACTTTCGTCAGCGACTCGAATTAACCCTCGCTGATCCGGCACAGTCCTGGCCACCGATCGACCCTCGTGGGTGGGTGGACACTCGCGCTTACAACGAACGAGAGCTTGATATTTCGCTTAACAATTTCCTGGCTGAAAGAGAGCAATCGCTAACGTGGTTGCAACAGTTGTCGGACCCGAATTGGGAAAACAGCAACGAAGGTCCGAACGGGCGCTTGTCTGCCGGTGATTTGCTCGCTTCGTGGCTGGCGCATGACTTCCTGCATATCCGCCAGTTGGCCCGTCTTCATTGGCAATACATCGGGGTGAGTGCCCAGCCTTATCAAACAAGCTATGGCGGGCCATGGAAAGAGACCGAGAAAGTCGCGTGACGCCTGAAACTTCGAGTCGTTAACCTATTAGGAACTCCCCGCCAAAAATCGGGAAATTATTGCGACTGTTTCGGCGGGTTTTTCTTCCTGCGGGACATGCCCACACTCTTCGATAATCTCGAGGGTCGAGTTTGGAATCAACTGATGCAGCGACTGACCGACTCTCAATGGGATTATCTGGTCTTGGCGACCCCACAATATTAAAGTCGGCACTGTGATGGTGGGCAGCTTGGCGATGATATCGTCGGCGTTCGGTGGGATGCAGTGCCTGACCGTTTGCAGTAGTGCATGACGTCCGCCCGGGCTCGCGATGGGTGTTGCGTATGCTTGGATCTGTTCGCTGGTGGTTTTCTTCTTTTCGTAATAACACGCTCGAAGGCTCATGCTTGTAACAAGTTTGCTCGGTGTTAAGTATGTTATAGGTGCGCCCAGAATAGACCTCACAACTTTGAAATGCCACGGTACGTAATTCTTGTCTCCGGCACTATCAATCAGGATCAATTTCGACAATCGAACAGGATCCTCCTGCGTCAGGCGTATTGCTAACAACAAGGCCACGGCGCCGCCAAGTGAATTTCCTACCAACGTGAGGTTCGTCATGTTCTCCGCGATAATCAATTTGTAGATATCATCGGCTTTGTCATCGATTGAGTAGCGCTGATCATGCGGCTTCGGCGATTTTCCGGAGCCCTTGAAATCAACCAGAATTAACTGGTGCTTTTGGGAAAGGGGGGTGATGAGATGTCGCCAGCTGAAGATGTTGGCGCCCAGCCCATGAAGGCAGAGAATCGGATCTCCGCTTCCGTAGACTTCTTTGTAGAGGTCGGTTGAAGCGGACGTGTGGTGAGTGCTCATGTCCATCAAATATGTTGGGGAGACTGGGGCGGCTAGTGGGGCTCGAACCCACGACCTCTTGATCCACAATCAAGCGTTCTAACCGACTGAACTATAGCCGCCACACGGGATGTGAAAAAACTAAAGAATGCCCCCGGCAGGACTCGAACCTGCGGCCCTCTGCTTAGCATCCAGCATCAGGCTTTCCCTGACCGTCCGTTTCCACGGGGTTGCTGGCTGGACTATATCTTGGACATCACAGTCCCGGCCCGTATAGTCTCTGAGGAGCCCCGTCACGACCTTACTTCAATCGAGAAGGGTTTCCTGCGGATTACCCAATCCTCATGGATTTTTACTCAACTTCGAGTACCAGAGGCTCTAAGGGCGTCCCCGCATATGGGGCCGTCCACTTGATGAGTTCTACTGGTGCCGTTCCTCATCAAGGCTCCAACAAGGCAGATGCTCTATCCGCTGAGCTACAGGGGCACATGCCTGGAAGTCGGGATGTTAGCATGTGGACGGCTGTTAAGGTCAACTTAGGCCCGACAAAATAAAGAGATCGCCATACGGACGATCTCTTTAGCTAAAACTAAGCAGCCGAACTACGCCGCCTGGATTTCTTCGCGGGTCTCAGCAAACACTCGACGGCCGTTTAAGGCATCGTCGATTATTTCTCTTACAGCCGAAGTATCTGGATTTACATCCATTCGATCACAGGCACGCAAATGGCGCAGGATACCCTGAGTGGCTATCTCCCGCGCTACGCCACCTAATTTCGAGTAACGTCTTGCCTGAATGTGGTCAATCCTCAAAATTCGTTCGTCAAGCGGTAAATGTCGATCAAAAGTCACGGTTACGTTTTATCCTCCAAAACCGCAGTATTGCGGCCATTTTTATTGCACAATGTTAGATGCCTCAGATAAGTCTGAGGATGCAGATCCGTTGCATTTCGGAACAATTTCAAGTCCCTGAAAATGCTTAGTCCCTGATAGCTGTCATTTAGGGGAGTAACAAAACATCAGATTATACTGGACTGCCAGTCAGAATGCCAGACTTTTTTCCGTTAACATTACCTCGGTGACGGCGCTGCCCGCCAAAAATGTAAGCGCCGCCCAGTGTCCATGCAAAAATGAACGTTACGGGCGGCGCCTTAACCTTTGATTGAAGATCTGTTTACATTATTTCTTAGGTAAAACCGAATCTTTCATGCCTTTACCAACACGGAACTTGAGAGTTGTCTTGGCAGGGATTTGTATCGTTTCGCCAGTCGCGGGGTTTCGCCCCTCGCGGGCCTTCCTTTCGGACTTAACGAGTTTGCCGAAGCCGGGCAGTACGAATTCTCCATTAGACTTAACTTCGCTGGACGCGAGGTTGTACAGTTCGTCAAAGAAATCCTTTACTTGTCCGCGCTTCAATCCCGTCTTCTCCGCAAAATAGTTAAAAACTTCCGACTGAGTCATGCGCTTTCTGCCTGTCGCGGCTTTAGTCGCCATAATCTGGTGTGACACCTCCGATGAGACTTATTGAAAAGCTTTCAAGCATTCCTATATCACACTCAAGCATCAAAGTCTCGATAAAATCGCTATTTTCTGGGGTTTCTATGCGAAAAAGTAAGTTCCAGCTGCTGAAAAGGTTTAATTAAGGGGCAGGAAGCCTGCGAGCGCCTTATTACGTCAAGACAGAGGGTTACTTTGGTGTGTCGTTTTCTGTCCCTTTACTGGCTAGACGGAAAAGAAGTGATAAAGGAGTTAACTAACCTATGGGTGGGAATGAGTTTATGGTCGGGGTGAGAGGATTCGAACCCCGACCTCTCGGTCTCGAACTAAGGGTTCGGCAAAAACGCAAATTTTTGCCTTTCAAAAGTCGCAGCCACCACGGATTTCTTAGGGTTTTTACGTTTCGTCCCTACGGTCCCTCATACGTCGCGTGCTGAGAATTCTGGCCACAAATTGGCCACAGAATTTTGGGGTGAACCCCTCTGTCGAGACAGTTTTCAATTGGCACACTTGCCGTCAGTAAGATTTGCTTCTCAAACAATCACTTTTGCTTCATACCTTCGTCGATTAGCGGATGCGGAAGTGAGCGCTCTGCAGGTCTGGCACAATTCGTTTCCAACGAGCAAGCCGGTGTTTTGAGTCCTTTAGAGTCACTCCAGGATAAATTCTTACGGCCTAAACCTGGTCTAGTTATAAACTTAAGTGGACCGAGCCTGGCGGATCGCAGCCAGGTAGCTTCGGGCATTGGCTGCCACCGTGCCAAAGTCGCCTGCCTCTATCGCCTCGGTGTTTACGAGTTCCGAGCCTACACCCAGAGCCAACGCGCCCGCAGCAATTAAGTCGCTCGCCGTTGAGAGCGAAACACCTCCAGTGGGAATTAAGTTTATATGCGGCAGAGGTGCTTTCAGTGCTCGCAGATATTTTGCTCCCCCTATCATATTGCAGGGGAAAATTTTCACTGCATCCGCTCCTGCTTCCCACGCAGAGTAGACTTCGGTTGGTGTTAGCCCGCCGGGAAACACAGCGACCGAATGATTTTTGCACAACTCAACCGTCTGTAAGTTGAGCACAGGACTAACCACAAATTGCGCGCCGGCATTAATACAGGAGCCTGCCGTTTCAGGATTGAGCACGGTTCCAGCGCCTATGAGCACATCAGCGCCATAACGATTACTAAGTTTTTCTATGACCTTAACTGCATCAGGCACGGTCATTGTAATTTCCAGAACAGGAATACCGGCGTCGCGGATAACCTCAGCCACCGCAATAGCCTGGTCCCCTGATTTCACGCGCACGACGGGTATGATCCCAACCTCCTCTATGCGCGCAAGTACCGAACGCTTTTCCACTAGTTTAACGCGCGACTCGCGCGCTTCCGCCTTTCATCACTCGTTCAACCTCTGCAAGCGTAACCATTGTTGTATCGCCCGGAGTTGTCATGGCCAACGCACCATGTGCAGCCCCGCATTCGACCGCCCACTGCGTACCTTTATTTTCCAGGAAGCCGTAAATCAGACCGGACGCAAACGAGTCACCGCCGCCAATCCGATCATAGATCTCCAGGTCCTGGCGAGTCGTCGTTCGATAAAGTTGACCTCCCGAATAGCAAATTGCACCCCAATCGTTACGAGTTGCGGTTGTGGCCCGACGAAGGGTAGTAGCTACTGCTTTCAGATTTGGAAATTTCTTAGTGGCTCGTTCGGTCATTCGAGCGAAGCTATCGATATCCAATTCGGAGTGATTCTCATCCAAGCCTTCGATTTCAAAGCCGAGGGCGGCGGTAAAGTCCTCCTCATTTCCAATCATTACGTCGACCAGCGGCGCAAGCTCTCGATTCACTTCTTGAGCACGCGTTTGCCCCCCGACGGCTTGCCAAAGCGAGGACCGATAGTTCAAATCGTAAGAGACTGTTGCGCCACTCTGTTTGGCCCTTTGCATGGCTTCTTTGGCCACAAGGAAACTCGTATCGGAGAGAGCAGCGAAGATTCCGCCGGTATGAAACCATCGAGCTCCGTCGGCGATGAAAAGGTGTTCCCAATCAATATCGGTCGGACGTAACTGCGAAACAGCTGTATGCCCGCGGTCTGAACAGCCCAAAGGAGCGCGAATACCAAAACCTCGTTCCGTAAAGTTAAGGCCATTACGTGCTGCGCGGCCCACACCGTCGAACTTAACCCAATGAATGTAAGATTGATCGACACCGCCCTGATAGATTAAATCCTGTACCAGTCGGCCAACAGAATTCTCAACGAGTGCCGTCACGATCGCGGTATCTAAACCGAAGCATCGCTTCAGGCCTCGGGCGACGTTATATTCCCCACCGCCCTCCCAGACTCGGAAGCTACGTGCCGAGTGGATCCGTTCTATCCCCGGATCGAGGCGAAGCATCACTTCGCCGAGACTCACAAGATCCCAGCGGCAGTTGGATTTCGACTTGGGTTTCACATCCTCAAGCATCGGTTTCCGCACCCCTCACAGTAGTTGCCTTGCATTAAACGTTGCGCAATCCGGTTCGTGTCAGTGTTTCGCTAGTACGTCAACAGTGTCGCGTCCACAAGCCCAAACGTCCCGCACACTCGCGCAGAATGTCCGCCTCCCAGGGAGGACGTAACAGGGCCTGCGGATGAGGATGGGCCGCCGGTACGATTCCGCGTAAATATAAGAATGTTGCCGCCGAATGTTTATAAGCCGGAATCGGCGGTCGGAATGCTACGTTGCCAAGGTGCTGCAATGCGTCGGAGAGGGCGTAATACGCGGGGTCACCGGTTTCCCACAGCAAATCGCGCTCAGCAAATTTGTCGGGTGCAAAGGTGGCCAGACCCAGAAGGTAATCGGAGCCATATTCGATCATATTAATGGCTAGGTCATTGCCGGAATAGATATGAAAATCTGGTCTGCGCTGATCGCGCAACGCTAATCGTTCCCACTCCTTTATGCGATCTAAAGAAGAGTGCTTCAGCCCTTTCAATTCCGGGATCTCCAGAAGTCCACGCACGGTGTCATCATCGAAAATTTCGCCGTTAGTCGCGAAGATCGGATTCAGTTCGAACCCAAGCACCGCTTGGTACCCCTTACATACCCCCCGGTATACCTCAAGCTTCTCACGACACTCCCGACCGAGAAGACGCGTCGTTTGAAAGATAATCGGCGTTCCCCCATGAGCGACGATCTGGTCCATCTGTTGTCTGTACAAAGAAACAAGCTCACCATCAGAACCTTCAATGCAGGCGCCAGCAATGAAAGGCACTCCAGGGCCCAGAGCTTGAAGCGTCCACTGCAACACCTCCAGTCGCTGGGCCTCAGTCAAATAGTTTACGTAACCCGTATCCATGTTAACCGCATTAATCAGCCCAGCATTATGTGTAGCTCGCAAGTGGTTCTGAAAGGCTTCGACGGCGATTTCCCCGTCGGGCGTGAAAGGAAGTAAACAAGCGGCTATTCCTTGAACCTTCCGCCATGGTCGCACGCGTCCGATAATATCGTTAACTTTCATCGTCGCAATCTGCACTTCGTAGCTGTGTCTACACTCTCACTCAGTTGCTGCGCTCCGTTGAGCGCGTTTCAACTGCTTGAGCGATATGGCAGCGGCAGACCGCTTGTAATGGGTGTCAAGCGGATAGCATCCGGATGGAAGACCAGCGCGTGGCGCATTGGTGCAATCGCTGAAGGTTCGGCAAACTTGTTTCCGCTCCATTGGCCTACCCCTGATCACGTCGGCCGGCAGCGTGGGATAGGCGAGCGCCATCCTTCCTAAACCCACGGAGTCAACCCAACCTTCGCGCACCGCAGCCTGAGCTACGTATGGCAGAAAATCCTGCAAGTACGTGTAAGCCGATCCCACCGTAATGAGGTGAGGAAATCTCTGCTTGAGCGCGTACGTCGTCTGCATCTGTTGGGCCACTCTCAACAAAGGCTCTTCCGGCGGATAGTAACCATCCGACGGCGGATACAATGCCGGGCGTTGAAGATGTGGATTGTAATAGGGACTGCCCGCCGAGAGATTCACTAGCTGGATGCCGAGCTTACCCAGCAGCGAGAGGAATTGCACCGGTTCAGTGAGATCAGAATTGACAGGATTAGCGGCGTCGACTCCAAAGCCCCACCGGTAGGGAAGCAGCTCCTGGAACGCCTCGGGAACGCCGGTCTTTGGCTTACCTGACTCGGAACCTGACGAGTCCGATCTAAATGGAATAGTGTCAAACGCCGAGAGCCGCACCCCTATGGTGAGGCCGGGCGCGGTATCGCGGACCCCGTTCACAACTTCGCGCAAAAAACGCGTGCGATTTTCGAAGCTACCACCGTAATCGCCGGGTCGGGTGTGTGCACTCAGGAATTCATGCCCAAGATAACCGTGACAATGCTTAATATCGACGAAGTCAAAACCAGCGTCCTGGGCCACTTGCGCGGCGCGATGAAAGTCAACGACAATTTCTCTGATTTCGCCATCACTTAGTAACGGGTAGTCGTTTGAAATGCCCAGTCGCTTGTCAAGAATCGGATGACGATAAAGGATGCGGGGCTCGAGTCGATCTTTGAAGTTGGGACGACTGAAACGACCCGAGTGAGTCAATTGCAGACCTACCATTAAGTTTGCGACAGAGCCAATGCAGCGGCGGTGCTCCGCTACCAGAGCTTCACGAAGGTTGTACAGATCCCTGCGCGCCTGCGGGTTGATCGAAAGTTGATTCGGGTTGGCGCGGCCATCGTGACTCACTGCGACGGCCTCGCCGCCCCAGATGAGTTTCGCGCCGCTTGCACCGAAGCGACGCCAACGACGAAATGTCAGTTCTGTGGGACGTCCGTCGGCAGTTCCATCCCAACCCTCCATCGGTTGTATTGCGAAACGATTTCCGAAATGAATCGCGCCGCTGAGCAAAGGTTGCGCCAGCGGGGAGGCTTCGCCGGAGATCAGCTCTACGTCACACGGTATCTCGATTTGTAAATCCTGCAGGAGACGTCGAAACGCATCTACATCACGTATTCCGCCAAGATGTAAATAGGAGCGGTTTGGCATCGTTGTCAGCCCTGTCAACCTTAATCCTGACACCGCGGGATATCCGCAGAACGACCGGTGCTTATTGGTTCACGCCGCTAGCGAGGAACCCGCCATCGACCACCAGGATTTCACCGGTCACAAAGCTTGCGGCATCCGAAGCGAGAAAGACTGCGGCGCCAGCTAACTCCTCCACCTTCCCGAAACGCCTCATCGGCGTGCGCAACAGGAATTCGCGTCCGCGTTCACTTTGATCCAGCAGCTTTTGATTGAGTGCGGTCCGAAAGACGCCAGGCGCGATCGCATTAACGTTTACGCCATGCACGGCCCATTCGACCGCAAGCGATTTAGTGAGCGATGCAACCGCCGCCTTGCTAGCCGAGTAGGCAGCTACCTCGTGTAGTGCCACGAAGCTCGATAATGAAGCGATATTGACGATACGGCCATATCCGCGATCGATCATATGGCGGCCAAACACCTGGCAAGCGCGCAACGTACCAGTCAAATTGGTGTCAAGGATCGCGGCCCAATCCTCTTCGAGAAAATCCAACGTCGGCGCTCGCTTGGTGCGGCCCGCGGAGTTGATCAGGATGTCTACCTTTCCGAAAGCCGCAATACAAGTGTCGAGCACGCTTTGGAGCGAAGCGGGGTCGGAAACATCTGAGACCACGCGGACTGAGCGGCGACCGCGCTCTTCGATTTCAGAGGCAGCAGCCTCCACCTGTTCCCGGCGGCGAGAGGTTGGCACGACATCCGCGCCCGCTTCGGCTAGCCCGAGCGCGATGGCACGACCGATTCCTGAGGTCCCGCCAACCACTACCGCGGTCCTACCGGTCAGTTCCAACGGTGCATAGGTCATGGCTTTGAGTCTTCACTTACCTTTGATCACAACGTAACGCCAGTCTTGAAGATTGTGATTTCGCGGAAGCCGTTCAACTCATTCTTAGCACGGATTTCGCCGGAAGCAACGCGCAAAATAAAATCGAGCAACTCCTCTGTTGACTGTTCGAGAGTCCTACTGCCGGTTAGGATGACCCCAGCGTCGAAATCTATCCACTTAGGCTTCTTGACCGCTAATTCAGTGTTGGTGGAAATTTTGATGGTCGGCGTAGGCACGCCCAGGGGTGTGCCTCGTCCGGTTGTAAAGAGAATCAAATTAGCGCCAGCCACCGCCTCAGCCGTTGATGAAACACCATCGTTACCAGGCGATTCCAGGAGGACCAGTCCTGGTTCGGTCGCACGCTCGCCATAAGCCAAGACCTGTGTCACGATAGCTTGCCCACCTTTTTGAATTGCGCCAAGCGACTTTTCTTCGAGCGTCGTGATGCCACCCTCTTTGTTTCCAGGCGAAGGATTTTCGAAAATGGGCTGGTCGTACCGGCGATAATAATCCTTAAAGCCGTTGATCATTTCCACAATGCTGCGGAACACCGCCTCATCTCGTGCCCGGTTCATCAGGATTTGCTCAGCTCCGAACATCTCTGGCACTTCTGAGATGATCGCTGTCCCTCCACTTTCGCTGAGACGATCCGTGATGCGACCGACCAGGGGGTTTGCCGTGATGCCGGAAAGCCCATCTGAGCCGCCGCACTTCATGCCGATGACCAGGTCTGAGAGAGGTCGCAGCTCGCGTTGAAAATTGTCAGCGTAGCTCGCTAACTGACCGACGAGTTTAAGACCCTCCTCGACCTCATCTTCTACGTCCTGCGCATTCAGAAATTTGACGCGTTCGGGATCGAATCCCCCAAGTTGATCCACGAAATACTTTATTGCGTTATTTTCGCAGCCGAGTCCGAGCACGAGTACGCCACCGGCGTTCGGGTGATTAAGCAAGCCCGCCAACACTTTTTGTGTCGCCTTTAAATCATCGCCCAATTGACTGCAACCGTACGGGTGAGGGAAAGCGTAAATTCCGTCGATGTTGCCGGTGGCATACTGCTCGTGGGCTTGCCGCGCAATCCGCTCCGCCGCGTTGTTGACGCAAGCGACTGTGTTGATAATCCAGATCTCGTTGCGGGTACCCGTGCCGCTAGCTCGACGATAACCTTTAAATTCCGTTCGCGCCGGTTCCACTTCGCGACGCACTCCGTCAGGAGTATGAGGCCCAAAACGATTAGCAGTAACTGGACGATAACTATATTCGACATTGTCGCCAAGCATCGTTTCAAGGTTATGCGTATGAACCCAATTCCCAGCGAGGATTTCCTGGGTGGCCCTGCCGATGGTAAAGCCGTATTTGACGACGGGCTGGCCAACCTCCAACTTTGTGAGAGCGATCTTGTGACCACGAGGAATTTCTGAGGCGGTCACCACTTCGCCGGCACCATTGCCGACGCGGACGTCGGCGGCAAGCTGCGTCATTGCGATGACGACGTTATCGCGATCGTGAATTTTGATGGTCCGACGCATAATTACTAGCTTTGCCTCAAAAAAATCATGGGCTGTGTCAGGGTCGGCTTTGCCGCCGGATGTGCGGCGGCGGCTATGCCCCGCCGGTCGGGGCGCCTTTTATATTTGAACTATGCCCTTGATGTGGCCTTTGGCCTAAAATCCCAAGGGCTAAGCCCGTACCGGGGCATAGCCCGGTAATAGTCCGGCTGCTTTCGGCGGGGCCTAGCCCTCGCCGCACATCCGGGGGCAAAGCCGAAGCGGCCCAATGAAGGACTTTACGGGCAAAGCCATGCGTACTGCTTCATCATTCTGTTTTTCACATCATAGCACGCAGGTTAATTGCACAGCTGACCACCGCCTGGGCTGCCGCCGCGTATCATCGGGGTTGCGAGCATCGATAACAAAAATTTGTCGTCTACCGTGGTGCCGTTAACAGCGAGGCCGATTCGCAATCAAGATAAACAGTGACGCGAGGGTGCTGTTGCAGGATCGACGCGGGCCGCCCGGGGCTCACTTCCAACTCCAGGCAATCTCTAATCGCCAGGGCTTTCCTTCTATCGGGAACAACACAGATAACTTCCTGAGCTTTGAGAATCTGTTGGATCGACATTGAAATAGCCTGCCGCGGGACCTCGTCGAGATTGGTGAACCAACCTTCTCCAACTTGTTGTCTGCGGCAAACCTCATCAAGATTGACCACAAGATAAGGTTCCGTGGTTGCAAAGTCTGCCGGCGGATCGTTAAACGCCAAGTGACCATTCTCCCCAACACCAACAAACGCCACATCAATCGTTTGTTGCGAAATCAATTTGCGGATGCGACCGCATTCCTCTGCAAGATTTTCAGCTTCTCCATTAATAAAGTGGAAGGCACCTGGATTAACAACATTGGCAATTCGCTCCTGCAAATATCGTCGAAAACTTGCCGGGTGCGATGCCGGCAGACCTACATACTCATCCAGATGGAAAAAAGTCGTCTGCTTCCAATCCAAATCCTGATGTACCAACGCCTCGAGAAATTCAAACTGGGACGCGCCCGTCGCGGCGATGATATAGGCTTGACCACGGTCCGCAATAGCGCGCCGAATAAGCTCAGCGGCGTTATCGGCTGCCGCCTGGGCCAACTCATTTTTAGACTTAAATACGGATATGTTCATGACCTTCAAACTTGCGGTGCGATGGTATAGTTGCTAAAGCCCACGGTATGAGAACCGCGAGCGGTAGCGACCGGCCCAAAGATTCAAAAGGT
>DATLBQ010000210.1:0-3012 GCA_035526805.1 Pyrinomonadaceae bacterium
GACCGCAACCGCGACGGCAATTGGGATCCCAACAATCGTCGAGGTCGTAACTGGGATCGTTATGGCACCTATGGCGGGTCGTCCGATTTGCGCCAGACGGCTTTAAATGCCGGCTATAACGAGGGAATCAAAGAAGGGCGTGACGACCGAGGCAGAGGTAACCGCGAGGACTTTCGCAACAATAGTAAGTACCGCGAAGCGACAACAGACTACAGCTCGAGGCTGGGAGATCGTGAGCTGTATCGTCGCTACTATCGCGAGGGGTACGAAAACGGTTACTACGACGGTCTGAACGGAAACTGAGACTGCGAGTCACAACTAAGCGCGTGACAAGGACACTGACCTGCAAATCGGAATGGTTTGCGGGTCTGTGTTGTTTTAGATCATGAAGTCGGAGGTTGGGTTAGGTTGGATTGAGAGCCGGCTGCTTTCCGCGGTTGCGGCCATCAACTTGATTTTCTTTAGTTCTGGCCCTTTGATGCCAAAGTAGGTTGCCATTTGGACGATCTGTTTTGGATCGACGAAGTCGTTGGGGTTGGAGCAGAACTTTTCAAGCGTAGGACCAAACTCCCTGCAGGTCATGCTCTTCGGAATCTTGAGGCCGAGGCCGCATTCACCGCTTTGCTTGTACTGCAAACAAAACTCACAAACTAACATGGCCTCTTGTCTCCATTGCGATTACCAAAGCTGCCGGTGGCGTCGCGTTCAGTGTCCCACTGGTATCCGTTGAAATTGTGTCTTGCCTTCCGGATCTTCCCATGAAATATCAAGCACATAAGGTTTAGCTTTGCCTAACACTACTTTTAATCGTGTCAGAAGATCGGCGCCGGCGCCGGCAATCTTTCCATTAACCCAGGTCTTGTGAGAGAGCACGACATGCTCTTTTGCTCGAATAGAATCGACTTGATCAAACCGGATGTGCGCCTGTGAAGGTCCGCCCGTTTCCAAATCCTTAAGGAAAACGGTAAGTATTTCCACGCATTTCAGCGCGTGATCAGCGTCGTTGTTTAGCTCCAACCGCACATCGGCTTCAACGTCAATGAACCGAAATGTTAAGGGCTTCTCAGTATTTGTACTCATTTTCGTGTTCTTCCATTGCGGCGATCGTGGCCGGTTTTCTTGGCGTCCTTCTTCGCCGGCGGTAACGCGAGAATGTCACCAGGCTGGCATTTCAATGCTGCGCAGATTTTTTCCAGCGTCTCAAAGTTGATACCGAGCGCCTTGTCCTTCTTCAAACGCCAAAGCGTCGTATGACTAATACCGGTCTCTTTAGCCAACCAGTAGAAGGTTCGTCCGTGCTCGGCCAATAATTGATCTACTCGAATCTCAATCATATCTTTTTCCACGCGCGCTACAGTATTTACCATATACGGTAAATATTGTCCATCTACAGTATATGCTGCATTTGACATACAGGCATTACTAACGTAGTGTCGAGCTGTGATTAACCTCTACATTAATCAACGACGCAACGCTGATGTCACTATTCTTGACCTGAAGGGCAAGCTGAGGATTGGTGGTAACGCAGTGGCCCTGCACCGGTCGATACGCTCGCTGATCCTGGAAAAGAAATTGCTGATCGTGGTGAATCTGGCGGGCGTCACCTTCATTGATTCATGTGGGCTCGGCGAACTAGTAGCGAGCCAGATCTCGGCGGAAAACAAAGGCGGCGAAATCAAACTGGTGGGTCTGACGGATGCGCTGCGAGAGTTGTTGACTCTGACAAAGCTTCTGTCGGTGTTCAATATCTACGATAACGAAGCAGATGCGATCGAGAGCATTGACAGCTCTTTAGCAGAGGCCAAAAAAAATACGCTGGTGTTTGCTTAACTTGTTCCACGAGGATTTCACTTCGCTCCAACCTATACGAATACGCAGGAAACTATGACGATGAACACTCTGTATGCTCTGCGGCGAGCGAATGGAGATTGGTTTGCGCTGGACGACGAGGGCAAATTTCGCGTGCCGATATTTCATAGTAGCGGTGCGGCGATGCGGGCTCGTTCGCGCGACTCGAGTATGGAATGTTTCAGACCCGTCGAACTCGATGCCTCAGCCTTTCAAAATCTCACCAACACCGACGAAGGCAAGGCCTGCTTCTGGTTGATCGCAGATCCCCTGATGAAGTTGAGCCGGGGCCGTGCTTTGGACCGGCAGCAGTTGGCGAAATTCATGGCGAACGGCGAAGGACAAGCGGCCAGGATTGGAGCAGTCTGATGATTTCCTCCTGTGACCACTGCGGCCGGATATTGGCCCTGTGGAGGTTTCGTTGTCCAAACTGCAAGAAGTCGGCGATGAATTGGCTGCAACTTCTTGCCATCGCAGTTTTAGCAGTCCCGGTATTGTTTATCGTGCTGAAGTTTCTATAGCTCACGATGAATGCAGCTGAAGACTCAGTTACGCTTAGCTAATGAAAGTTTTGAGATAGAAAACCTGATGAGCAATGGAAAACAAAACGGCAACCCCTTAACCGGAGTAGCTAACGAAGGGACCTGGCCGGGAATAGATTCCAGATTTCGTCTAATCATCGTTGCTGGCTTAAGAACGAAGCAACTGCTGCACGGGTCGAAACCACGCATCGACGCTGACAGCGGCAGGCGCAGAAATACCAGCATAGCTGTTGAAGAAGTGAAGCGTGGTCTGGTGCCTTTCACAAAAATTGAAAAGCCTGAGGTGCATCGCGATCACGGCGGCGGTCTGGATTAAGGAACGAAAATGTCGATAACCATGAGCGGATTGCGTATCTACATAAATACGGCGAGTCTGAATCAGACGGGCGATATAAATACTGATGACGCCAACACCTCGCTCGCTCGGGTTTTTTATAGCCGCCGCGCGAATGGACCTATTTATCGTTGGCTGTACGAAGAGAAACACGCCTACTGGCGTGCTCTGCGCATGAACACATCTGAGTTTGATGCTCACAAGTTATCCAACGCCAGTTGGAAAACCGTGCCGGAAAGCTTGCAGACACAGCTCGGCGCCCACTACCTGGATTTAATTTAATAAACA
>DATLBQ010000211.1:0-4194 GCA_035526805.1 Pyrinomonadaceae bacterium
TGGTATCAGCGCGCCTCGATCATGCTGATGGGCTCCCGACTTGAGGGATTTCCGATGGTGCTTTTAGAAGCCAAATCTTATGGTCTCCCTGTCGTAGCGTTCGATTGTCCCACCGGCCCCAAGGAAATCGTCCGACACGAAATCGACGGTTTCCTTGCAAAGCAGCCAGACGAATTCGCTGCTGCCGTCCAGTTGCTTATAGAAGATCCTGATTTGCGAGAGCGAATGGGCAAATCAGCAGTTGAAGACGTCCGGTCGCGTTTCAGCGTCGAACAGGCGCGCGATCGATGGAGTGACCTCATAGCGACTATTCATGCGGAGCCGTAACTGTCGTGCTTGAGGCGTTAGAAAGCGATCCTTATGCGATTACGGAAGAGTGGAATTTTGGTGCAAGTGGGCGTCGCCGGTCTCTCAGCCTAACGTCGTCCGAAGAGTGGGAGACTGAGCCATGGCACTGCTTGCGCGATCACTTTGCGAGTGTCCCTCGCGTTAGCGAGACACGGACCGTATTTTTTTGTTTTCAGATGAAGAGTTCCGACCACCCTTGGTTTTTGGTGGTTGGCGAACATCTCATTTTGACCCATCGGCCGGACGATACGGTTGATGACAAAGTAATGTCGCCATTCGCAACGACAGTCAATTTTAGCGATCCAATGGCCTTGGAGTTGCTTGAGACCCAATTGAGCCGGACAGAGAAGGCGCAACGGTTCGTTGTCGGCGGCTTGCTTGAAAAATTATTCGATCCAAGACCGCTGTTGCGCCTGCTTAGACGTTTGCTTCGACGCAATCCCGCGAACCGGCTTTTTATCGCAAGCATTGACGCAAGCGGGACCGGTCCTACTTCCCGGCATGGGCTGTGGACGGCGCCAGAGTTCTCCAGATTTCTCACCTCAGCAGGCTTTCATCTGCTCTCGACCCATCGATCTGGTGAACATGTTGCTGTGGTTATTTGCGAGCTTATGTGCACGCATGAGCAGTACGAACAGTTTCTCATCCGCCACGGCCTGCCGCCACGGTCTTCGCGATTGGTGTTGATTGCCTCTGACGCCGATAATGCGGCCACGACGAATATCGAGCGTTGGGTGTCAGAAACTGAGCGTCTTGGCTCGCAGGCGATTGTGCTCGCGGATGGTGCCTTTCATTCCCCGGCCCATAGCTGGCTACGCGTTGGCCGGTTCTTGAATCTGGAGAATGCGACGGAAAGGCCGGAAGCCGTCCTCGAAGCCGTCTTGCATCTCGTCTTTCTATACGACGAACTCGATCGAATTGAATACCAGGACTATGGAGGAGTGTTCTTTCGCATTTCACAAGCAGCGCGAGCGAACCTGCTGCCACCACGTATTTCATGTTTGGCGATATGCCACGGGTCCAATTTCTATGTCGAGCGTATGGCTCAAGAGTTGCAGCCGCCGCATCGTAATTTAACTCACCTTTGGGAGAAGGTGACGATCGAACTAGCAGATGCCGTGTTATTTCCGTCGGAATACATGCGGCAATTGATCATCGATCAACTCGCGCTTAAGCCGTTAGGCGAAATTTACGTACAACGCCTACCGTTCTCCTATTCGCCTGATGAAAACGCAGCGCAATTACCAATCGACACCGTGGTATTTCTGGGCGAGCGGCGACGTAACAATGGATGGGCGCAATTTTGTAATGCGATTCAAGCGCTGCTGACCGACGATCCGGTTGTTGCGCGCCAGTTGGCTCGAATCGCGACCATCGGGTCCAACGTCGATGGGATCAGACTCGATTTGCCGGCTCATGTCGTTGTGGAAGAGATGGCGGACAATGCTTTGGATTTTCGTCAGCCGCTCCGCGCGCTTTCAGCCAGGTCGGTAGTCGTTGTTGCTCAGGCAGGCTGCGGCCAGAATTACCTTTTGTTGCAAGCGATAGATGCCGGCTGCAGTGTCGTGCAATTGGTAGGCGGTGGCGAAAAGGAGCTTGTGCCTGATTCTGTGCGCGATCGCACCATGTGCAGCTCCTCCGCCTTGGCCCTGCAAGAAAAGTTAGCGGCAGCTTTGAGATCGGATAGCCGGACGCGCCAGGTAGAAACAACCGATACCAGGCGCCTGATGCAAGCAGAACAATCGAGGGCCAATCATTCGTGGATGGACATGCGTCTGCTTCCGCGAAGTTTGGGTAACGCGACCACTGTTGCTAAGTCATCGGTCACCGTTGTCGTCCCAATCTACAATCGTCCATTTAGCGAAATTGAAGATGTCATAGTCGGACTCAACAACCAATACCTGCTGCCGGCCGAAGTTATTTTTGTTGACGATGCCTCGCAGCTCGATTTTGCCGCGCTGTATGCCGAGCGGATAGGATTATTGCTACGCGTTCCGGCACGCTTTGTCCGTCATTCGGCTAACAAGGGTTTGTCAGGTGCTCGCAATAGCGGCTTATTTGCCTGTCGCACTGAATTTGTCGCGGTCCACGACAGTGACAACATCGCGCGCAATAACTTCCTCTACATCGGCTGTCTCACCTTGCTGGCAAACCCCAAACTTGACGCGGTGACGTTTCTATACACGTCCTTTTGGGACGGTGATGACTGGGGCATTTATGATTCACGGCGTCCCCGTTACCGCCCGGTCGGTGATGGAGTGGTGCAATCGCTCGCCAACATCAATTGGCTCGGCGACGCTATGGCAGTCTATCGCACGACGCCATTGCAAGAGTTGGGTGGGTGGGATGAGTCAGACAGCGCCATGTGGGAAGATCTGGCTTTATTTCTCAAGCTGATTTCGTCGAAGCGGAGAATCATGAACGTTCCGCAGTATGAAATCTTGTATCGGATCCGGCCGGATTCCATGTTGCGTACCGCCTCCGAATACGGTGCTCGCCAGCGTTTGGCGCGCAGCGTCTATGGATTGGAGCCATTTGATGGTTTGGCCCTTCAACGCATAATCGTCAGCCAACGAAACATTGACTGGCGGAGGGAGGCACGTGCTCAGCTGTTAGCCAAGGCCCAGCATTTTGTTATTTATAAGCCGAGGTTGCGGGCGATCGCGCGCCTCGTCAAGCGTGCCATTCGCCATTGGGCCGCGTGGCGCAGCTCACCCCGGAGATGATGCTCTCGCTGGGAAACTTCCGCATTTTTCGTTTTTTCAGGTCGTAGCCGTTTGCGCTTCGTAAGCATCGAGAGTGTGTTCAACCCCGCCGTAGGCCCTGACTTCGCCTCTTTCCATCCAAATTGCTTTGTTGCACCAGCGACGGCAAATGGCATGGTTGTGCGAGGCAAGAACTAGGATACTTGCATTCTCGACAAACGCCTCTATTCGATACTGTGCCTTGATAAGAAAGTTTGTATCTCCTGCCAGGATCCACTCGTCCATCAGCAGTATTTCCGGTTGGAAACACGTTGCGACCGCAAACGTCAGGCGGGTAATCATACCCGAAGAATAAGTCCGAACCGGCAGATCGAGATACTCTCCCAATTCGGTGAAACCTGCGATATCTGCCATCCGCTCCTCAATTTCTCGAGAAGATAGACCGAGTATCAATCCGCGCATTCGTATGTTGTCGTAACCGCTGTTTTCATAGTCCATCCCCAGCCCGATATCGAACATAGGCGAAATTCGCCCTCGGCTTGTGACCGCGCCGCTGACAGGCTCGTAAACTCCCGCCATAACGCGCAACAAAGTCGTTTTTCCGGCTCCATTGGAGCCAACGAGCGCTACGCGATCGCCAGCTTTCAACTCCAGCGAGACATTTCTCAACGCTTCGACGACGATGCGATCGTTTCCATCACTTGCAAGTTGACCGCCCGTACCGCGAAACAACAAGCTCTTCTTCAGGGATCGCGAGCCTCCCTGATAAATGGGAAAAGTCACACTGACATTGGCAAGCTGAACCCCGGTTTCCGAAGATGTGGGCGTTGCGGGTTTGTTCATCGTGGCTAGACCCAGTAAGAAATGCGCGAGCGAAAGCGTGCAAAGAAAACGCTAACGAGCAGGAGATTGACAAGCGTGATGAACAGAACGGCGAAGTAGCTTGTGGCGGAGGGAACCAGTCCAAGTAATGGCGCGCGGACAACTTCGAGCAGGTGGAAGAACGGATTGAAGTCGGCAACGAATGTCCGTTCCTTCAATAGTTCAGGTTTCGAGAAGATCGGTGTTATGAAAAACACTATTTGAACAATTGAATTGATCAGCTGAGGAACATCTCGAAACCGCGCTGACACCATTCCAA
>DATLBQ010000212.1:0-17737 GCA_035526805.1 Pyrinomonadaceae bacterium
TGGCTCAAGCGCGCGCGAAAGAGACCGGAGGGCAATCAAGTTGTCGGTGGCACCGGCGGCGTCTCAATCGCTGAACAAGGACCACCTTCGGCAATCGACCGGAAGAAGGAAGAGGAAAACAGATGAGCGGCACGCCGGAACAAGATGCCGTAAGGGCCACCGAAGAAGGGTCAATCGTCGCCGCAGCTGCGCGTTCTGTCGACAGCGAGAAGCGGACGTTCGACGGTGAGATTCCTTTGCAAACCATCAAGTGCACCATTAAGTTTGGCGGGCTGGTGGCGGTGAACACACTGGACATGAGCGTGCAGCGCGGCCAAATCTATGGCCTCATAGGTCCGAATGGCGCCGGCAAAACCACTGTGTTCAATCTGCTGACCGGCGTTTATAAACCAACCTCCGGCGAAATCTATTTCCAGGGAAAACGCATCGACGGCTTGCGGTCTTACGAAATTTCACGTCGCGGCGTGTCGCGCACGTTTCAAAATATCCGCCTCTTTCCCAGCATGTCCGTGCTGGAGAATGTCATGACCGCCTGCCATCGTCACGCGAAACAAACACTCGTTGATGCTGTCTTTCGGCTGCCGCGCTTTGAGCGTGACGAGCGCGAACACCGTGATTTTGCTTTGGAGCTGCTCGAGATTTTCGATCTCGCGAGAGTGAAAGATGAAGGGGGCACAAGCTTGCCTTACGGCAGCCAACGTCGGCTCGAGATCGTGCGCGCACTGGCCACGCGACCAGAGCTTTTGCTGCTGGATGAACCGGCCGCCGGCATGAACCCTTCCGAACAGGAAGACTTGATGAAGTTGATTCAACGCATAAGAGATCGCTTCTCGCTTACCATCCTGCTGGTCGAACACAACATGAAAGTGGTGATAGGCGTATGCGAGAAAATCCAGGTGCTGGATTACGGGAAATCAATCGCGCTCGGACTGCCTGAGGAGATCAGGAATGATCCGAAGGTTATTGAAGCGTATCTTGGGGATTAGATCCTTGGTCTAAGGGCTTTGGTCTTGGGTCTTTGGTCTTGGAACTTAGTACTTTGATTATCTTTCATTCTCGACTTCTAAGAACCGAAAACAAAGTACTAAGTTCAAAGACCTAAGACCCAAGACCCAAAACCAATTAAGTTTATGCTTACGTTAGACAACATCTCAGTAAACTATGGCGCCATAGAGGCGCTTACCGGCATTTCCATGCACGTGGAAGCTGGTGAGGTGGTCACGCTTATTGGGGCAAACGGCGCGGGCAAGACGACAACTCTCAGAACCATCACCGGTTTACTTCAACCACGCGCCGGAAAAATAACATTTGAGGGCGAAGACATCAGCGGTCGGGCAACGCACCGTCTGGTCGCCATGGGAATCTCGATGTCCCCTGAAGGCCGTGGCGTTTTCGCGAATTTGTCGGTTAGAGAAAATTTGCAAATGGGCGCTTATCTCAAAAAGGACAAGCGAGCCATTGCCGCCGATATGGAACGAGCGTTCCAGATGTTTCCGCGCTTGAAGGAACGAGAATCCCAGAAAGCCGGAACACTTTCCGGAGGTGAGCAGCAAATGCTGGCTATCGGCCGAGCCCTAATGTCGCAACCGCGCCTGCTGCTGCTTGACGAACCGTCGCTCGGCCTGGCGCCCCTGGTTGTCCATACAATCTTTGAATCAATTGATGAGATTAAAAGTAAAGGAACAACGATCCTGCTCGTCGAACAGAATGCGCACGCAGCATTGAAACATTCTGATCGAGCTTACGTGCTGGAGACCGGCCGCATCGTAATGGAAGGATCTTCGAAAGCGCTCGCCGCCGATCCACGCATAAAAGAAGCATACCTTGGTGAGTAGATCGCTGTTGTTCGATTAGTAAGGCCTCATTCGAAAACTCGTTTTGTTTCCCCAACCACAGATGAAACTTTCCCGCCGAAGCGCGCTGATTCTCCTCGCGCTCTTTTCGTTAACAATAGCTGTGCTTTCGTGTTCGCCTCAGCAACAGGGCGCAGCTGATCGTTCAACCGTTCGTATCGGCTTCTTCGGCGATCTTACCGGGCCAACTTTTAACTTTGGCGTCTCGGCGAAGAACGGCGTGCTGATGGCCGCGGACGAAATAAACCAGTCCGGCGGAATTAATGGCCACACGCTCGACCTGGTAATCGAAGACGACAAAGGGAGTCCGGAGGAGTCGGCGCAAATCACCGGCAAGCTGATCGAACGCTATAAAGTAGTGGCAATTATCGGCGCGGGCGCGTCTGGCAATAGCCTGGCGGCAGCGCCGAAAGCACAGTCGGCGCACGTGCCGTTGATAAGTCCTTCGTCTACCAACCCCGCGGTCACACAGGCTGGTGATTACATTTTCCGTGCCTGTTTTATCGACGCATTTCAGGGCGAGGTAATGGCAAAGTTTGCCGTGAAAACTCTCAAGGCAAAGCGCGCGGCGATCATGCTCGACTTCAATTCGCCTTACAGTCGGGGCCTGACAGAATTTTTTGAATTTAGTTTTACAAAACTTGGCGGCGAGATTGTCGCCAAGCAATCCTACTCGCAAGGCGACGCGGACTATCGCGGGCAATTGAGCGTGATAAAAGCGGCGAATCCGGACGTGATCTACATTCCCGGTTACTACGGCGATGTCGCCATCATCGCCAAGCAGGTGCGCCAACTCGGTCTCGCGGTGCCTCTATTGGGCGCGGATGGCTGGGACGCCCCGGAGCTTTGGGAACTCGGCGGCGACGCACTAAACGGCTCCTACATTTCAAACCACTATTCAGCCGACGATCCGGGAGAGAGAATTCAGAAATTCACACGCGAGTATCGGCAGCGTTATGGAAACCTGACACCTGACGCGCACGCCGCACTCGCTTATGACGCGCTTAAATTTTTCGCGGAGGCGGTGTCGAAAGCAGGAACGACGGAAGGTCCGAAGTTGCGCAACGCACTGGCTGAAACAAAAGATTTTGCGGGCGTGACCGGGATAATCAGCATGGATCCGCAACGCAACGCAGTGAAGCCTGCCGTTATTCTGAAACTTGAAGACGGACGATACCTTTATCAGGAAACAATTCAGCCGGAGAGCGCGATCAACTCGACTAAATAAGCGACCGCATTTTTGGAGTGCGCTGACCTGTCAGCGCTTTGGTTCGGCTGCGACCTGTCGCAGCCTTTTGATTTAGCCCGTTGTCCAAAAGGGCGAACTCTACCAATTTGATCATTGACCGGCAGGAATAAGTTCCCAGCGACGCACATTTCGAGAAACTAAAAGAGCGGGGGCAAGCCCGCCTTCCCCACCAATGAGACTTTTTAACTAGCCTGTTTATTGTGGTAGAAAGCCTTTCAATCAACAAGTTAATGCTTCAAAATTTGAGAGGCTCAGGGTCGGGAAGGTGGGCTTGCCCCCGCTCTTTTCATTTGCGCTGCAAGTTATCATTGCCAGCCGCCCCGATGACTCGGTAAATTGTGAGCCAAAGGTTCTTATAATAACTCGCGCGCGGCGCGGAGCGCTTCCTGAACGCGTTGCGGGGCGGTGCCACCCAGCAACGATTTTGAAGCGATGGTTTGTTCGAGCGTCAGCAAATCGAAAACATCTCCATCAATCTCGCTTGTGAATGAGCGCAGTTCGTCCAACGGCAACTCACCCAGTTCCACTCCTTTGCTGATCGCGCTGACAACGATCTTTCCCACCGTCTCATGAGCCTCCCGGAAAGGCATTCCCTTTCGCACCAGGTAATCAGCCAGTTCGGTTGCATTCATCATTCCCTTGCTCGCAGCAGTTCGCATCCGCTCAACTTTTAGGTCCACGTTCCTTAACACGAGGGCTGAAACTTCAAGACACCCTCGAGTGGTATCAAACGCGTCGAAGAGCGCTTCCTTGTCCTCTTGCATGTCTTTGTTATAAGCGAGCGGTAATCCCTTAAGCATGCTCAAAAGCGTCATGTTGTGACCAAAGACGCGTCCGGCCTTTCCCCGCACCAGTTCCATCGAGTCCGGATTCTTTTTCTGCGGCATTAAGCTCGAACCAGTAGCCACTGCATCGCTCAACTCAAAAAAACCAAACTCGGTTGTAGAGTAAAGGATAACTTCCTCGGCAAGCCGTGAAAGATGAACCATCACCAGCGAACAGGCACTCACAAATTCTACGCAGAAGTCCCGATCGCTAACCGCATCGATACTGTTGCGCGAAACGCTTTCAAAGCCGAGGTCACGCGCTATGACTTCGCGGTCGATAGGAAAGGAAGAGCCCGCCAACGCGGCAGATCCGAGCGGCAACACGTTCACCCGTTTGCGGATTTCAGTCATTCGCTCGCGATCGCGTGCGAGCATTTCAAAGTAAGCGAGACACCAATGGGCAAACAGTATGGGCTGTGCTCGCTGCAGATGTGTGTAACCTGGGAGCACGGCGCCGTTGTTCTTCTCCGCCAGGTCCAGAAAAGCCTCCTGAGTCGAACGCACTTGGCGCTGGAGTTGATCGATCGCTTCACGCAACCACAGACGCAGATCAGTCGCGACCTGATCGTTCCGGCTTCGTCCAGTGTGTAACTTGCGTCCGGCGTCGCCCACAATTTCCACCAACCGCGTTTCGACGAACGAGTGAACATCTTCTGATTTCATTTCATCGAAGTAGTTGTTATCGGCAGTGCAGCGCTCCAAAACAGTCTGGAGTCCTGCTTTAATTTTGTCGGCCTCTTCACTCGTAATAACGTTCGCTGCCGCAAGGCCGTTGCAATGAGCGACACCCGCGCGAACGTCGACTTCTAATAGCCTGCGGTCGAAGCTGAAAGAATTATTAAAAGCTGTAAAGGAGGGATCCGCTGCGTTCGCAAATCGACCGCCCCACAGGTTCGGGCTTTTAGTCATTAGTTATTCCCGAGCGTTGGACTGCACATCAGCACATATTGAACTGCAGCGAGCGAGCAGCATTCTACCTGATCCATAGTGACTTGATGAGCGTGGTAAATTAGGCGCGGATTTACCCAGATAGACGCGGATCAGACCAGCGACCAGCAAAAGGACTTTTTCAGATCCATGTCATCCGCGTTCATCCCAGCCATCTTAGACTCTGCTCGACAATCTCGCAGCCAGTACGACCGCCAGCATCATAAGCGTACCAGTCACGAGTGCAACGGCCAGCGCACGTTTAGCTACGCCGTCGCGCCAGGCCCCCACGAACGCCCACGAGGAGAATGGAACATAGAGCAAGGCCGCGGTGTAGACGCCCGGTGACACTCGCTGCTGCACGATGGTTGGGAGGATATGGAAGAAGACGGCGTTAACCAGAGTCGCCGCTGGTATCACGAGGCTGAGCGTGGGCTGCGACCATCCGATGCGCGCGAGAAACAATGCCGCCACAACGAGCACGGCATTCATGACAAAAAATCGGCCTGTCGGCATTACGATGCTCAATGTGTCGCGCGCCCAAGCCTGCCAACCAGTGAAGTATTCCTCCAACACGTGCAGAGCGCATGAAGCGGCGACAACCCACAGCGTCCATTCGTGGGTGGTCTTACCGGCGGCATTCCTCTTGAAATTATTGAGCTTCAATGTGAGAGACGCGGGCAATAATTGCGTGCCAGATCACGAGATCCGAAAGACGCTCCTCATGAACTGCGCTTTGCGCCCTTCTTTGCGACGCGTTGTTTGGCAGCGTACTCGGCAATACGAGTCCTCATCAGCTTCCGCACCAATGTGGTGGGCAATGGTCTATCGACTGGAAATCGGATCGTGCCCTTGCTGGTCTTGTAGCCTTTGAGCTCCTTCTGGTGGGCTTCAATCGGGCGAGCACCCGGATAGAAGGCGCAGTGGTTGGCCCAGGCAGCAAACGACACCAGCATCCTGCCGCCAAGACGGAAGGTTGGAACCTGGTAACTGATGCATTCTTCAGACTTGGGCGCTGCCGACTTGATATCCTTGCGAAGCTTCTCAAGCGTAGCTCGCTTCTCGCTGCTCAATGGCGCCAGATATTCGTCGATGGTCTTTGGTTTAGTTGACATCGATGATGTTTCTTTAGTTCAACTGTCCTTACCGCGAAGCTGCTTTTCACAAAAAGTAAATAAACGATCGGTGGAGCTGTATCAGAACCGCGAGCGGACCGGGGTCCCCGCACGGGCAGCCCGCGTGGGGTGGTGGATGCGACCGGCCAGATGTTCACCTCGAAACTGCGCAAAATATTCGATGTTTGTTGCGTGGCTCGTGCCTCACCTCCCTATCGTTATCTCTGTGGCCGGTCGCTACGGCTCCCGGTTCTGATAGAGGTAGCGACTTTTTGTGTGCAAAGTCTTGTCGGACATTTCAGCTCAAAAAATCTTATGTAGATCTTTTCGCAGACCACCGCGCCACCAATGCCACAGGCAACCCGACCAAAAAGGCGTGGGCAATAAACGCGGGCAGAAAGACTCGTAACGTGGTCGGTCTGTAGCCGATTGCTGATAGCGGGACTACGACATAATTCATCACCAGATAAGCAATCATCCCGTAAATTAATCCGCAAACCACCGCGCGATGAATTAAGACCGGCAATTTCAGACTGACCAGGTAATAAACAGCAGCGATACCTATGGCCACAATAAAATGGAGCAAAACACCAAACAGGAAAGACGAAATGCCGCCGTCAAAAGAGGCCCTGCCGAGTAATCCCGCGGCGACCGATTGGAAAATGCGCAGAGGCTTTACGCCCAAAATCAAACCGTAAAAAACGAACGCAAACAGCCCGTCTAATATTGCGACGATCAGTCCGCCGTAAAGTATCGTGTCAAAAGCGCGCGGGCGTTCCCGGTTAAGTCGGTCATCGGAGCGTGAGAGAACATTGTCGTTCATAATTATCTTCGTCTCAGCTGAAGGTCTCAGTTAGGCAGCTTTGCTCAAAAAGCCCTCACTCGTATCAGAACCGGGAGCGCTAGCGACCGGCCACAGAGACAACTATATGAGGTGACGCACTGAGCGTCGCATTAATTTGCTCAATTACGACAGTTGAATATCTGACCGGTCGCTACGGCTCCCGGTTCTGACGCCGTGACCCGATTTCAACGTTAGACTAACCTGAGTGACTCCGGTCGTTTAGGTTTTTAGTTGTTCCCTCGACAACGCTCCGTGGTTCCATCACCGGTTCCCTTGTCCGGCTCTGATTGCTCAAACCGGCCACGGGCGTATTTGAAGCCGGCAACGATGTGGCATGGCCTTCAGAAGTTCCCAGAGCATCCGTGCTATGTCCGCGAGACGCGAGTGTTGCTTTGTCACGGCGCATAGTCTTTAAAAACAGCGCTGGATTTAATGCGCTTACAGCGGCTGAAGTGAAGCAGCTGACGCTAACGACGATGAGCAGGGTCAATAACCAATAGATCCAGCCAGTATTGAGAGAGACATACTGACCGTGCAGCAGCAGCGTAACTAGTAATAATAAGACGTAGGACCAGGTGACGATCGAGAACCCCATTCGTTTTTGCTGCGAATAACCATGGAGCGCTTCTTTCGTATCGACGAGCGAGAAGCCGCAATACCGGCAGAAGTGTATTTCACCAGAATCCAATTCCAGCTCTCGACCGCATTGTGGGCAGTACATCTGAGGCATGACGATATCTTAGCAGGGATGATTCAAAGTAACGCGCTTCCGCTGCGCCTCTCTCCCTCATGTGGGCCGACAATTCAGAACCAGGAGCCGGCGACCCGTTCGATCGTATACACACTTCGTAAGCAAAAAACAGGTTACTTTCAGGCAATTAATACCGGATCACAGACCCGGTCTCTACGCTCCCGGTTCGGACTCGTCTGTTGGGCAACCGCGTTATTTTCAGAATTAACTGACTGCTTTTTGGAACTGTGCAGTGTCGGTATATTGCTGGAACTTGATTATCTTCCCATCACGAAAGCTGAAGAAGTGCGCGAACTGTGCCCGAACGTTCTTGCCGTTCTTTTTGTAAGTGCCACTGTAATAACCATGCCCGATTACAGTATCTCCGGCGTCAAGCACTTCTTTTGGAGCAACAGTAAATCCGTCCCACTCGTTCCGATCCGCATGAACACTCCCTCTAACACTGAGTTAGGACCGACATAAGGATTATAATCAGAGTAGATGAAGTTCTCTGCTTCCCACCCCTCCACCTCAGGGTCGAGCGCCGCGATATGAAAGGCATGTCGCCCCTGGCAAAAGCCTCGTACATACCACGAACGATGCTGGTGTTGTCCCCTGACATATGACCTCCAGTTTAAGAGAGAAAATAGAATGGGTAACTTTCAACCTAACCGTCTTAGTAGTGTCTTAATTTGAGAAGACTCGCGACCAGGTCATTACCACTAACACACACGAAACATTTACTGATTATTTGTTTCGAGTTTTCGTGTGATTTCGTGGTTCGGTTTTGTCTGGCAGAAATGACACGAAATCAAATTAAGCGCCTGATGTGCGGCGCGGCTATGCCCCGCCGTAGAGTGCCCTTTACAGTTGTGGGCTATGCCCTTGGTGTGACCTTTGGCCTAATAAACCTAAGGGCTAAGCCCGAACCAGGGGCATAGCCCGGAATAGTCTTGGTGCTGTCGGGCGGGGCATAGCCACCGCCGCACATTGGGCGGCAAAGCCGAAGGAATCGCATTCATTGCTTATAGCGTGCGTTGCACAAAGATCCCGGAGAAGTATTGGCGATGCGCATAGAAGACAATCAACCACAGGATGGTCACAACGATCGCTAACGCTATACCAGTTGGATTCAAAAAAACGTGATACAGAATTATGTTCACAATTACTGGCCCAAGCAGCACCAGACCCAGCGGCACGAACCGATTCACAAGCAACAGCACACCGCCTGCGACTTGTAGCGCAGCAACTACCCAAAAGTAATGAGACAGCACCAGTGCGCCAATAAATTGTCCCGCCAATCCTGAGGGCATAGGGCCCATGCTGAGGAAATTGAGAAATCCATTTAGCCCAAACACAACGAAGATTAGCCCCAGTAGGAGCCGCGTAATCAAGGTTAAGATTTTCATTTAGCGTTCCTTTCCAACCAGAATCTTAGAAGCCGTGTTTTCAAATATAATGGTCACCGAGTCGAAGCAGACTTTGCGTCGATCTGACTTCGTCGATGCCTCAAGTGTTAATCGCGCCCATCCTGCCTTGTTGATAATCCTCAATCGCCTGACGGATTTCCGCCTGCGTGTTCATCACAAATGGTCCATAGCGCGCGACTGGTTCGTTCAAGGGCACTCCGGCGATGAGCAACACTTCGAGCGTAGCCTTCGTGTCTGTTGGATTTTCGATTCTCACTTCCTCGCCGTCCTGCGCGAACAGCACCATCTGCCCGTCGCCAGCGCGCTCGCCCTCTGCTCCGAACAACCCCTCTCCCTCAATAACATAAGCGAAGGCGTTGTAGCCGCCGGGCACCTGTTGAGTGGCAGCGCCGCCCGGCTTGATCCGGTAATGCAGGTAGATGATCGGCGTACGCGTCTCAATGATGGCTTTCTCTCCCATCGCCTCGCCGGCGATTACACTCACAGTCACCAGACCATCGGCCGAAGTCGTCTTAGGAATTTGCGAGGCCGGAATTTCCTGATAGCGCGGGTTCATCATTTTGTCGCGCTTCGGCAGGTTGACCCAAAGTTGGAATCCGTGCATACGACCACCCTCGCGCGCGAATTCTCTGGCGGGCATCTCTGCATGGATCACGCCCGCTCCGGCGGTCATCCACTGCACGTCACCCGGTCTTAGGTGTCCCGCGTGTCCGCGAGAATCTTTATGTTCCATGTCCCCAGCCAGCAGGTAGGTCACTGTCTCGAACCCGCGGTGCGGATGGTCCGGCGCGCCTTTCGCTTCACCGGGTGCCAGCTCCATTGGCCCCATCTCATCAAGTAAAAGGAACGGATCAAATTCTGAAAACGATGCTTTAGGGAACGGGCGTCGGACAAGAAAGCCCTCGCCTTCCAAAGTCTCGATGCTGTTCACGATTCCGGCGACCGTGCGCTTTTCACCGAGGCGGGTCGCCTCATTTCTCAATGCTTCACTCACCATCGACATAACATCTCCTCTTCTTTACCAACTTACGTCCAAAAAACTTTAGTTTGTCGCTTTGTTAAACGACTGAAGTTTGTCGGACAGACTTAGGCCGCGCCTTTTTCTTTACTTTGTTCCAACGTACCTGCCGCCTCGTAACCAATTTTCTTCAAGAGGCCGATCAGCGTTTTGCGCTCGGCCCTGGTTAGGGAGGCGGCCGCCAACCTTTCCATGTCGGCGGCGTGGTCGGCGTAGGCGCGTGTGATCACCTTGCGGCCTTCTTTCGTCAAATGAACTATCCGCGCTCGCCGGTCGGTGCCGTGAGCGCGCCGCTCGACGAATCCCTTCGTCTCCAGGCGGTCAACGGCGACGGTGATCGAGCCGCTCGTCAGCAGGACCTTTTTCCCGATCTCGTTAATAGGCAGCGGCCCTTTGTGGAGCAGCGCTTCGAGCACGGCGAAGTCGCTGGCGCACATCTCCAACTCCGAGATGCTCTTTTCGGCGTAGGCCTGAGCCGCACGGGACGCCTTCCACAACACCAGGAAAACATGAACGCCACTGCCGCCGGTCAACGATTCCATTACTCCCTGCTCCTAAAAAAATATCTTGATATAAAGATACTTTACAATAAGGCAGATGTCAAATCGCCGCCACCAGGCATGTGGCAGCCAGCTAGCCAGCTGTCATAGCGGCTTACAGAGCCGAGCGCGGTAGCCCCGGATGTTGGAGTCTACCTTAATGATAATTTCAGGTACACCAAGAGTACTTACTGTTGTTCGTAGGATCCGGCGCTGCCGCGCTTGGTTCTGTAAGCGCCAGCTCAAACTGCCCGAAAGACGGTTGATACCTTGCCAAGGTCTGCCCCCTGCTCACTGCTCACTACTGACTGCCCAGTTGCGTGCGTGTACCAGCTTCATTAAAGTGTGCGGCATCAAAAAATAAAACAGGCCATTCCTTTGGGGAATAGTGTGAACTCGTCGGAACCGCGACAAATGCTGCTGCATTACCGGCTACTTAACAAGGTCGGAAGCGGGGGCATGGGCGAAGTATACAAAGCTGACGACACCAAGCTCGGTCGCACCGTGGCTGTCAAGGTGCTGCCCGAAGCCGTGAACGAAAACCTGGCTGCCAAGCGCCGTTTTCTAAAGGAAGCCCAGTCCGCCTCGGCGCTCAATCATCCCAACATCGTTACCATTCACGCGATCGAAGAGTTCCAGGGTTTGCACTTTATCGTAATGGAATACATCGAAGGCCAAACTTTGAAAGCGATGATCGAACGCGACGGCGCGCTGCCTCTCACAAACCTGCTCGACACCGGAAGTCAGGTAGCGGACGCGCTGGAAGCCGCTCATGAGATTGGTTTGATCCACCGCGACGTTAAATCGGCAAACATCCTGGTGACACCGCGCGGGCACGCGAAGGTGCTCGACTTTGGTTTGGCAAAGATTGTCCGCACGCTTGTCGACGCCGCGGATACAGAAGCGCCGACGCTCGTAAATCTAACCGACCAGGGGACAGTTCTCGGCACCGCGGCTTACATGTCGCCGGAGCAAACTCGCGGCGAGGTTTTGGACGCGCGCTCAGATATTTTTTCTTTTGGCTGCGTGCTCTACGAAGCCGCGACGCGTTCCCTGCCGTTTACTGGCCCAAGCGTGCTGGCAGTGATGCACGCCATCGCCACCACCGATCCAACTCCACCGAGCCGAGTTAGACCAGAGCTGCCGCGCGAGTTTGATCTAATCATCGAAAAGGCCCTGGCAAAAGAAAAAGAGCGACGTTATGCATCGGTCGCGGAAATCGCAGAGGCCCTGAGAAGTTTGCGTGCGACGGTAACCGGGCAATGGTCAGGTGCTCCCATTGTTTACGACAAAGATTTGATCGAGTCTCGCGTTTCCGCATTCGTAGGCCGCGAGCCGGAGCTCAACAGACTCGAAGGGTTTCTGCAGCAGGCGGTCGACGGAACGGGCCGAGTAGTTTTCATCACCGGCGAACCTGGCATCGGCAAGACCTCTCTCTCTGACGAATTTTTGCGGCGTGCCCGTGCGAAATATCCGGCCCTGCTGATCTCGCGCGGCCGATGCGTCGAGCAATACGGCACTGGCGAGGCATACCTGCCGTTCCTCGACGCAGTTGGGGGATTACTTGAAAGTCCCGGCCGGGAACGGTTGGGCGCCGTGATGCGCACTTATGCGCCGACCTGGTGTACCCAGTTGCCGGCGGCCTTCGCATCCAGTGGAGCGCTGGAGAGGTTGCAGCAGGAAACGATTGGGGCCACTAAGGAACGCATGATGCGCGAGATGGGTGACGCGCTCAGTATGTTTGCGGCCACTGCTCCGATCGTTTTGTTGTTCGAGGATTTGCACTGGGCCGACCCCTCAAGCGTTGATCTGCTGCGGCATCTAAGCCAGCGCATCAACAGCCAACGGCTTCTGATCGCCGGAACATTTCGACCCGAAGATATCGAGCGCAGCAATCATCCTTTGAAAAGTTATAAGGCGGAAATGCAGACCCATCGACTCTGCGAAGAATTGGCCCTGAGCTCGCTTGGCCGCGATCACATTGCCGAATACTTGAATGCTACGTTTGCCCCGAATGATTTCCCACCGGACCTGGCGGCAATGATTCATGACAAGACGGAGGGACACCCGCTGTTCGCGATTAACTTGCTGCAGTATCTAAGCGAGCGCGGCGACATCGGAAAGACCAACGCGCACTGGTCTTTGGCTCGTCCGCTCTCGGAATTGGATCTGGAAGCCCCGGAGAGTGTGCGCAGCATGATCAGTAAAAAGATCGACTCACTGGCTGCTGAGGAGCGCCGCACGCTGCAATACGCCAGCGTCGAAGGCGCGGAATTCCTGTCCACGGTCGTGGCCAGCCTTCTCGATGTTGACGAAGTCGATCTGGAAGAACGGATGGCTAATCTGGAAAAAACTCACCGGTTGATCGTAACGCGTGGCGAAGAAGAGTTGCCGGACGGTTCCCTCGCCACCCGTTATCGTTTCGCGCACGCGCTCTACCAGAATTTCTTGTATGCCGATCTGGTCAACAAACGTCGAGTCATGCTCCATCGACAAGCAGGCGAGGAATTGCTGCGGCATTACCGCAAGCGCGCGCCGCAGATTGCCACTCAACTCGCGTTACATTTCGAGCGGGGCCGTGATTTTCCGCGAGCAATCGAATACTTGATACACGCCGGCGATAATGCAACGACACTCTATGCGAACGCCGAAGCTGCCGACCACTACACGCGCGCAATCGGTTTGGTTGAAAAACTTCCCGATGAAGCACAGTCGGAAACGCTGGTCACGCTCTATCAGAAACGCGGCGCCGTGAATATGGCCCTAAGCCGGTTTGCTCAATCGGTCGATGATTACACGCACATGTTGGAGTATCAGAAATCGCTTGGCTCACCGGAGAAGCAAGCCGAGGCGCTAAATGCCCTCGCGTTAACATTGTTCTTTTCCCATCGGCTGGAGGAATTGGAGACGCGCGCCAATGAAGCTCTGGCGGCGGCGAAACTCGCCGGCAGCGAGCCGTTGAGCCTGCAGACTGCAGCACTCATGGCACTCAAGTATCTCTGTTATGGGGAACTGGACGCGGCCAAGCCGAGTCTTGACGATCTAATAGAAAGGGCGAGGGTGATCGACAACAAGCCGGCCCTCGCGGCCGGATTGATGTGGCGCGGGTGCCTCTACTTTTTCCAGACCGAATACGAACGGGCGATCGAATGCGAGGTTGAAGGCCGTCGTCTCGCTTCCGAATTGCGCGACGGCTTCCTGCTGCTTACCTCGATGTTCTTTATGGGCCTGTCGCAGGGAAATCTCGGACGCATGTCGGAGGCACTAACTACCCTTGAAGAAGCAATTCAAATGGCGGGTCGCAACGGCGATTTGTTTTGGTATCCGCGCATGCCCAATTGCATTGGTTGGATTCATCGCGAATTGCAGGACTTCGAAGGCGCTCTGAAACACGACCAGCAGGGCCTGGAGATTGGCCATCAACATCATGTGCTTGAAGCTGAAGCTAATTCATTGATCAACCTGGGCATCGATTACAGCCACTCCGGAAACAGTGAGGAAACTGCATCCGCGTTTCACAAAGTGCGGAATATTTTCGAACGCGACGCCTGGTTTCGCTGGCGCTATGACATCAGGTTGCAGGCGGCCACTGCCGAACACTGGTTGCGGCTTGGCGACAGGGCAAAGGCGCGTGAGGTCGTCACGCGATTACTGGAAACTGCCGCCAGATACGAAGTTCACAAATACATTGCCGTGGGCCACAAGCTGTTGGCTCAGATAGCGATTGCCGAGGGTGATGTGGCGACGGCGGAAAGCGAGTTTGCGACCGCGCTTGATGAATTGCGTCGCTATCCCGTGCCGGTGGTCGAATGGACTATCCATGCTGAACTTGGTCGGGTGAGAGCGAACGCCGGTAACGCTGTTGCCGCCGGCGACGCATTTGCTAAATCCGCCGAGATTATTGATCGCATCGCCGAGAGCGTCGCCGATGCCAGTCTGCGTGAGATTTTTTTAAAGTCTGATGCAGTGCGCGAAGTCAAAACGCGAGCAGCAACCTCTGCAAGCTCACCTTAATCGATTTTCCGCCTTCATCGACGCCAGCGGATGGACCGTTCTTCTGGCGATCCGATTTGCTGAGTGCTGCTTTGCACAAAGTAAATAAACGAGTCGAAGGGCCGCATTAGAACCGGAAGTGGCGACCGACCAGGTGTTCAACTCGAAATTGAATAAATAATAAAATACGCCCTCTCCCACGTTGGCTCTCTGGCCGGTCGCTACCGCTCTCCCGGTTCTGATACAGAGGAGGGCCTGTTGTGCAAAGCTTTGCTGATTGCTTATTGCTTATTGCTGATTGCTTATTGCTTATTGCTGATTGCTGCTTGCTGCTCTACTGCCCACTGCTCACTGCTCACTGCTCACTGCTCACTGCTTAGTTGACACTGGCGTTAGCGCAGGTTCAAAATGCGTGCAACTTCACTCAACAACCAACCTAATAAAAAGTAGAGGAGAAAACATCATGCCTTCCATCTCTGGATCCTTTTCAGGAAAAATCACTCAGCAGTTTGGCCTGCCATTGAATGACCAGTCCAACCACCTACTCGGCATCGCCGAGGTTAACGGTACGCAGAGTTCGCCCGATCCGTTGTGGAACAATTCGCAGATTACATACTGGGGCACAAACGACTTGCTCAACGGCGAGGGCTCGCAAACCGGTTACTTTAACAACGTCCATCCTGACGGCGGCAGAGATTTTGGAACCTTCGAGGGCAAAGTCTCCACGGCAGACGGCACGATGACCGTCGAAGGCACCTTTAAATTCACCGGCGGTGATGGTCAATACCGCGGCATCACTGGCGGTGGCACGTTCAAGACTGTGGCAAAATCGGAGACCGAGGTCGAAGCCACCTGGAACGGCGCCTACGAATTGGCTAAAGCACAGGCGGGTTAACCTGGAGTAAGGGTCTGAGGTTTTCTTGCAGGCGCAACTCCTACTGGTAGGAGTTGCGCCCTGCTCACTGCTCACTAACTTCTCGGCGTTTCCTGATAAGAAACGATCTGCCACTTGCCACCACGGTTTACCCAGACCTCGGTTGAATACACCGGTCCAAACTGTTTTCCCTCGTACGACCCTTTGAGATCGCTTTTGTAGCGAAGGATAGCCACATCCTTAGTTACCCAGGTAACCTTCGGCTCATCGATCGTGTAAGACTCAATGGTGAGCTTGTCGATGGTATCGATGTCCTGTTGGAGAGTGGAGGGACCGGTAACAGCATTGGACGCATATTCCTTGGCGGTCAGTGTTTTCATTGCCGCAGTGTTCCTACTCTTGTAAGCCTCCCAGGTGGCCCGAGAGTTATCTATGATCGTTTGATCAGAGTCTGCAACTTTGGACTTTGACTGCGTGATTGCGCGGCTCGCGCCGAAGAGACTTGCAACTGCTAAGAGCGTAATAACGAAAAGCGGGAGGGTTTTTTTCATGATTCGATCCTTTCGAGTGGAAGTTACTTTGTTTGCTTGGGCAGGGCCGGTGTGGCGCAATTTATAGTGTCAAGGGTGAACCCAAGTCAAGGCGGCTGACGGCAGTTGAGCGACCGATCCGCAGGCTCGCTACACTTGTGCGATCTTGTGCGGCTTTGCCGCCGCACCGTGCGGAAAGGCTTCGCCTTTCCGAAACGGCATATTTCCTCTTGAGGCTACGCCTAGCTGCCCACTGCCAGCGCTGCCCGCGCCAGAATAGTGGCCCTTTAGATACCGCTTTTACGCGTTAACAATTGGCAAGCCGAAAACTGTTTTTTGCCGGTTGAATAACGCTTGGATAGTAAAGAAAGGTAGGAAATGAATATGAGCGCAAACGCAAAGACGATTCCGACGAACGTTGAGCAGCGGGAAGATTCCTGTCATCGTCGGGCTGAAGTCTTGGCCGATCGCATCGAGGAGGGTGCCGCATTACTCGCAGCCTTTGCCGAACAACTCTCGGAAGCAGAGTGGGCCACGCCTGTCTCGGCTACCGATCGTCGTCCGATTGGCGTAATCGTGCATCATGTGGCCAGCGTCTACCCTATCGAGATTGGCGCCGCGCGAGCGATCGCGAGTGGTAAGGCCGTTACGGACGTAACCTGGGAAGCTATCGCAGACATGAATGCCAAACATGCACTGGAGCAGTCGGGATCAAGCCAGGCTGACACGCTTGAGTTGTTGCGGCGGAATAGTCGAGAAGCCGCCGCTGCCGTGCGCGCCTTCACAGATGCTGAACTAGACCAGGCGGCCCCGTTCTCGCTTAGCTTCGGCGCGCCTGTGACAGCACAGTTCGTGATTGAGGATCATGCGCTGCGACACAGTTGGCATCACCTCGCCCGCATCCGCAAGGCCGTCGGTCGATAGCGGCGATTCTTAATTTGATTTCGTGTCCTTTTCTACCAAGCAAAACGGAACCACGAAATCACACGAAACCTTCGACAAAAGCAAGCAGTCAATGTTTCGTGTGATTTCGTGGTTCGGTCTTGTTTGGGTAAGGACACCAATTCAAATCAAGGCACTACCCTTTGTCCTCTATGTCCTGTCCAAAACACAAGCGATAGCCATTGGGGTCTTCCACGTCGAAGTCGCGACAACCGTAGGGTTGATCACAAATATCGCGTGTAATCTTCACGCCCTTCGCTTTGAACTCGGTATAAAGCGCGTTCGCGTTTTCAATCCAGATATAAGCATCCCAGGCTTCCCCCTCGGGATCGACCATGCGATTGGGCCGCATGTTTCCCGTCTTTTCCAGCTGGGCCAGCATGATGACAATGCCATTGCGATAAACCATGCAGAAGGAAGGCGGTTCGTTCCAGAACCGTTTGTACTGGAAGCCGAGCTTGTCCCGATAATAATTCGCAGTGATCACCACGTCATCTACGATGAAATAAGGCGCAATACTCCACCGCGGCTGCGACACTACATTATCCGCCATCGTTGGCCTCCTTCTGATTCATCCCTCATCCTTCATCCTTCAGCTTACTGCCCTCCTCAGCGCTGCTCTCGCCAGCAAGCGCGTCGAATCCAACGTGGGTAAAGGGGTGTCATCCGGACGCACAATTAGCGGTATTTCAGTGCAACCGAGAACGACTGCATCACAACCACGCGCCTTAAGTTTCTCCGCAACTTCATTGAAGTAGAGCCGGGATGTTTCCGGGAAGATGCCCTTGACTAGCTCCTTGAAGATGATGTCATTGATTTTTTCCCGATCTGCCTCGTCAGGGATCTCATGCTCTAGTTTGAACTTA
>DATLBQ010000213.1:0-10934 GCA_035526805.1 Pyrinomonadaceae bacterium
AACATATCAGCAGGGCCGCCTCCATAAGAGCCTTGCAGGCCCCTGACTTTTGGGAAATCCGTAGAGAGGGTAAACCCTGTGATGAACACGTTCTCGGATGAGTCCACGGCGATGGACTTTCCCTCGTCTTCAACAGAACCGCCAAGATAGGTCGAGTAAATAATCGATGTCGCCGTCGGGTCCATCTTCGTCACAAAGGCGTCGTAATCTCCTCCGTTCATGGGTTGGTAGGCGTTCACGATCGGGAAACCGTCGCCGGCTTGACCTGTGACATAGATGTTGCCCGAAGGATCCAAAGCGATGTCCTTCGCATAGTCGGGACTCGGCCCTCCGAGAAACGTGGAAAACACGAGCGCAGCGCCTGTCGGGTTAAGCTTCGTTACGAAGGCATCTGCGGAATTGAAAGATTGATTGGGATATAGGGCCGCGGCTGTCGGGAAGTTAGCTGACTGCGTGTAGCCTGTTACGTAAGCATTGCCTAGAGAGTCAACGGCGATGCCGTACCCATCATCGTAGAGGCTGCCGCCGAGATACGTCGAATACACGAGGGCGTTGCCCGCTGGGCTCAATTTTGTGATGAAAGCATCTTCTAGTTCCGGAGAGTTATAGCTGCCGTCATAAGGATTTAGCGTCGGGAAGTTCGTTGACTCAGTGGATCCGGTAACGTAGGCACTGCCCGCTCCGTCCACGGCGATGTCGTAGCCCAAGTCATCAAAGTTTCCACCAAGGTACGTCGCATAAACCAACGCGTCGCCCGTCGCGCTCAACTTCAGGACAAATGCATCTTGGCTTCCCCCGGCGGTCGACTGAAAAGCATTGAAGGTCGGAAAGTTCGTTGAGCTAGTGATGCCCGTAACGTAAGCGCTGCCGAAGGCGTCGATTTTAATAGCTTCACCGTTATCACTATCGTTACCGCCAACATATGTCGAATAGACGGTAGCTGAGCCCGCCGGATTTATCTTGGTGACGAACGCGTCAAACCCGCCTCCAGAGCTTTGTATGGGGTTTCTTGTAGGGAAATTTGTCGATGAGGTAAAGCCTGTGACGTAAGCATTTCCGGCGGCATCGACAGCAAGGTCCTTGGCGAACTCGGCATCGCTGCCGCCGAGAAATGTCGAGTACGCTAAGATGGGGTCGATCACCAACTCCCTGCTTCGGTCATAAGCACCAACCTCAATCGCGATCTGATCCTTCCCCGCCATCACATAGTGGCTAAAGACCTCCCGCCTTCGACCGTCAAACAGCTGATAGGCTATCGGTCGTTGCTGCCGCAACTTCCCTTCGCGCATCGTTAACACCACATCGCCGTTGCGGGCGATCCGTAAGTGTCGCGCACCCTCAAAGCCGAGTCTGATGACCCGCGTGTCTGCACCGGGCGAGATGACGAAGTCGTATTCCAGTTCCCCCTGGTTCCCGTGATAGACCATGTCCACACCGGGGTACACGCTCTCGTACTTCACTTTTGCGTAATTTGAGACGTTGGACCGCCATTTCTTGGGGTCGTTACCATTAAAGTAATTACTCTTGCCGGGCAACTCTTCTAAGCCAAGAATGCGCGCTTGTTGGTTGGCGTCAACAAGCTTCATCCTCACAACTGCCGTGCGTGTCGTCTGCTCCTTTTCAGGTGCTGTGTTGGGCCCTCTGCTAGCCTTTCTTGCGGCAGGTTTGCTTAGAACCATTACCGACTCATTGGCGGTCAAGAAAAGGTTATAACCGGCACCGCGCGACATGAACTTCGCCTGCGAATCGGTTTGCCCCTGGTTAATCTCAAAGCTTAAGGGAAGATTCCCGTACGCTTCCTTCGCTCGAACCTGAGTCCTTTGGTCTGGCTCGCGAACCGCAGGACTAGCAGAGACCAATGAACTGTAAGCTTCGAGAGACTCTGGTTGCTCAACCAGGACCGGAGGGATGCTTGCAGCTGGCTCGATCCTACGAGTCGAGGAGTGACCCGGTAAGAAAGCCAGGGTCGCTCCAATCACTATGCTTAACAATAGACTGATTAGAAACTTACCGGCTATTGTTTGCTTGTAAGGACTAGACATTTGTTCTCTCCGCTGGATTAAAGGAGACGAGCTAAATAGTTTTTATAGCTGCTATGGTTGTAAGTGTGGGAATACGAGTGCCATGTTATTTTCCCCCTAAATCCGAACATCTAATTACGGGATTACCGGGATCGGCGGGCAGTTACACTGCGATATGACGTTATAGTCCACAGGGATGACGCCGACAGTGTGTAGTGACGTACAAAAATGACTGGTGAATCCAAGCATTTGGCCCTGCACGTAATACGCCTGGCTAAGCCCGGAGCCCGAGCCATCCATCGTTATCGAAAACTGAATTGCCTCGACAAAGGGACCTGCTTGGGTGAGAGAAAATCCTATGACGCCTGGGTTGGATTGAGTGGTAGTAAAGGTTTCTGTGCTATTGGGCTCAAAGTTAAACGCGAATAGTCTCACCTCCTCGACGTCACCCAGGAGCAGAACTGTATTACAGTCGATAGAAGTTATAGTGGCTGGTTCCTCTCTTGCCTTTTGCTCTTGGGGTTGCTGGCCTTCTCTTCGGTCAGCTTTAATGGAATCTTCAATCGGCAATCTATCAACACGAGTGGTCCGCACCCTGATCTTAGGCTTTGCTGATTTCTGACTACTAACAGAGTTAACGGGCCAAAGGACGAGTGAAAGGAAAATGCTGGCAAAGAAAATTTTCACGATCGCCGGAAAAACCTTGGAGGCAATAGCAGAGTGGTTCATTGATACGGTCCTTTGTGTGAGTTGCGACCTCCGGATCGAATGCAAAGCCGAGACGGCAATTATTGGCGTTGAGACTGGTGTATTGTCCGATAGGAAATGGTCGGACATTTCGGTCTTAACCGTTGAAGAGCTTGACAGCAAACCCCGTCAACAACTGAGTTGCCTTGCTCGCTTAACTAGAAAACTGAGAGTTGGAAAGCGAGTAACAGAAGCTACTAGCTTCGAAAATTGATTTTTTGAGAGTCGTCAACGTGAGACTTTGTAGAACGACGGGAGTGTCGCACGAGAACGAGAGAATAAGGTGACGCGCGCGGACTCTAATCCACACGTTGCGTTCTGTCAATAGCAAAGTTTGTTACTGTTATTGTCTTCTTGCATGTAGCTCTTCGTAAGCGTATCGCCCACCGCCTTCCTTGTCTCCTGCCGAACAAAGCGACGGACAGATGGCAACTTTCGCTTACACCGGGTAATCAGTATTGGGATGTTGCATTACTGACGTGAGGACCCTTAACCGTCTTAGTACTTCATAGAGGAGGGCGTGGGAGTTTTGACCCCATGGTCGGTCATAGACTTAATTCCTTTATTTGGGCCTCTTGGCAACCCACATAGATCTTTGAATATTTCAGGTTCTTTACCATTCTTTCCCATCCGTTACCACTCTTATGCGTCCAGTGCTGTTTATTCTGGACACAAAGTGGACACGCCCGGATTAGAGTTGAACGAGTTGAGTCTTTGTAAATTATTGTGGACTAAGAGGAAGTTGGTAGCGGGGGGAGGATCGAACTCCCGACCTTGGGTTATGAAGACTAGAGAAGTAGCTGCACCAACCTTACCTAACGCATAAAGCCAATAAAACAATGAGTCGCGGTCGGAAAAGATGTGTTGATGCGCTTTGTGCGACGTAGGTTTTGATATGAATCTCGGCAAAATCTCGGCAATACTAAAGGGCAACTTTCCTCGTCTTCATTTATCAGAATATATCAAGCAGTTGAGGACGATGTGAGACTCTATTCCACCTACGACTCGCAACTCAATCGCGATCATTTCGGGATTGCGTTCGTACGTTTGCATTCGTGTTCACAGGGTTGAGGAGCGCATAACGGCTCCTATAATCGGCTCCTATAAGCGTAACGCCGCAGGCGCGGAAACAATAAATCCACAGACACGCCGATTACGCAGAATTCAAGAAAAGAACAGGCAGTTCGCTGAGTTCGAAATCATATCTGTGTAATTGCGTAATCTGTGGAAAGAGCGTTTGCTCAGCCGAGTTCAATCTCTAGCGCCAACTTCGCGGCGTCGTCAAACGAAAGTTCCCGGCCTTTATTCCATTCCGCCGCGCAGCTTTCCCCTCCTAGCACTTCTTTGGCCGCGCGGAAATAGCGGTCGAGTAGCGCATCCCAAAAGCCGATGTGAATGTCTGCTCCAAGCCGATCCCACTCGGCCTTTACTGCGCCTGCGAGCCGCATCGCGAGCGTCGCCTCACCAAGTCCTGCCAGCGACATTGCAACTCCCTGGACTTCAAAACTGATTTCGACCTTGTCGCCAATTGCGCGAGCTAGCAGCAAACTCCGCTTATACAGGTTGAGACTCTCAGTGCAATTTCCCAGAATCAATTCACAATCTGCCAGATAGTGCCAGCCGAAGTGCTCGCTCCGCTTATCGTGGTGAGACTCCGCAAACTCGATTATTTCCTGGGCCATCGGCTTGGCTTCGTCCGTTCTTCCCAACGCCACCAACACCTGGGCCAGACCAACCATGGCACGAATAACCAGATGCTGATCGCCACTTGCCCGTTGGAGTCGCAAACATTCTTCAAATGCTGTACACGCCGCCTCGTCTTCGCTTCTAAAAAAATGAGTCCAGCCAATTCCTTCAAGCGCAAGCGCAATCTCACGCGTGTCACCCAAATCTCGCGACATGCTGCGCGCTTCGTCGATCCATGCGCGTGCTTCTGATGTGCCACGCTGCAATGCCAACATATGTGCTGCGCCCCAAAGTGCTCGCGCTCTTGACGCACGAGACGGCTCAACAGCGGACAATGCGAGTGCCACTGTCAAGTGTTCGCGGCCTTCGACGAGATGCGTTTTGACTATCCAGAACCAGGCAAGAGCACCAACCAACTCAAGATATCTTTCCGCGTCAACGGATCGTGCGTATTCGAGCGCAACTCGCATATTGTCGCTCTCTAGTTCCAGCTCAGCGGTCCATTTCTCTTCATGTGTTACGCGTTCCTCATAGGCTCGCTCCGCCAGAGTAAGCATTGTCTTAAAATACGCCTCACGCGCGCGCTCTGCCTCGTCACTTTCATTGAGCTTCTCGAGTAAAAACTGGCGGACTGTTTCAAGAAACCAGTAGCGTTGCGATGCACTTTGATCGCTCGCCACAACGACAATCGATTTGTCTACGAGGTGCGAATGTAGATCGAGCATTTCAAACTCGTCTAAGTCAGCAACAACGCTTGATGCCAAAGCGAGTGTCCAGCCACCAGCAAAAACTGATAATGCTCGCAGCAGTCGTTGTTCTTCAGACGTGAGTTGGTCATAACTCCATTCGATTACCGCTCGCAGAGTTTGATGCCGCGACACCATTGTTCGGCTGGAAAGCAATTTAAAGCGGTCGTCGAGCTTTGTCAGAATCTGTTCGGGCGACAGAATCTTCACGCGCGCCGCGGCCAACTCGATCGCCAATGGAATTCCATCAAGCCTCCGACAGATTTCCGCGACTAATGCAAAATTTTCGGACGTTAACTCAAATGCAGTACGTGCAACTTGAGCTCGATCCACGAAGAGCTTTATAGCGTCAGAGGACTGCACGCTTTGTAGGGTCAATGCGCATTTAGCATCGGGAATTCCCAGTGGAGGAAGGGCCATTACTCTTTCGCCCTGCACGTTCAACGCTTCGCGACTTGTGGCCACGATGCGAATTTCAGCGCAGGAGTTGAGTAGATCGTCTACAAACTCTGCACACGATGAGAGCAAGTGTTCGCAGTTGTCGAGCACTAGCAGGACCTTCTTGTCTGAGATGTAAGCGGTGACTAAGTCGGTGAGATCGGTGTGTGCTTCTTCCCGCAATCCAAGAACCTGGGCCACTGCGCCAACGACTCTGCTCGTTTTTGTTAGCGGCGAGAGATCGACAAACCACACTCCCGCTGGAAATGCATTAATCAGGTTCTCAGCCACTTTGATCGCAAGTCTGGTCTTACCACAACCACCAAGTCCGGCAAGCGTAAGAAGACGCGAACTCTCAAGGATCTTTTTGCATTCACGTAGTTCTTGATTGCGACCGATAAATCGAGTGCGGTCTTTGGGGAGATTAGTTGCGACCACCGACTTGCGCTCGAAGGAGAGAGTCGCGGCGTCGGTTATCGGAGAACTGATTGCTCTGACAAAATCCGCTGCCGTCGCATAGCGATCTGCGGGTTTCTTAGCAAGTAACCTCCTAATCGCCTCAGCCAAATGTGATGGAACTTCGGGCCGACTCTCAGCCACAGATCTTGGCTCTACTATGATGTGCTGATACGCGAGCGAGTGTAGCGGGCCTGTGAACGGCGGCGTGCCCACTAACATCTCGTACAAAACGCAGCCCAGGCTATACAGGTCAGTGCGCCCATCAATAGCCGAGCCGTGTTCGAGTTGTTCGGGTGACATGTAGGCAGGTGTCCCAATCACTGCGTTAGCCATGGTGATCGCCGCTTGCTCATCTGAGTTTGTGAACCGGGCAATACCAAAGTCAGCAACAAGGGCAATTCCATTTGAAAGCAAAACGTTTTCTGGCTTGATGTCGCGGTGTATCAGACCCTGCTCGTGCGCATAGCCGAGAGCGCCGGCAATTTCAGTTGCGATGCGCAACGCATCATCAATGGAGAACGACTTGTAGTGGATGATTCTTTGACGCAGTGATTCACCCTGAATGTACGGCATGACGTAATAGGGTTGATTGTCAATCACTCCGGAATCGTGCAACGGAAGAATATGGGGATGCGTTAGCCGCGCCGCAATTTCAATCTCACGCAGGAAACGACTTGTACCAATGGTGGCTCCGATATCGGCATTCATTACCTTGATCGCAACTCGCCTGCCGTGTTTGAGATCATCGGCCACGTAGACTGATGCCATTCCACCTTCGCCAATCTTCGAAAGAATCTGGTAATGGGAAACGCTCTCGCCGATCAGTGTCACTTGTGTTGATTACCTAATTGCTTTGTTAGGGACACGTCTCTGACATTGCCGAGGTTTGTGTCTGAATTGACTTCCTTGAAAAGAAAAGGGGAGCGTAGTTCATTCGAATGCGAAACAAAGATCATCGCGCATTTTATCCGAGGTTGTAAACATCAACCAATGGGTTTCGAAGCTTGATGGGACGCTTTTCCCAGTTACGCTGAAAGGGTTGGCCAATTCCAACCCAGGTTTGCTTTGAAAATCTGGGACACGCTCACAATCTCCATCGAGCTTGTTAATGCACAAGACCAGTCTCACATCTGGAGAGATACATTAGCAAACCTTCGGATTTGCTCGGAACGAGAATTCAAGCGAGCCACCAAGTTGAATCCCGGCTCTGCGTCAGCCCGTCAGTGATACGGTTGGTACTTATTCTGTCTAAAGCGCACAGACGAATCTATCAAAGAGATCAAGGCGTGCAGGAGCTTCATCCGCTCTTGTTAAAAAAACGGATCCCTCACAAGGGCAGGACGTGGGGAAGAGATTAATTCTGAATTCCTCAACTCCAAGTAGTTCCTCATGCAGATTCGACTTCCGCGGCAGGCTGGAAGCTAATTGCGACCTGGAGGGAACTTGGGAAGACTGCTCCCATGGTCTTTCTTTAGGCGAGCCTAAGTCATTGACTTCATTGGAAGGCAGAAGAGATTTGCCCTTCGGATCTTGCCATAATGTTTTTTCATTCTCGGCAAAATCTCGGCAAAGCAAAAACAGTCTGAGAGTGAGCAGTGTTTGTAACTTCTGAATTAGAAAGGAATACTGGTAGCGGGGGGCGGGATCGAACCGCCGACCTTGGGGTTATGAATCATCATCCCGGCAGAAACTTAAGTCTTTGCCATTGATATGGTTGCAGCCACCAAGAATTTTCGAGCATTTCCCGTCCTTTCCCATTCCTTCCGGTTCCTTACCTGTTGCATGCTGTCAATTCTGGACACAATTTGGCCACACGAAATTGGGGTGAATTCCAAGCCGGTTTTGAGCTGCCAATTGGCATCTCAAACTGCGCTTCCGTTATTTCCAGCGCCGATGGCGAGGCCGCGCGCTCACTAGCGCCGCCGCTTTTTCCAAGTGGCCTTCAAAGGTCCGACGATCACGGCCGTACGGCTTTGGGGCTTTGAGGATTGTGACTGTCTCAGAACATCATCGCTAGTGAGTGTCCTCATGAACTCGACGAGTCCATTCATTTCTTTATCACTAAGATTGAGAGGATGCAGGCGTTCATCCAGGTTAGCACTCCGATTGCCGCCGCGGTTGTAGAATCGCACCACGTCAATCAAGGTCTTCTCCGAACCGTTGTGCATATAGGGCGTTGTCAACTCGATATCGCGCAACGTCGGCGTCTTAAAAGCTCCAATATCCTTCGGTTGTTTAGTCACCAGATATCGCCCAAGGTCCGTGAAGCCCTGAATGTGCGCAAGCAATGGCGCAGAGTGTTGGCTCTGCTGAGCCGAAGCCGATCGCTTTGTCGTTATGTTGACAGGTTTAGTTACCGAGCTACTGGTCTTGCGGTCTGCGATCTGCCTTGCCAGCCCAGTCAGCTGCTCGAAGTTGATATCACTTGCGGCAATTCCGGTATTGTGAAATCTGAAGTCTGTGAAGAACGGAGAAGATGCACTGAAGGAATGGCATTCGATGCACTTTGCTTTGCCCTTAAATATTTCCCAACCGCGTTTCTGGGCTTCAGTGATGGCATTTGTGTCGCCGGAAATAAAGCGGTCAAAAGGTGAATTACCGGAAAGCTGGGTGCGCTCGTAGGCAGCAATAGCCTTGACGATAGTGTCGATGGTAATACCTTCATGCCCGAAGACATGTCGAAACCCTTGTCGATATTCAGGAATGGCACTTACACGAGCGACAACTGCATCGTCGCCACCCATTCCCATCTCAAACGGATTGCTCATCGGTTGTTTGGCTTGTTCCTCTAGCGACCCAACCCGCCCGTCCCAAAACAAATGCTCGCTGAACATGGCGTTTAGAATCGTAGGCGCGTTTCGTGTCCCAACCCTACTCGAAGCACCAATCGCGATAACAGTGTGATCAGTGAAAGCATTTGCCGGGTCATGGCAGGTAGCACAACTAACCGTGCCGTCGCTTGAGAGTCGCTTGTCAAAATAGAGTGCCCGGCCAAGTGATACCTTGGCTGGAGTCATGGGATTGTTCGACGGAATTCGCTGGCGCCACAGAGTCTTGCTGATGCCGGTGGGTAGCCGTGATTTAAAGGCTTCGGATGGCACGACGCTGCTTCTACGCTGTGCACTCTGGACCGCTGTAGTTATAGAAGTCGTCGCGAGAACAAAGTAAGAGAGCAAGATGAGACCACATACTTTCGCTGCCGCTGCAGAAACTGGAAATCGACCGACGGTCTTGACTATACAGAAACACCAGTGACTCTTCAGAATTAGTTCCTTCATGGCTCGAGTAGATTTCTAAGTATCATGGTGTGGCGTGATGCTCCCCACGAGACCTCGTGCCGAGGCATTCAGTTTCGGGAAATACACCCAGTACCCGCTTTTTGAAAACCAGCGTTCCACCTCTCGCCTACGTTGGACGAAGGGATCTTTCCCAGTGGTGACTCAGAAATCTTCTCCAACGCGGTCGAGATTCTCGATTCCGAGAATAGATCTATAGAGCACGCTTCGCGGGTTATTGTTCTGCGGCAGGTGAAAGTAGAGTATCCCGATATTCTTGGTGATCACCTTTCTAAGCCTGGTATCAAGTAGCGCCTGATCGGCCGGTTGACCGAAGCTAACTGGGTTCAAGCGGGCACTCGATACGACCGCGAATCGATTTTGCGCGCGGTAAGAGAAGCTAAACTGCCAGGTGTATTTTCGGATGTACATATCGAATTCAGATATCCCGATGAGGATGACTCGTGGATCGTTGGCGAGCCGAGGATAACCGCGTTTCATGAATTCGATCAGTTCCTCTGCAATGAGTTGCCTTCGCTGCCAGACAACCGAGGGTCTCTCAAGTGGAAGTCCCGGCAGAGTCTTGATTGCTAATCCAAACTTCCGGTTATAAAACGTCACCAGTCTTTTCAAAGACAATGACGGAATATCACCTAAAGGCACGAAGTAGACTTCGGCTGTGCTATTCCTGACAACACCACTGCGCTTGGTATTTCCGGTACTCGTTTGGGCCAGACTAACGGTCTGAGCAGTGAAAAGCACAACCAACAGTAAAGACGTGCGTATGAATTCTCTGGGCATTCGTATATCGCGGCAGCGGACAGGGATGATCGCCTTCTTTGATCGTGTGAACGGTCTCAAAAAATAGAGATTGGGAGCCCGACCCAAAGGTCAGAACGTCCATGACTCGAAGGGCTCAACTCTTACAGCTTGCCCTCCCAACTAGAGTTCAGATGACCGCCGATGCACCGACTCCGATGACAAACCATTGAATAAATATAAAAAACGGTAAGGTTGAAACCGTGAAGGGTACCGCTAGCAATCGCACCCAGCAACGCAGGTATTCCATTTACAGCGCCCCACAAATTCGGGATGGCCCTATGATAAAGAAAGTATTGCGCAAAAGGAGCTCCCGTTCAGAGTTAACTACCAACTGATTACAAACGCAAACAGAACAACTCTGCCTACAATGGTGAAACGACAAACACGCATAAGCCCAACTACAGAGGGAAAGGACCGTCTGGTTCGACACCACACGGGCATTTAATACTTCGGACCAACTCAAGTGGAACTATTACGGACAATTATGAAACTCAGTTCGGCGATCAAAGCGATGCTTATTGCCAATATGTCCCAAATAATTGATCTTCGTTGAGTAGCGTCTCTCGATGCAACAATACGAAAAGTCAAAACACATTCGACAAGTAGCAAAATAGGGACTACTAAAACGCTCAAGAGTCCCCATGTGTACAAAATGACATAAGGATATCCTTCAGGAAAAACGAAATATTTAATGTTGTAACTCAACAGAAGCGGAATGCTCATTGCGATGGTTATAGTTG
>DATLBQ010000214.1:0-12022 GCA_035526805.1 Pyrinomonadaceae bacterium
TGCCAGAGTCGGCAAAAATTATGGAAGTTTTCCAGGATTTGGTCCGAATAAAAACCGACGGAACGCAGTGCTTGCCTTGTTTGCAGCAGTTGTTGATGCAGCTTACAGTGAGGATCCCCGCTCCGATGCTAAGGCCAAAGACGCCAGGCTTTATTCGGAAAAGACCATCACGGCATGCTGCAATGGAACCGATTTAGTTGCTTATGAGGCAAGTAAGTTGGATACAGATGCGGGGAAGGAAGGCCCGATTCAGGCGCCAAGGCTTATCGTTGAGAATGAATATACAGAAAAGATCGGGAACTCTACGGTGTTTCGTTGGACGGTAAAGGGAACCCCGAGTTTAATAGTAGAACCAGTGTTCCAACTGATCTTTCCCCGGGATGCTAGAGCCATCTCACACAAAGTTTCAGTTATACTTTTCTGTCTGGCAAGAACTGGCAAACCCAGAGTTGAGGTAATGCTTTCAAATGAGTCAAGCGTATTTCCAAGCCATCGCGCCTTCGTGAATGGGGAGATTAAAGAGGAAATTCAACAAGGTCCGTTAGTGAAACTCTGGTACCTAAACTAAAATGCCCAAATTAGCACTCCTCTTCGTTCTCTCTTTTCTTGCTTCATGTTCTCACCGAGCAGGTCTCCAGCAGTCCAACGACCTGAGAGGAGCACAAGAGAAGGCTGCATTACAAAGTAAGAGGTATGATTTATCCATTGCCTATGGGAAGCAAAGTATTCCCATTGTTATGGAATTTCACCGGTTGTTTGGTGACGCAGTTAGTTCAATTTCATACTACACCGGTGAGTATGGAGATCCAGAATGGAACTCCAAGGTCGGACTTTACGGGAGATATATCCTGACTATGCAGTTCAAAATCGAGTTAGACGACACGAGAACCAAAATAATTAGATTTGCGGAACCAAGGTTTCATCTTGTCGAGGTAGAGAGCATTTCTCCTCAAGCTAATGGTACGCATGCAATCACGTATGGAAGGCAACAGGTGAGATTTGGCATCGCTGAATGGCAGAAACTGCTGGAAGGCAATGGTGATTTTTCAGTTATTGGGGTTACATTAGAAAAAGATAAGCCCGTCGACGAGTTTTCAAAGATTTTGCCAACAGGTTGAAATGTGTAGGTGTTACGGCAATTGCGAGCAGTATTCTGGAATCATGGTTTTCAAATATGACATCGGAGAGAACCGTATCCCGGATAGCACTATTTGTTCTCTTAGCAGCCTTCCTATTCTATCCATTTGAAACGACCGTCGTTCCCGAGTGGAAGATCCGCGTCGTTGATGAATCGGGTAACCCAGTTAAGGGTGTAGTTCTTGAATCAGGGATGGAGGCACTACTCCATAGAGATTCATCGCCAGGAGCAAAGCCTGGCCGCTGATGACGAAGGCTTCGTAACGTTTCCCCGTAGCACGGTCAGAGCAGGTTTGTTGGTAAGGGCCGTTGGGAGCATGATCGCCGCTGTAAACCCTCACGGGCGCACAGGACCTCATGCGTTCATAGATGTGCAAGGACCCTACTCGGGTACCGTGGATTACTCACCCGATAAGCCGATTCCTACAACGATAACGGTAAGACGCATAGGTAGCACCAATCGGTGATAAGTTCGCCGACATGACGCAGAGTTATACAAAACCCATCGATAGCTGATCCTGTTTCCGTAGAGTCTCAGTTTCCAAGCAATGTTGAGTTTTGGTATACAACCTGTCTCAACTCCGGTGGAGAAAGTGTTGAAAAAAATTGCAAGCAGAGGCAGTGTTGCGTTAAATGGCGGGTAAGAATTAGCATCAATTCATCTGGAAAAATCATAGAACACGGCGTAACAAAGGAGTCAAACTGGTGTTGGTGAGATTGGCGATTAGTCAGTGCTTAACAGGCAATAAGTTCATCAGTTGCATTTTTCTATGTTTGATAATGCAACCGGCATTGTCTAATTCTTGTGGTGGACACAATTCTACCAAGATGGATGAAACGAACGCCGTGAAGAAACGCATAGATGCACTAAGCGGCGAGTCGCTTGGCACCAGCAGCTTGGGAAAAGGTAATGCTCATCCTACAGAGAACACTGAATACATAATTTCCCATAAGGAGGTTGCCATTCCGTTGTTACTGGATGCCTTGAAGGATGAAAAAGAACCCATGAAGATTGGTTACGCAGCATATATTCTGCGAAGGCTCGCGTCAGATGAAGGAATAGGCACGGCGACTAACGTCTATAAGAGGTTATCAGCGAGAGGACCAGATATATCTCTTGAGGAAAGATTTGCTATGGGTGAGCTGATGGAATATTTGCAACGGGTCAGTAGCAAGGCTGGATCACCACACTAGTTGTTTGTCGTAGACGATTCTCAACCTCCAAATGTAATGTCCCACAGCAAGGCGGCTGCAGTTAATCGAGACTATGTATTTCAAGCAGCGCGGTTATCGCACTTGCTCATGCCATAAAGACTGGATTCGTCATATCGACGATTTCACCGCGGCTGAAATGCCAACGATTCAATAAACAACGTTGATTTCCTTGGTCTATGGCAGAGGAATGACATGTGGTCAGGGAGACGGGGTAGCTACAAGGGGACCGCCGTGGCCGACTGTAAAGATGACAATTTATCGACCTTGGCGAAATTGATCACAGGTGACGCCAGTAACTGGAGGCTTTTGAATCGTCCAGAACGGGTGAACCAGGGAGATCTCCTCGGATCCCTTATGCTCCTCGGATAGGCACTTGAAGGGAGTTTTCGGAGGTGACCAAATGATGACTAATAACAACAGCAAGCTTCTAATTCTTTTAGGTACCCTTTCTGTCGGCTTTCTTCTGGCGGCCGGGATAACGAATGCTCAGGCTACCAAGAGTCCTTCACGTCAGAGACAAAACCGAGAGGTTCCACAGAAAAAGTTTGTCAGAAGTTTACTAGATATTATCGATGACCACCTGGCAGGCAAAACCCCGCAGGATGAAAAAGTCATCATTCCGGCAAAGGGCGGGGGGTTAGTGGCCAATAATATCTTTAAAGCAGACAAGTTTTCTCATGACGAACGGTATCTTGGCTACAAAATTCTTGACGGGGTTGAGTATTCAGCCGGTGGCGGAGGGGACGAATTCATTCTTACTGCGCACGGTAACGATAATGCTTTACTAATGATCGAGGAGAAGTTCATAAATCTCTTGGGGATAACAAAGGCGGATGCTTGCAGGATCGACGTACTTGAGTATCTCGTTCCGTCAGGCGGCGAGTCGAGCTATGTTCGTAGTTCTTTTAGTTTTTGTGCGGAGACTTCCCAGGTGGCATTCACCCAGTCGCCGAGCGAACAGAGGTATTTTCTTCGTTTGTCTAACTGCGACGATGGTTGCACCGCGGATGTGAACGGCCACGTGTTCGCCATGACCGGCTTCGCACAGGACAGTGGCTGGATCGATTTCACCGAGGCTCTCGAAGATGGCGTGAATCGAGTCCGGTTCACCGTAAGGAACGAGTCGAACGGCGTCGCATACGCTTTTCAGGTACGGAAGAATCAATCCGTGGTTTTCGAACAGGTCTGTGGCAGTGTCGGCAGATTCGGCTGCGATAACAACCGAATATTTCCGAACGGTGTGGCTAGAGAGTTTACCTACACGATCAGAATGGCACCGGCCGAAAGAACTCCCGCCTACTCGCGCTGGCTTGCGTTTCTGGCTGACTTCCGCACAGCCGTCAGGAAGCGCGACAGAGTGGCTCTTAGGAGAATGGTCGCGATTCCCTTCGAGACGCAAGATCCTGGGCAGCTCAACTCGTTTGAAGCAGTTATGAAATGGCTCAACCGGGAGATGTGGGAAGAGTTGGGGCGAGAGATAGCGCCAGGGGCAAGGTTCTCATATTGGTCAGATTCGCCTTGGACAGCAAGGGGAAGAGCGACGACGCGGTGCTCAATGAAAGGGATCTTTTGTTTCGAACTTGGCCGCGACGGGAATTGGCGTTTGGCTGGACAAGGAGAAAATGAAGGGCAGGAGTCTATGCAGTCAAAAAGAATTATGAAACTGATTCATATTTGGACGCTCTCAGAAAAAGCTGACTATATGAGTGGACTGTTGTTCGATGGCAACGAGTTGTCCCGGTTGAAAATTCACTCGAGACCTTGCTGCACCTGAAGCAAAGCGCGGAGGGACAGTTTGACTAAAATATTCTCGTCTGTTCTTCTTTTTTTGGCGCTCGGCTCGTCCACGGTATCCCAGCCGAATTCAGGTGGCAGTTATCCTGTGAGTATGGATTCGGGGTGGTACTGGCCAACTGGATCCGACTTCGATCATCTCAACTTTTGTGGCTACCTCGGTTGGTTAGGATATAACAGTCGACTTTATCCTTGGCACCTTGCCCAAGATATGTGTAACGGGAGCAAGGAGGGCAACCCAGTCTACTCTATTGGTGACGGAGAAGTACTACTTTCTCGAACCGATGTGGAAAGCTATGGGCCAAACTATTCGAAGGGCGGAGCGCTGGTCGCTCGGTATCAAGCCGCGGATGGAACTTGGTTTACCGCACTATACGGTCACTTAAATAGACCCCACGGTAAAGGCCCGGTAACAGCAGGAGAGATAATTGGTTATTGCAATGCTTGGAATCCACCTCATGTGCACTTCGCAATTCATCCGGGTTACAGTCCGGAACCGAATAATCCATGGAGAGGTTACACCAGCAATAGGAAAGAAACTTACGGTTTTACCAATCCTCTACCCTTCCTTAACGCCCATCCAAGAACCACACCCACTCCCCATTGCGACACCGCTAGCTTTGCGCCGGCAACAAACTTTGCTGCAGGCTTAGATCCCTATTCCATCGCAGTGGGCGACTTCAATCGTGACGGTAAGCTTGATCTGGCCGTGGCGAATGCGGGTTACAGCAGTGTCTCGATCTTGCTCGGCAGAGGTACGGGCAGCTTCGGTGCTGCAACAAGCTTCACTGTCGGCTTAAGTCCCACTTCCGTGGCAGTGGGCGACTTCAGTGGTGACGGCAACCTTGATTTGGCAGTCGCGAATCAGCCTTCCGCGTCCAACGGTAACGTCTCGATTTTGCTCGGCACAGGCAGGGGCAGCTTCAGTGCCGCAGCCACCTTCGCTGTAGATTCAGGACCCCAGTCCCTGGCAGTCGCCGACTTCAATGGTGACGGTAAGCTTGATCTGGCAGTGGCGAACCAGTCATCCAATAACGTCTCGATCTTGCTAGGCACAGGCACGGGCAGCTTCAGTGGCGCAACGAACTTCGCTGCAGGCTCCGCTCCCAATTCCATCGCGGTGGGCGACTTGAATAGCGATGGCAGGCTCGATCTCGCAGTGGCGAATCTAAATTCCGATAACGTCTCGATTTTGCTCGGCACAGGCACGGGCAGCTTCAGTGCCGCAACCAATTTCGCTGCTGGCACAATGCCTTTTTTTGTCGCACAGGGCGACTTCAATGATGATGGCAAGCTTGATCTGGCAGTGGCGATTCTCGGTAAAGTCTCGATCTTGCTAGGGACGGGCACGGGCAGCTTCGGTGGCGCAACCAACTTCGTTGTAGGGGACGGCCCCTCTTCCATCGCAGTGGGCGACTTTAATGGCGATGGCAACCTTGATCTGGCAACCGCGAACTCCTATCCCAATAGCGTTTCGATCTTGCAAGGTACTGGAACGGGCCGCTTCAACGCTGCAGCCAATTTCCCGGCAGGTTCACATCCCCAGTCCCTCGCAGCGGGCGACTGCAACGGCGATGCCAAGCTTGATCTGGTAGTGGCGAATTTAAATTCCGATAACGTGTCAATGCTCCTGAACAATGGACCCATCTGCCCAACACCTACACCTGCGCCCACTCCGGTCAGTGGTTCAGGCGCTATAGTTTTCTCGTCTAAGAGAGATGGCAACCAAGAGGGCTATCTCTTAGAGCTCGATACAGGGAGGCAAACAAACCTAACTAAGAAACCCGCGTGACGATCAAAGAAGGTTTCTATATGGGTCGGTATGAAGTGACACAGGCTGAGTGGCGACAGGTAATGGGAAGCACCGTTCAACAGAAGCGATGGCCCCTCGCGTTGCGGCAATTAATGCAAGTTCGGGAACAGTCACACTTTTTGTTTCTGAAATATTCACCTTTATTCTCCTAAGTTCTCCTAATCCAAATCACGATCGCAGGCCCCAGATACGTTTGACTTCAGCTCTACCTGTATTTGTGCCTCAGCAGCACCTATTTGGTTATTACCCCACACGCGATTGGTCTGTTGTAGTTTTCGCCAACGACATATCAACCTCCCAAACTGTTTACATAGACGTTCGTATTTTGAATAGGCGAATCTGGTCTCAGCTACTCTTGAACGATCGCTCGTGCGCGAACAGACGTTCAACACTCGAGGTGTTGTGATGCGTGTCTTCACCAGCAGCCGCCCGACCATGTAGACCGGCCAGGCGTTTGAATTCCGTGTTGGCTATCCCACGCGTTAGAAGCAGCAGACCGGCTGCGCCAAGACCAGCGCCTAATGCATCTCGACGTATGCCGCCATAGATCGCAAGTGATGCACCAGCTGCACTAGCGACAAAACGGGCTGCCGGCGACCAGTTCTCCTGAAGAAATTCAAATTGATAACCCTGACGTTCGCGTCCTCCCTGAAGCGCCGGGTGATTGCCAGCTTCTTTGTGAACCTCAAGATTGTTAGCGATATCGTTGACTCCCTGAATCGCTTTCACACAAGTCAAGAGGTTATCGACTTCTGCTTCGAGAATTGGACCGCTGAGGGTAATATTGCCATTCGCTGAGGCCACCTGAATCGCCCCAGGATGAGAGACTAATCTGCCGAGTTTGGAACGCACGCGATCAACTAGTACCGCGTCATCAGTTTCAACAGAAGTAAATCTTGATTTAATGTGTGCTGCAATTCCCTGAGCACGGTTCCTCAAGTCACGAGCAGTAATCTCGACTCCCTCACCAGTCTTCTTTGTTGCGGAGGCGAGCTTGTCTCGCAAGAGTGCGCGTCTTCGCTTTCCTCGATCAGGGTCGAGCACATACATCACGATAGTTCCAATTCCCACGCCCGCGCCAAAAGTCAGTTCTTTATTCATTACTTTACTCTCACTTTCTTACTTCACCTTCGGTAGCAACAGTTCTGGTTTCTGCGAATACAACACGTGCTTTTGTCGCAAACTAGATGCCAGTGAGCAGCGGTTACCGGTCAAGAACTTTGTATGGACCAGAGCACTCTAAACCAAGTAAAAAGAGGAACGTCAATCGGTATACATCTTGCCTATTCAGTACCATGTAACGGCCTTCATTTAGGCAACTAAAACAAGGGGACTAGTTTGAGCAGCCTACCGCACGTTTTTCGGTTTGGCGGCTCGATACTAAGCCTGGTTGTCGACGTGTGTTTGTCGTACGAAAGGGAAATTTGATGTTCCGATTTCATGCGAGTTACCACAGAGTGCGTCAGTTAAAAAGCTTTGAACTGAGAGATTAAAATGGGACATACCGGTCATACAGGCACAGCGCTGAGCCGAATAGAACAAATTCCTTCCGGACAGATCATGCTGGAAGGTGAACTAAGCGTTCCTGTAGGCGCTACGGGCGTCGTTCTGTTCGCCCATGGCTCGGGGAGCAGCCGGCACAGTCCGCGCAATCAGTTCGTGGCGCGAACTATTCGTGAGGCGGGCGTTGGCACGCTGCTCTTCGATCTACTCACCCAAGAGGAAGAAGCCATGGACATAAGCACACGCCACTTACGCTTCGACATCGGATTGCTAGCCGAGCGACTTGTTGACGCCACTAACTGGATCAAGAGAGAAACTGACACCTGGCATTTGAGAGTTGGCTACTTCGGCTCCAGTACCGGCGGGGGTGCCGCCTTAGTGGCTGCTGCCGCAGTTGGTGAAGAGATTGGCGCAGTGGTCTCGCGTGGAGGACGACCGGATCTTGCTGGAGACGCACTGCCCAAGGTTAACTCACCAACGCTCCTGATAGTTGGAGGTCTGGACTATCCAGTGATCAAAATGAATGAGGATGCGTACCGCCAACTACACTGCGAAAAGGAACTAAAAATTGTCCCTGGGGCGTCGCACCTTTTCGAAGAACCGGGGACTCTTGAAGAAGTGGCCCACTTGGCGGCTGAGTGGTTTCAACGGCGTTTGGTTGCGGAGGTTGCGTGAGAAGTCGCAGCGAATAGTTCGCTTTGGAAATTGATTTTGAATATTGGAGGTGAGGGACTATGCAAGTAAAAGAAGTTATGACTGCCGATCCAGCGTGTTGCACGTCAGAAAACGGCCTGCAGGAAGTCGCACAGATGATGGTCGATAACGACTGCGGCGAGATACCCGTTGTCGAGAACAAGGAAACAAAACTGCCGATTGGTGTCATTACCGATCGCGATATCGTTTGCCGCACGGTTGCCCGAGGGCTTAATCCGCTCGATCTCACGGTGGCTGATTGTATGAGCAAACCTTGCGTGACAGTGACGCCGGATATGTCAGTCGAGGAATGCAGCAGGATTATGGAAGAGAACAAGATTCGCCGCGTGCCGGTGGTAGATGCTGCTGGTTCGTGCTGTGGCATCGTCGCACTGGCTGACATCGCGTTACATGCCAGAAGAAGCGTGGCCGCCGGAGTGGTGAAAGAGGTATCAGAGCCAACTGCGGCAGCGTCGGTGGCTGGACAGTGACTTTCTTGTTTTCTTCGGGCGCGCCTCGGCAGGTTCCGGGATCAAATATCACGTGTCAGCTCGTCATTGGCGACCGAATATTAATCTGCGGTCCCTCGGAGCTTAAGTAGGGATCCGGATGAATGTCTCCAGTTGCTGAGAGTGAGCAATAGGGCGAGGCGCTATGAGTTGAAGGGGTTGGAGGAACATGAATATAGCGGAAAAGACTGACACGTGCGCGCACCCAAGTTGTAATTGCACCGCACGTCAAGAGGGCGAATATTGTTCAGACTGCGCTGAGGCGCCGTCAGACGTGCTGGGTTCCTGCCATTGCGGACATCCCGGAATGCATCACGCCGATTCCGCTTGGCAAATCTCAGGCTTAGGGAGAAAAGGATGATCTTTCGAGATCGCGCCGATGCAGGACGACAGTTGGCAGCGCGCCTTACACGTTACGCCGATCGCACAGACGTGTTGGTGCTGGCGCTACCACGCGGTGGCGTGCCTGTGGCTTACGAGGTGGCGAAAGAACTAAAGGCGCCACTCGATGTTTTTCTGGTGAGGAAGCTCGGCGTGCCGGGTCATGAAGAACTCGCGATGGGAGCTATTGCCTCAGGCGGCATACGTGTTGTCAATGAGGAGTTAGTTCATTATTTAGGGATTCCCGATGAAGTGATCGACGCGATTGCAGCAGTTGAACAGCAGGAACTGGAAAGACGGGCGGAGGCTTACCGCGACGGCCACCCGCCACCGGACATAAAGAACCACGTCGTGATCCTCATTGATGATTGTCTGGCTACTGGATCGACGATGCGCGCTGCCGCCGCATCCTTGCGCCTGCAAAAGCCCCGGCGGATCGTGGTAGCTGTTCCGGTTTCGTCCCCGGAAACCTGTGATGAGTTCCGCAGCGAAGTTGATGAAATCGTCTGCGCAGTAACGCCACTGCATTTTCAGGGAGTGGGCCGTTGGTACGAGGATTTTTCGCAGACTTCGGACGAAGAGGTCCGTGAGCTGTTAAAGCGTGCGATGCAACAGCAACACCATGTCGCGTCGAGTGCTCCTTAGGGCCAACGTGTTATTTAGAGGGATCGGGCTATGCCGAACACAGCATCAGGTGTCGCCAATCTCGTACGAGAGAATGTACATCCCATAACGGGCGCAAGATCTGACTACGAGTCGTTGATTGAACAGATCGGCGAAGCTCGCTTCGTGTTGATCGGGGAGGCTTCGCATGGGACTCATGAGTTCTATCGCGAGCGCGCACAAATCACAAAACGCCTCATCAAGGAGAAAGGCTTCGCTGCAGTGGCAGTCGAAGCCGACTGGCCGGATGCCTACCGCGTTAATCGCTATGTGCAGGGTGAGCATGATGATGCCGAGGCCGTTGACTCTCTTGCAGGTTTTAAACGTTTCCCCACCTGGATGTGGCGGAATGCCGACGTGCTTGATTTCATCGGATGGCTCCGCTCGCATAACGATGCGCTGTCCTTTGGCGTGAACAAAGTCGGTTTCTACGGTCTCGATCTCTACAGCTTGCACGCCTCAATTGAAGCTGTGCTTGGCTACCTCGTTAAGGTAGATACAGAAGCAGCAAAACGCGCACGTTATCGCTACTCCTGCTTCGATCATTTCGGCGAGAACGCCCAAGCCTATGGCTATGCCGCGAGTTTTGACCTTACTGAATCATGCGAGAGTGAAGTAGTAAGTCAGCTGGTCGAACTGCGGAAACGCGCTGCCGACTATGCGAATCGTGATGGACGAGTTGCGGCTGACGATTTCTTTTTCGCGGAGCAGAATGCGCGACTTGTCAAGAATGCAGAGGAATACTACCGCTCAATGTTTCGCGGATCGGTATCGTCCTGGAACGTGCGCGATCGCCACATGGCTGAGACGCTGGAATCTCTGTCGACGCATCTGGCAATGCTCGGGCAGCAAGCGAAAGTGGTTGTCTGGGAACATAACTCGCATTTGGGAGACGCGCGGGCAACTGAAATGGGTCAGCGTGGTGAACCCAACGTGGGTCAATTGGTGCGCGAGCGACACGGAAGTAGTGCACTGCTCATCGGATTTTCAACTTATACGGGCACAGTCACCGCAGCTTCGGATTGGGACGCGCCTGCTGAGCGTAAGCGTGTGCGTCCAGCACTAAATGACAGCTACGAGGCACTGTTTCATAAGGTAGGCATTCCGCGCTTCCAAATCTCACTCCGTGAAAAGGGCCCTATGGCCTCTGCTTTAAATGAACCGCGCCTTGAGCGAGCCATCGGCGTCATTTATCGACCTGAAACTGAGCGCCAGAGTCATTACTTTTATGCACGACTGGCCGACCAGTTTGATGCCCTGTTGCATTTTGATGAGACACGAGCCGTCGAGCCGCTGGAGCGTACACCCGAGTGGAGGATGGAAGAAGTTGGCGAGGCGGCTGAGACGTTTCCTTCGGGGCTATAAAGGAAGGATGACTATGGCAACTAAAGAAATTCCGCGCGAGGAATGGACGAGATTTCTCGATACATTCAGCCGTCAGCATGAAGGGTGGCTGGTGACTCTCGAGGTTTTGGCCGTTGACATTGGGGCGCAGCAGGAGGCTAGCAATGTTCCTCTTGAAGGCATTACTACCACATCGATAGATGATGAATCTCAGTCAATTGCGATTAACTTGGGCAAGACTCCTGAAGATCATGTGACGCATACCATCACCGAGCCCACTCGCGTCTGGCTTGAACAAACATCCGAGGGGGCGAACGCAGCATTGGAGATCGAGTCGGGGGACGAGGTAAAGACACTGCTCCGTTTTCGCTCTGCCTTGCCAGCCGACATGGTTGATGGAGTCGTACTGGAGAAGAGCAGCTAAAGCAAGAACCACTTAAAAACAGCGCAGGCAAACGATCTCAGGCAGTAAATGGGAGCAGAACAGATGGCAAAGATAACTGAAAGCAGCGCGGCGGCACAGAAACGCGGAAAACCAGAAAAGGAAACAACCGCAGAAGAAATATCAAGTATGGATCCGCCGCAGCCGGACGATGAACCTGAGCCACCGCCGGCGCGGCCACATGATCCTATCGAGCCCGATCCGATGAACCCGGAGTCTGTGCCGTCGCGCGCTGCCACTGAACCGCAGGCTGGGGAGTTGCTTAAGGAGGAGTGGCTTTGGGCTGAGCATGAAGATTGATGAGCGAAGGGTGCTATTCGGTCAAGGCGGAGATCAGATGAAGTTACTTTTGGCTATTGACAACTCTGAGTATTCGGCCGCAGCGATTAAAGAAGTTGCAAACCGACCATGGCCACCAAAAACGATTGTGCGAATCATCTCGGTCGTGGAGCCTGTTCCTCCACCCGCCGCCGAATTGTGGTACGACGCGAGCGGAAGTCTCGAACGAGTGCATCAAGTGATGGCGAA
>DATLBQ010000215.1:0-6653 GCA_035526805.1 Pyrinomonadaceae bacterium
GAACAGGAAGAATAGATTTTGGTGCGCCTACCTTTCGCAGACACTTGTGAGTAGTGCCTGGCTGGCGCTTGTGGCCTACCGTAGCAAGGTCGGAAGCATCGTTTGGAGTTAACTGCCCGATCTTCGCTGCGGCTCCGCCGCCGCACAGTGCGGAAAGGCTTTGCCTTTCCGGCGACCCTTTCATTCTTCTTGAGGCTACGCCTCAATTGGAGGCATGACCTCCCGTGAAGATTCGTGCTGCGCGATCCTAATAAAACTTAAGGGAAAGTGGAACCTAGTGTCTCCCTTGCGGAACAATTGCGTGCGGACTGAATAGACGCTTCGAGGCAAGCAGGGCCTTATTCTAACTTGCGTCCGCTGAGTTGACGTAAGGCATCGGCAGCACCTTGTGTTTGGAAATGGGGCTTGTCAGGCATGCCCTTGAATCGGCCTCCCCATACCAGGCCCAGTTGTTCACCTAGTGTGCCGATGGTATCGAAATCGGGGCCTGTAAACAGAATCTTGCCATCCTTTACGACAACTACGTCGAACGCTAACCCTGTATTATGACTTGAAAATCGCGCGGCCGTTACTATTGGACCAGGCTGCGTTCGACCTCGATCGTATAAAGCCAGCTGCTGTTGTGGGCTGCGGTAACCTGCAACGAGACGAATCGCAATTCCGTGCTCCTTCGCCTTAGCGATGAGCTTTTGCGCGAGGTCGGCCGCTTCAGGCTTAAGCCCCTCCAAAACAGTCGTCTCCAATTTCGTACCGGCTTCCTTGTTTTGCTCTTCCGCGTATGTGGCCTTTGCGTTTGCCTGATTTGCGAGCTGGCGCTGTCGTTCTTCCTCAGCCCTAATTCTCTTGTTCTCTGTTAGTTGGTCTTCAAGTTCCTTACTCTTGGAAATAGCGATATCCCGTTGTTGACTCGCATACTGCGTCTTGGCGTCCGCAATCTTACGCTGCTTATCGGCTTCGTCCTTGGCCGCCTGAGTAACAGCGAGTTGCGTTGCGAGCTTCTTCCCATTTGAGATGGCAAGGTCTCGTTGTTGTCCTGCTTCTATAGTTTTGGCCTCGGCGATCTTCCGCTGGGTCTCAGCATCGAGACGCGCTTCTTCAGCCCTCATTCGTTCATGCTGAGAAGCGGCCAAACTTGCCTCGGCTATCTCCCGCCCCTTTCTGGATTCAAGTGTCTCAATTTCCTGCTTGTGCCGAAATTCTTCCATCTCCCGTTTTCGCCGATCATCTTCCTGTAACCGAATCATTGCCTGGTTCGCGACTGCCGCCTTCGCTCGCTGCCGATATACGCCCAAGCCCCCAACCAGGACGACAACCAAAACCGCAAGTGCAGCATAAATCGCAAGCATGGAGCGGTGTCGCCGCCGGCTCCTGTCCAAAAACGCCATAGCCGGTTTGTACTCGGGATGGTAACGCTGCCCCCAGGCGTCGTTCGGCTTTTTCTCTTTTCGCCAGTCAAGGGCGAGGCTGAGGGCCGGATTGGTCCACAGTCCTTCCTTCCCGCTTTGATGGCGTGAGGCTGCTTCGGCCAGACGCAGGTACATCGCGCGCGACTCGGCCTCCTCGTCTACCCAATCGCGCAGCGTCTTCCACTGGCGAATCAGGCTTTCGTGTGAAATATCGACCAGCAGTTCCGTTTCGTCCTGGCCCTCAGAAAGCATCAGGAACGATCTGTTGTCGCGACGAAAACACTCGATGATCGTCATCACCTTATCGCGATCAGCGTTAGTGACTTCTACGATCTCTCTAAGATAAGCCGGTCGACGGATGCGCCGGCCATGTTGATCCTTATCGGTAAGCAGTTGGAAAATGCGCTTCGTAAGCTCCGGCTCTCCCGTCTCGCTAAGTGCTTTCTCAGCGTCTTTCCAAAGCGCGTCAGCGATGGTGCCGGCCGCCTCATAGTGTTCCAGGTCTAACTCGCCACGCGACGCCTTTTTCCATTCGTCCCACGTACGCATCAGAGCGTGTTGCATGATGGGCAACTGGTCTGACTCTTCACCCATGTCGTTGAGCACGCGATCAAGCAAACGCGGCGCAATGCGCTGGCCGACCAGCAGAATTGGTTTTTCGATAGCTTCCTGACGCTGTTGTCTGGTCAGTCGCGGCACCAGGTATTGACTCTGATTCATCGCTTCGGGCAGTCCGAAAAAGGCGTCGCAGTCTCCCAGGAAATCCGAGCGCATAGTCATGACCACATAGACGGGCAGGTCAATGCCCTTTGCCAGCTCCAACATAATCGAGACAAATTCGCTGCACTCGTTGCGCCTTTTCAGCAATCCGGGGTCATTGATCGTCTGCTCATCAGTGAGCGCGTACGATCCGAAGCGGAAAATCTCCTCAAACTGATCGACCAGCAACAACAGGTTTAGATCGCGCTGCAACTTGAGCGGTGACAAACGCCGAATAATGGCGGGCGCGCCTTCAGCAACAATAGCTTTAGTCAGGCTGGTAACATTCTCGTCAGAGGCGGAGGAGTCGCGAGTCAGCTGCACCGTCAGGGCAAGGTTGTACAGCGGCGATTCGCCCGGGCGCATCACGGCAATGGTCCATCGGTCTCGGTCGTCTACCAGAAAACCGGCCTTTAACTTGGGAATCAGGCCTGCCCGAATCAGTGAAGATTTACCACAGCCGGAACTGCCCACCACCGCGAGGAACCGGCTCCTGTGCAACTGTTGCAGCAATTCAATCGTTTGTTCCCGCCGTCCGAAGAAGAGCATATCCTCTTCGCTCTCAAACGGTCGCAGCCCGACGAACGGATTTGCCAAGCCACCGACCTTCGGCTGATTAACAAAATCATCGCCTACTGACGCGTTTATCTGGTCCAGTAGACTGATTAATTCGGCGCTGGGCTGCGTACTCATGAAGTGGCCATTGTGCTAAGCACAGAATTCAAGATTTTGGGGTCGCTAAACCAGAAGATTGGTATCGAGACGGGAAGCAAGCCGAAGCTTAGCTGGCGGTTGCGTTTGCCATCTTCGCGCGGCGGTAAATAAACCCCACAGACTTTGAGAGATCGGTGTTCGGTGGCGGCTGCCACTTTGAAAGCTTCTCTAATTCTGCCCGTGACCCATTCCTCCGCGACCTGTCCGAACACAACGATAAGCAGGCTCACCTGTCTCAGTAGATCCTCGAACCCTTCAATGTTTTTACCCGGGTCGTCTTCACCCGACGTAATCAGCGGCTGCACATTGTTGTTCGCCAAAATACTGCTCAGGTTAAAAGCATATTTCTCGTCCTTAGGGTGAGTGTCTACTAAAGCTGCCGCTCCGATAGAAGCTACGGGCGGCTTGAGAATCAAATCGAGCGCCGCAAAGACTTCGCGTGTTACGGAAGCAGCTGGCGCCCGCACAAAGCGGTAGCTGCTTTTCGTTCGTTCTCCATTCTCAAGCTGCTTGAGGAACATCCCATATTTCTTATGCGGAACCGTTTCCGAATCAAGCGTCTGCGGAACCCAGATAAACTGCGGTCTCGGTTGGTCAAGCACCAGATCAGCCTGGCGGCGAGGGTAAAAATCGTCTGCCGAATCGGGCACTTTCGCGCCCGGGTTCTCGTCCAGGAGGTGGACGCTCAGGTCAGCTTTTCCGATTGCGGCCAACAGATCCTCATCATGTTCAAGAGTTGGGTAGCGCGGCGGAAGGTCCGTAATGATTTGCGCTCCGTTGCGCCGCAGGTCATTAAGCAGTCGTTCTTTGGTGGTGTAGGTGAGTGTGTCAGCAGTATGGGCCAGAAAGACGGTAAGCGATTCGTATTTGTTGGAGGTTATCTCACGCTCCTCGGAACCTGATTGCATGAGGGCGTCGAAATCTCTGAGCGTCCCGTATATCTCAGCCGCGAGCTTACGAAGCTGTATCAGATAGGTCGGGTCAGTGCGTTGCAACGGGTAGCCTGGATCTCTGGGGTCGACGGCATCATTAAACTTACTGCCCGTCAGTCCTTCAAACTGCCTGGGCCATTGATCGATCGGAACGTTATTAAGTAGGACGTTGAAGAGTCGGCCGCGAGTGCCGACCTTTTTTCCGAAGCGGTCTTCAGAGGTCCTTTGTCCAAACCACTCCAATTCTTTGAGGCAATAACTTTCGGGATTCAAGTAGCCGTTGGAAGAGCACGCGAGAAAGAGGCCGGAGTTGTAAATAGCGTTTTGAATTACTTCGTCAAACGACTGGTTACCTGCCAGTTCGCGTTCGTCACGCCAAACGTCAATGGTGTCCCTTCGGCCGATCAGCTCAGAAAGCTCAATCATCAAATCTTTGCGGAATTGCTCCACCCAACCCAACTCTGCCCCCACCCGCTGTTGGTTGTTGACGCGAGCGTAGCTGAGAAAGATGTCGTGCTTGAAAGGTGGTTTGAGGTAGCTCATAGATCACACTGACGGAGAGGGGAGACCTCGGGTTCTTACCGTCGTTGTCTAGTTGTCAGACTGGGCTAAGGAAGCGCGGCGCACCTGGTGCACCGACACCCAGACAGGACGCCTGAAGTTTGAGCACGGTCGGCCTGTGATGGGCGTAGGATACGGCTAACGGGAAAACTTTTCAATACGCAAAAGTGCGGCCGGCGACAGCCACCGGCCAACCGATTAAGGCATTCCGGCTGTAGTCACACAAAGTCAGAACCGGGAGCCGTAGCGACCGGGCCGGTACAATTCCTCAATCGTTTCTTTGAGGAAAGAATTCATGATGATGGCTAAGATGTGCTTCTCAGAACGACCCGGTCGCTACGGCTCCCGGTTCTGATTGTGTGTAAACATCCGCTTCAAAACCACATCGGGAGACTTTTTGTGCAAAGCTCCCTGATAATGCGCATCGCGCGCGCACGATCGCGCAGTACTAAAAGACATCTCGTTCGGCGACAGCAACAAAAAAGGGGCGGAACCAATCGTCCACCCCTTAAACGGCCCACTGCCACTCTTCTACAACGCCCGCAGAAACGCTACCAAGTCGCTCTTCTCCTGCGGCGCCAGGTTCAACTCCAGCACCAGGTTAAAAAACTCCACCGTGTCTTCGAGCGTAAGCAAACGTCCATCGTGCAAATACGGCGGCGACTCCTTGATGCCTCGAAGCGGGAACGTCTTGATCGGACCTTGCTTAGTGATCATCATCCCGCCTTCCATGCGCGGCACGTAGAAACGCTCCACCATCAGGTCGTGCATCAGATTGTCAGTGTAGAAAGGCGCGGTATGACACTGCGAGCAGTTCGCCTTGCCGAAGAACAAGTCCTCACCTCTGATTTCTGCCGGGGTTGCTTTTTTCCGATCCAACCGGCCAAAGACGTTCAATTTCGGGGCGGGCGGAAAATCCATGATCTCCTGAAACTCCGACATCTCGTGGACCTGATGCCCGCGATCGAGAATGTTAATTCCTTTCTTGGTGGCAATAACCGGATCGCCGTCGAAGTATGCGGCGCGTTGTTCAAACTCAGTAAAGTCCTCGACTGTCTTCAGTGCGCGCTGCGATCCAAAGAGACGCTGAATGTTGACGCCGCGCAAACTCGGGGTCTCGATGCGTCTACGATTCTCTTGCGGGCGTATGTCGCCGACGAGGTGAAACGCGCCGTTAGTGTGGCCGTTGACGTGACAGTCAAAACAGGCCACGCCCTGCATGCCATCCTTTCTATCGGTCTTGCGGTCGGCGGTAGCGTTGAATTGTTGTTGCGGAAACTGGGTCACCAGCAGACGCAGTCCATCGAGTTGTTTGGGATTGAGAATGCCATTGAACAGCGAATAGAAGTTATTGACGTCGACGAGCTGTCCTTTGGAAACATCGCCAAGATCGGGGCGCGTCGTCAAGAAGATCGCGGGGGGAAACTCCGGCAGGAAATGGTCCGGAATATCAAAATCCAGATCGAAACGCTCCAGGCGAGGCTGAAGTTTGATGTGCGACTGCGGAAAGACCATGCCGCCGACGGGATGGTTTGCGTGTGGCAACGGCAGGTAAGGGAAGACTCCCTTCGATTTAATCTCTTCCGGCGACATGCGACCGAGTTGCTCCCAGGTGAGATTATTTTTCAGTCGTGCCGTTGGTCCAACTGGAAGGGGCTTGCCGTGAGTCATCTTAACATCCGGATCGACACGCCTCGTTAAGTCGTAGCGCTCTTCGAGCCGGCGCAGCGCTGCCGCGTTAACGCGCGACCTGTTAGCCTTATCGCGCGCGTGCACTACTTCGAACGGCTCTTCAATAACCGGCATGAAAGAAGACGGCGGATCTTTCGGCGGCGGGTTCGTTCGATTCTGCGCGCCGGCATTCGTGGCGACCAGCAAGGAGGCTGCGAGTGCCAGCGCAAGAGCGATGCCGGCAAGCAATTTAGTTTGAACTGTGGAACTTGCGGAGGAATTCTGTGAAACTCTGTTTGTGTTTTTAGCTGTAACGTTCCGCGTTGTCTTCTCTATGACGTTCATCCTGCTCCTTTCATAAGCCCGGCCCTGGGCTCGTTCCAACAGAGACGGTTACGCGCCTGACAATCACATCAGGAAAATCATCGAGGCACTTGCAGCGAAGTTCTATTTATAGCGGGGGTTGAAGCTATATGATATTACGACCGGTGACGGTGTCAATATCAATTTTGACAGTGAACCGAACAGCGTCGCTCTGTTGAAAAGCAAAGTCAGCGCCTCCAAGGGTTCCGCTCAAAATTGTTCAGAGTTCAAACTTTAGTTTGTGTCT
>DATLBQ010000216.1:0-10810 GCA_035526805.1 Pyrinomonadaceae bacterium
GGCAATTCTGCTGACAAACGTCAGTTGGACGTGTTGTGTCGCGCAGCGCTGGACCTGCGCGCGCTGCTGAACGAGTTGGGCCTTCCCAATTGGATCAAAACCACCGGGTCAAAGGGATTTCACATCGCAGTGCCGTTGGAGGCGAAGGCAGATTTCGCCACAGTGGCGCGCTTCGCTCATCAGGTCGGTAAGTTGCTGGTGGCGCGTGATCCGGAAAATCTCACGCGCGAGTTTCTCAAAGTGGATCGGCGCGGCCGCATTCTCGTCGACACCGGTCGCAACGATTACAGCGCCACGTTCGCCGCTGCTTACACTGTTCGTGCAAGACGAGGCGCGCCAGTTTCAGCGCCATGCACATGGGAGGAAGTAGAACGGGGTGAGGTTTCGCCACAAAGTTTCACGATACGGAACATGGCCCAACGCATCGCAAACGTCGGCGACCTCTGGTCCGACCTGCTGAAGACCAAGCGATCCCTGCGGTCGCCGATGGAGCGGTTGGATAAGATGTTGTGAAGAACGCTGAAAGCGTTGGCCAATTTCAGCCCAGGGTTTGCTTTGAAACCCTGGGTCATCGTCGTTAGCAGTAAATTCTCTTCGCAACCCTGAAGGGGTTGCGACGCTGTCGCGATTCCGCAACCTTCGACGCAACCCCTTCAGGGTTTCGTCCTTCAATTATCGGCGGTCGTGATCGCAGGGTTGCCGGAGCGCAACCCTGGGCTGGAATTAGCGAACGCTTTCAGCGTTACCGGAAGCGTAGCAACCGGGTTTGGTTGGCTAGAAAAAATCCCAGCGCAATGAGAAAAAATGACAACAAACTGGAGGGAGCATATCTGATGAGCGCAAGTCAGCATAAAATGAAATCATTCTAGGCGCGACGCAAGAGCCGCTTAATCTCAGGCAGCGGCTGTTGGGGTTTGTCCAGGTACTCGGTGGTGGCAATCCTTCCTTGATCGACCAGCGCGCGTTTCGTCTGGTCGGAAAGTTCAAAGTCCGTGAACTTGACGCCCAGGTCATTGATGAAGACCGAGCGCCGTTCGTCACCAGGGTTTGTCTTCAGCAGAATATCCTGGATGTCCAAAAGAGCGTCGATGACGCCGCCGGTAAAGCTCCGCAGACTATTGATGGGCGACGGGGATTGGCCTGGATTGTCGAAATGGAATCCGAGCGTCTCCCGGTTAGGCGTTCTATGAAGCATCTGCTGGCCGGAGTCGGGATCAACAGCAGTGTGCTGTTCATCAAACGTGTCGATTGGATAATTGTTCAGCACGCCGCCATCACAATAAGCATCGTTGCTGCCGTTCTGCTCGTAATACCGCGCCTCGAAGAAGAAGGGTATCGACATGGAAATGCGCACCGCGTCGGCTACGGCCACATCAGGTGTCGTCTCGTAGGAAAACTTCTGCACCGCCTGTTGCGTCAGGTTGGTGCCGAAGACATATAGTTTTTTGAAGTGTCTCTCCCGATACTTCTCGACCAAATCCCTGAACGTCGCGCGCCCATTCCCTGGCTTCTGACCATCCCTGGTCTTCGTCTCAATGTAGGATTCCATAAGCTTCAGGAAGTAGTTTCCCTTAAACCAGCCAAAATGCCGGATGAGCCTGAAAGGCCCGATAAGATCGCAGCCGTCCTCAAACTTTTCGAAGTTCAGGGTCATCATGATCTCGAGGAATTCTTCGGCAGAGTAATTGAGACTCATCATGGTGGCAGTGATGGCGCCGGCGGAAGTTCCCGCCACCGATTCAATCTGCGGCGTGATGTGCCTTTGTTCCAGCACCTCAAACACGCCCCCGTATGCGACGCCCTTAACACCGCCACCTTCAAAGACGAGGTTCTTGTACGGGTAATCATGAGTCGGCATTTTGTTGAGCCCTCCGAGAATTGCGTCACGCTAAAACATGAGAGTGAACTTGATCAAGTAGCTTTGCGCTTTGTGCGATTCTCCAGGGAACCCGCCGGATGGCCTTTTTGGGAACCGTTGCTCGTGTAGAACGTTGAAGACACAAACTAGATCTGTTTGTAACACAGCGTTGCACAAGACCCACAAGGCACCATGAAGCGTTACAATTTGAAGTGGTAGCTGCCGAACCGCAAGGGTTCGAAGTGACAGCACTTCAAGTTATTTGCCATGTCAAACCTTCGGCGCTCACTTTTTTTCTGACCAATCCACGCCCGTACGGGTGTGGCTAATAACTTTCGGCCCTTCGGGGGCCTTGTCGGAGCCTTCAATTTGAGACAAACGTCCGCAAACTGACGAACGGAGAAAAAGTATGACCAGCTTCTCGCAGGATGTGCGCTATAGCTTGCGCATGTTGCTAAAGCACAAAGGTTTCACTGTGGTAGCAGTGCTGACGCTGGCACTGGGGATTGGTGTCAATACAGCGATGTTCAGTGTGCTGAATACTTTCATATTTCGCTCGTTGCCTTACCCTCAGTCCGAACGATTGGTAAGAATATTTCGCACGTCGCCACATTCTCAGAGTTGGCCGCATTCGGCCGCGAATTTTTTTGAGCAGCGGGACAAAAACACGGTTTTCGAGAAGATGGCGGCCTACAACTTTGTGAACCGTAACCTGACCGAAGAGGGCCACACCGCGGACCGGTTGCTGAGCCTTGCGGCAACCGCCGACTTCTTTCCGCTGTTGGAAGTAGCGCCCGCGCGCGGCCGCGTATTCAAACCTGAAGAGTTTGAGCCTGGCGCTGACAACGTTATCGTTTTGACTGATCGATTTTGGACAAGACGTTTTGGCAGCGACCCAAACATAGTGGGACGCACAATTCAGCTCGACGGAAAGACAGTTGAGATTGTCGGCGTCATGCCTCCCGGGTTTGAACACCCGCTTCTTTGGCGCCCGATCGATATCTGGCAGCCACTCACGTTTACTAATGAACGGAAGACAAACCGCGACACTAACTTTCTCTCTTCGTTTGGTCGACTCAAGCCAGGCGTCTCAATTCAACAGGCGGAGCAGAGCATGGTTGCTCTAGCCGCAAATCTTGGCAAAGAGCATTCCTCGAATCCAGGCGAGAGCCTGCGGCTGGAGCCGCTTCAGCGATCTACCTCCGACGACATCGGCAGAACTGTCATGTGGTTCACCTTTGGACTGGCAGGGTTTGTATTGCTGATCGCGTGCGCAAACCTCGCTAACCTTCAACTCGTTCGCACGGCAGCGCGCTCGCGCGAGTTGGCTGTTCGTGCGGCACTCGGTGCCGGCCGCCTGCGACTGCTGCGGCAGTCGCTAACCGAAAGCATCGTGGTCGCGCTAATAGGTGGAATTATCAGTCTTGGCATCGCGCTGTGGGGTGTTCGATTCATCAGCGCCCGGCTCTTCGCTGATTTGCCGGGAGCCAGTGTCCAACTCGACTACAAAGTATTTGGCTTTGCTCTCTTGTGCTCAGTTGTGACAGGACTGCTCTTCGGAACCGTTCCTGCATGGTTAGCATCCCGAGCGGATGTCAATCAGGCCCTGCGAGAGAACTCGCGGGGATCCACGTCTGGACGTTCGCAGCACCGATTGCGACACATGCTCATCATTGGGGAAGTTGCGTTTGCGATGATCTTGCTGGCCGCGGCGGGATTGTTCTTGCGTGGGTTGCAACGTTTCATCAATTCAGACCCGGGCTGGCGTGTTGATGGACTGTTGACGGCGCAGATGGGCCTGCGAGGGGATAAATACGCAACTGATAAGCAGCGAGTTGTGTTCCTAACCGAATTGGAAAATCGCCTCGGCGCGCTGCCTGGTGTGCAACATGTTGCCATTGGAGGTTCCCAAATTGCTTTTGGTTTCAACAGCAGTAGTTCGTTTGTGGTTGAGGGTAGGCCCGAGCCACCGCCGGAGAAGTTGCCGGAAATGTTTTTTGAGCCAGTGAGTTCGCGCTACTTCGAAACTCTCGGGGCGCGTTTGCAACACGGGCGCAATTTCAACCAAACGGATGTAGCAGATCACCCGCAAGTCGTCATCATCAATGAATCAACCGCTCGTACCTTCTGGCCAAACGAAAGTCCGATTGGAAAGCGGATAAGTAATCCTGGTCCAAAGAAGCAGTATTATGAAATCATTGGCGTAGTTAATGACCTCGCCTTTCCCGGTGACCTGGGAGAGTCGTACACACGCTTTGAAGCATTTGTCCCGCTGGCACAGGCGGCGCCCGCGTATCTCATGATCGCTCTGCGTACTTCCGGGAACCCCGAAGCGGTAGGTAGTAGTCTGCGAAGCGCAATTGCGGGACTAGATCCCGATCTTCCGGTTTATCGGATTCGCACAGCACGAGCTGCGGTCGATCAGGGTTTGGGCAGTATCTCTTTGTTGGGAAGCTTGTTGGGCGCTTTTGCCGCAGTCGGTTTGATCCTGGCGGCGATTGGAATTTACGGCGTTGTTTCGTACACGGTCGTTCAACGAACTGGAGAGCTCGGAATTCGTCTGGCGCTCGGAGCGCAGACTCGCGACGTTCTCTGGCTGGTGTTGGGCAAAGGCGCGCTCTTGATTTTGATTGGAATGCTGTTTGGAGTTGCGGGCGCGTACGGCATCTCCAAGCTATTGATTTCCGTCATTCCATCCTTGCCAACGCGCGATCCGCTCATTCTCGCGGTCGTCGGTCTTGCCCTCTTTGGGGTCGCGCTGCTGGCGTGTTACATCCCGGCGCGTCGCGCAACGAGAGTCGATCCGCTGGTGGCGTTGAGAACGGAATGAAGGCGGCTGCGTAGCCCTTCAACCACTCTTGTTAGCAGGCGGCAGAATAGTGGCCCCGGGCGAGGCTTTGCGAGCCCGGGGCACACAGAGAAATTAAACTCTGAGCCTGCGAAGCTGGCGATACAGGTCCTGCCGCCAGCTTCGCAGGCTCAAGTATTAAGAGCAACGTAACTTGAGGGATTCCTCTGCAGAGTAATTGAGGGCCATCATGGTGGCAGTAATGGCGCCGGCGGAAGTTTCCGCCGCTGATTAACGTTGGTTCAATCTGCGGCGTGATTTTGTTTTGTTCCAGCACCTCGAACACGCCCCCGTAGGCGACGCCCTTAACACCGCCACCTTCAAAGACGAGATTCTTGTACGGGTAATCAGTCGGCATTCGTTGTGTCCTCCGAGAAGTGCTTCAGACTAAAACACGCGAGTGCGTGCTTGAGCAAATAGTAAGTCGCCTGCTATCTGCCACCGTTATAAGATAAGTACTCAACTTGATCCAACAAGTATCTTTCCAGATGCAAACATCCTCAGGAGGGATGGTCTCACTTACTCTCGGAACCATAAGTTATTGACTCTCCACCCTGAGGTTCAATCACTTATAATCGTTGTAATGCGATTATTGACTTCGGTGTGAAGTTCACAGATCTCACGAAAGAGCGAAGGGGAAATAATTGAGTCAAGCTTCATCACAGCACAGTAACCCGTTTTCTACCGGAGCGGGTGGAGCAAATTTCGAAACGCGCGTACAGGCTGCGTTCACGACTCTAATGCTGACTGGGCGGGTATCACCCTGTCTTCCCTCGTGGCCGATTACGAAGCTGAAATTGCAAGGCTCGTATGCGGGCTTCAAGACTGATGATTTCATTGTTTATGCGAGAGAGCCGCACTCGCAGGATGAAGCAAGACTTCTGGCGCAAATCAAACATGAGATTAGTTTCAATGAAAGCGATGAGACTTTCGCCAAAGTAATCGCCGCGGCTTGGAATGACTTTAACGATCCAACCATATTCACCGCCGGGGTTGATGCGATCGCGTTAGTCACTGGCCCGCTAAGCGCTATGGATATCAATCATGTGCGCGTTCTCCTTGAGTGGGCAAGATGCTCGCAAGACGAGGGCGAATTTCTAGATAAGGTCAATCGGGTGGGCAGCGCCACCAAGAGGACAAAACTGCAGATCTTTCGAAAGGCTTTGAACGTCGCAAATGGTGGGCAGAACATCTCTGATAAACAGTTCTGGGAGTTTCTAAAATCGTATCATCTGCTTGGATATGACTTGGATACTAAAGATGGAGGGACGTTATCCCTGCTCCAGTCGTTAATTGGCCAATCGTCCAAGCAAGACCCGACCGGTCTTTGGTCGCAAATAGTCGACGCCGTTCAGTCAGCTAATCAGAATGCCGGAACTCTTACTCTAGAAACGTTGCCGCGAGAAATTCGCGAGGCTTTCGATCCAAGGCGATCTCAGTGGGATTCCGATCTAAGAAAGCTGAAAGATCATGGAGAGTACATCGTCAACGGCATCCGAACTTCGATTGGCGGCGTTCACGTCACGAGGCCAGAACTTTTTGCCAAACTCGTCGAGGCAAGTGAAAGGTCTACATTTGTTTTGATCACCGGAGGCCGCGGAGCGGGAAAATCGAGCCTCGTACGAAAGTTTTCTGATTATATGAATGGTCGTGCACCGATTTTTTGCCTTAGAACGGAAGACCTGGATCACGCACATCTTGACAACGTGTTTTCGGCGATTGGCTTAGACAGCTCAATTCGCGACATTGAGGCTGGCTTTGCGTTGATGCCTAAGCGTTACCTTTTACTTGAATCGATCGAGAAATTGTTAGAATTAGAAAATCCCTCGGCCTTTACTGACCTACTTCAATTTATCAATACCCATCCCGGTTGGACTGTGATTGCAACGGGTCGCGATTACGCTTACCAGCAGGTAGCCTTTAATTACTTGCAACCGACGGCTATTGCGTACACTTCGCTACCAATTACTGATTTCAATGATCGGGAGATCGAAACGCTGTGCGAGAAACTTGAACCTCTAAGAGCAATTGGCGCAAATCCGGCACTCAGGCCCTTACTTCACAACCCATTTCTAGCAGACTTGGCTTTCCGAGTCAGCGCGGCTGGAAGCGAATTTTCAGCTGGGCAAGGCGAAAGAGAATTTCGCGCAGCTGTTTGGAGAAATGTCATCGCCAAGGAACACGTGCGAATTGGCGGTTTGCCAGTTAAGCGAAGTCGCACTTTCGTCGATATGGCTGTCGCCAGAGCCAAACGAATGGTTTATGGAGTGCCGGAGAGAGGTTTCGATTGTGAAGCGGTCTTAAAGCTTGAAGAAGACGACTTGTTACGACGTGAAGCATCCAAGGGATTGATTAGTCCGGCTCATGACGTTCTCGAGGACTGGGCGCTCGAACGGTACATTGACGATATATATCAACAATCTTTTGACGATGTACCAAAGTTTCTTCTTGAAGTTGGCAACGAGCCAGCGATGAATCGCGCTTTCCGCTTGTGGCTTTATCAAAAGCTACGGCTTGGCGACGATGTGAAGGCGCTGATTCTTGAGATTCTGACAAATCCGAATGTTCGCAGATATTGGCAGGACGAAACGATTTCTGCGGTACTGCTCAGTGATAACCCTTACAGTTTTCTTGCCGAGTTGGGCGATCGGCTTTTCGATAACGAGGCAGAGCTCCTAAAGCGATTCCTTTTCGTGCTGAGAATCTCCTGCAAAACGCCGAACGAGGAACTAATGCGTCAGTTAAGCGCGAATAAGCCGGGATCCTACCTGATTCTCCAACCTTTTGGCCCTGGTTGGAGTGCGATCATTCGCTTTCTCTTCGAAAACACAGAACACTTGACGAACGGGTTAACTGCTCATGTCGTGGCGATACTCGAAGAGTGGTCGTCTTTGATTCATATTGAAAGAGAGATGCCCGACGTTGCTCGCGAGGCTGGCCTTTTGGCGCTCTCGCTCTTGACCCCTTTGAAGGATTCATATCGCGACGAAGATAATCATCGAACAAAGCTGCTGAGAGTAATTATCAAAACTGTGCCCGCCATACATAATGAATTTGAGGAGTTGCTTAACGGTGATGTCTTTGCAAAAGGCGCGCGACGACCGCATTACGTCGATGAGTTTTGCAAGATGGCGCTAGGGACGTTCGATACCGTTTTCTTATGCAAACATGTGCCTGATACTGTTATCAAACTCGCCTTGGAGGAATTTTTTGACGACGACTCTGAAGAAGACCCTGACGAAATGTCGCATCTGGACGTCGAACATTATTTCGGCCTTCACGCATATAAGCACGAGTTCTTTCCGGCGAGCGGTGCGAAAGGGCCCTTCCAGCATCTTCTGCGATTTCACCCTCGAAAGGGACTGGATTTCAGTCTTGACTTACTCAATCGGGCCGGGGACAAGTATGCGCATTCCAATTTAGATTCGCCCGACAGGCGCGTGACAATTCTCCGAAACCCTCAAACTACCAGCGGTGAGGAAATAGAGATCCTGCTGGATGATCAAACTTCTGTGAAGCAGTGCTGCTCGCCGCGTTTGTGGGTAGCGTACCGCGGTTTTTCGGTAGTGCCCTATCTCCTTCAATCCGCACTGATGGCCCTTGAGAACTGGTTGATAAGTCTCGCTGAACAACCATCCTCACGCGAGAGCGCGGAATGGGTTTTTGATCATATTCTGCGTAACAGCAATTCTGTAATGACGACTGGAATCTTAGCATCATTAGCATCTGGTTTTCCTAAGCTCCTTGGAAAAGCCGCGTTGCCACTGCTGAGATGTCCTGCTCTTTATGGGATTGATATGGCTCGCACTGTGCGGGAGCAAGGAGGAAATGAAACAGACTGGTTTTCGTCTCCACTTCAGAATGACCCTCTTGCAAAGCCATACACAACTGAACGACGCACAGCAGCTTTACGGCCATGGCGCCAGGAGCATTTAGAGACTCTCCTAACGCGATTGCAGTTTGGTGATCTACGAGCGGAAGCTTTCGCAGTCGTCGATGAACTCCGCGCTAAAGCACCCACGTTAGACAATTGGCGGTTTCGTTTTCATCGGATCGACAGCCGTGGTTGGAAAGCTACAGAGGATCGCGAAAAAAACAGGATAATCTTCGAGTCGCAGCCGCTCGAAGCTGACCTAGAGAAGTTGCAGCAAGAATCGCAGCAGCATAAGGCGTTGCATGAACGCTTTATGCGGATGTACGTGTGGACGGGCAAAGTATTCGATCAAGAAAAACCGGATCAAGAGTATTTCTCAACTTGGAACGATGCGCTTGAGGAGGCTAGGGGTCTCGCCGAAATCATGAAGCAAGAGTCCATAGGTGACTTATCAAAACTGTACATCGGCTCGGTCGTAAAGGCAGCAGCTATCTTCTTACGTGACCATTCGAGTGAAATGACTAGCCCTGATGCTTCTTGGTGTGCTGACACCATTGTACATGCGGTACTTTCTAATGTGCATTCCGACGACAGCCTTGTTGCGGAGGATAAGACTGACTTTGATGGGGCTGCGTCCGCCGCTTCAGTGTTATCAATGTTGTTCGATTTGGCCAAGTCCGATGAAGAGAAACGTTTCGCCAAACAACTGCTCGCGATAGCGCTTACACACAAGAATGCTAACGTTCGAGAATCAACTGCAAAAGGAATCAGGGAACACCTTTGGCAACGAGATCGCGACTTCGCACAGAGTTGTTTGTGTGGGGCCGTAGAGTTCGCGCGTCTTCAGGTAGAAAACAGCCATCGTAGGCGGCGTTCCACGTTTCTCCTGAATGATGCCGACGAAGGTGCAGCTGCAGACGTCGCGTCGTGGGTAAATGATTTCCGTCAGCGTCTTGCAAATGATGGCATATCGCTGACGGAAGGCGATATGAAGAGCCTGCAATTCCAGACCCACAGCCCGTGGTACATGTTAACCCCGTGCTTTATGGTTCCCGATGGCTCGACCGATCCGACTCACGTTGCGCTACTTTCTCGAATGCTAACTCTATTCTTCGCAATCGAGGAGTCCACTCGAAAGCATCGAGGCGAGCGGATTGATGACGATATTTGGATTCATTCTGAACCAAGACTCAACTTTACAAAGAGGTTCGCCGAGTACCTCGTCTCGTTGGGACCATCGGGTTCTAAGCTGTTTGCCGACCGCTTAGTCGAGGGATGCGAGAACGCTCCAGAGTTTATTGACTATCTACAACTGAGCGTCGCGGTCGTAACGGAAAACAATAACAAGAAAGAACTCTATTGGGCTTTTTGGAAAGAGTTGTCAAAGAAAGTTGAGGACATCGCAATCGCCACTGCCGATCGGGACTCTCGGTATCAGGGAGAAAAAAATAGTCGAAAATTGATTCGGGGCATGCTACTAGCCGACGCACCTTGGCAAAAACTTGATTATGAAAGGCAAGATATTGCGCTAGGAAAGGATTTGATACTTGAATTCGTTGAAAACGCCGGGAAGAACTTAGACGTTTTTGAAGCACTGAGCTCCCTTATGTATCACTTTCCAAGAGTTTTCTTTCAATCGGGTGTGCACATCTTAGCCAAGCATCAGTCGGAAGTAGGAGGAACTAGGTTGCTTTCGGGCATCAACACGGCATTTTATCTCGAGGGCTCGATTCAACGCTTCTTGCAAATAGACGAAACCGGACCATTACCTAGGCAGATGCACCAATCATGTTTCACTCTCCTTGACTCACTAGTAGAGACTGCGTCGTCGCGAGCTTATTATCTCCGTGAACAACTGATTCATTCTCGCAGAATCTTGTAACCGTTGCGTTCGGCGTCGAGTTGTTTAGCCCGCGCTTTTCAGTGAAGGGAACTGGGAGCGGCGCTAGCCGGCAGAATTCGATCTGCGCCGATCACTAACGCCGGGCGACGGGCCTGTCACGTTCGAGTTGTTGGACTGTTGTTGGACTAGCGGGTCAGCATCATGGCAGGCTCCACAGTCCGCGCGCCGAGAGGATGATTCAGCATTAAATCCGCGCCGCAGCTGGTTCTTTGTCAAGCGAGTCGCCAACAGCAGAATGGCTCCGCAGAAAAGCAGTGTGTCGAAGAAAAAGTTCAGCGCAACCACGTCTGTGGGCGCGGCCAAGAGCATCGGCAGGTAGATCCATAA
>DATLBQ010000217.1:0-6118 GCA_035526805.1 Pyrinomonadaceae bacterium
ATTCGTGTCTTCTCACCGAGCGTATCCAGCATTAACGGCGTACCCACCCGCTACCGCGCGGTGGTACTGACTTCATCGCCGTCCGACGACTCAACTCAGCGAACAGCAGTCAGTTGCACAGCGATCAGCAGGAACTCCAAGTCTGCCGACGGCCCGACGCGGCGTTTCCGGATACACTCGTTCCATCATCAGCTCGCGAATCATTTCGACAAACCGCGGATGCGTACCAGCAGTCGCGCCACGAATCATGTTTAAGCCTAACTTGCGACAGAGCCTCATCGCCTTAGTATCCAAATCGTAAACAATTTCCATGTGGTCGGAAACGAAGCCAATCGGTGCTACGACCACGTCTCGCGCACCGCGAAGTTCGCGCAAGTATTCGCAAACATCCGGCCCAAGCCACGGTTGCGATGGTGGGCCGCTGCGACTTTGGAACACTAGCCGCCAATGTTCCAGACCCGACCCGGCGGCGACCAGTCGACTCGTCTCGTCCAGTTGCGCTACGTAATCGCAGTTTGTGGCCATTGACTCAGGGATGCTGTGTGCAGTGAAGACTAATTGCGTGGCGGCGCGGCGTTCCTCGGGAATTTGCTCAAGAGCCTTACGCACATTTTCGACATTGGCTTCGATAAACCCGGGATGATTATGAAAAGCGCGCAACTTCTCCACTCGAGGCGCATCCGGGCCAACCGCTTGGCGCGCGCGTTCGATGTCCTCCAGATATTGGCGGCAACTGGAGTAGGAACTGTAGGCCGACGTGACTAAAGCCAGCGCTCGTCGTATTCCATCTGCGTGCATCGTGGCCAACGTGTCAGCGAGCATGGGATGCCAGTTGCGGTTGCCGAAATAGATCGGCAAATGCGGACCCTTAGCTTTTAATTCCTGTTGCAATGCACTAATCAAATTTCGATTTTGTTCGTTTATCGGGCTGACGCCCCCGAACAGCTCGTAATGTTTGGCCACGGCTAGCAGCCGTTCGCGCGGCACGTTGCGACCACGCAGGACGTTTTCGAGGAACGGCATTACGTCGTCCATGCCTTCAGGCCCACCAAAGGAGATTACGAGCAGTGCATCGTAAGGTGCCTCCTCCATCGGTTGGCCAGTAACGAGAAATGTTTGATTAATCATTCGGCTTAAGCAGAGTCATCTGCAGATTACGCAGATTACGCAGAGACGAATAAGAGTTGTAGCGAGTCGAATTCCACGGTTGGTGCTCCGAACCATTTTTGAATCTGTGAAATCTGCGTAATCGGTGGACAATTCTTGTGAAAAGAAATCTGGTTAGGCAAGACCCCGGAGTCCACGCGACGCTTCAGACCTCTGACTCAACTCGTGCACTGCATCAACCAGCGCGATTACATTCTCGACCGGGGTTTCAGGCAAAATACCGTGCCCCAGGTTGAAGATGTGGCCAGCGCGTCCGCCTGCTTGTTTAAGGATCAGCCCAGCTTGCGCGCGCAGGTGATCCGAATTTGCAAATAGCGACACCGGATCGAGGTTGCCCATTACGCCAACGTCATGCCCGACGCGTTCCCATCCTTCGTCTAAGCGCACGCGCCAATCCAGTCCAATCACATCGCCGCCGGCTTCACGCATCAATTCCAGCAGCGACGCGGTACCAGTGCCAAAATGGATTACCGGCGTGCCTTGCCTGACCGCTTTGATGACGTTGCGCGTATGCGGTAGCACGTATTGACGGTAGTCGTCTGGACTGAGCGCCCCGATCCAGGAATCGAATAACTGCACGGCTTGCGCACCCGCTTCAATTTGCGCATTGAGATAACGAACCAACCCACGCGCGAGCAACGACATCATCGCATGCCAGGCGCCGCTATCGTTGTACATCAGCGTCTTCGTGTTCACGTAATTTTTTGAGGCTCCACCTTCAGCGATGTATGAGGCAAGCGTAAACGGCGCGCCCGCAAATCCAATTAATGGCAGATCATTTCGCAACGCGCCGCGTGTCTCTCGAATAGCGTCGAAGACAAAGCCCAGCGCTTCCACCTCATCAAACTCACGCAAACGATCGACATCTTTTGCCGACCGCACCGGATTGTGGATCACCGGACCCTCGCCTTTACTGAACTCCAGCTGAAGGCCCATCGGTTCAATGATCAAAAGAATGTCGGCAAAAATTATTGCCGCGTCCACGCCGAGGCGTTCAGCTGCAGTAACTGTCACCTCAGCGGCCAGGGAAGGGGTCTTGCACAATTCGAGAAAACTAATGCGCTCGCGTACTTCGCGATATTCGCGCATGTAACGGCCAGCCTGGCGCATCAACCAAATCGGCGTGTAGGGAACCAGTTCGCGGCGACACGCCCGCATGAAAACACTGTTGCTTAGTGCTTCGTTAGAGTGTGCTTCGCTCGGGGTCAATGGTTGCTCCGAAATACCGGATTTTTACGAGATTGTGGAACGAAATTAACGCAACCTGTCGTGTGGCCGCAGCGTTAAATGCTTTGCCTTTGTGACCGAGTCACACAAGCAATTTCGATCCGGGATTCAGACTACAACAAACCAGCAAGTGAGTGAAAACGTAACGAGCAAATTTCCGCCCTTCAGGCTGACCGCGCTCGTTGCGGAGTTGTGCCGCAGACCTTTCTGACTCTCAACGGGTTAACACCCGGACGCGTTGTAGCGTCCTAATCATCGTTAGTAGTTTTTCCGAATCCTTTACGAGCAGAGAGTCTCCACTGCAATGATACATTTCGTCTTTGCCTTCGCCATTGTCTGTTTTTTCTCACCATTGGCCTGGCCTCAAACGACCATACCCTCAGCGACAACAGCGACCGATAAAGACGATGCCGTTCCGACTGCCACGCCTTCGACAAGTGCGACGCCCGAGAGTTCGCCCACGCGCGATCCCGGCGGCAACTTGGCGGCAGCCAATCGTAAACCTGCAAAACCGGCGAATACGCTTCCGCCAGAAAAGTTAAACCCGGTAAAGTTGGTTATGTTCACAAAGCCTCCCGTCATTGACGGTAAGCTGGACGACGAGGTGTGGAAGTCGGCGCCCGTCTTCAAGGACTTTCATCAATGGCGCCCGAGCGATACTGCCGCGGCCTCAGCGAAAACAGAAATGATGGCCGGGTACGATTCGCGTTTCATTTATTTTGCCTTTCATGCCTACGACGATCCCACCAAAGTACGGGCCTCCGTTGCCAAGCGCGATTCGATTTTTGACGACGATACGATCGGACTCCTGCTTGACACGTTCAATGACAAGCGTCGCGCCTATGAACTGTTCTTTAATCCACTCGGGATTCAGCAAGATGGGTTTCTGACCGAAGGTGGCAATGACGACTTCAGCGTCGACATTGTTATGGAATCGAAGGGCGAGGTAACATCCGACGGCTATACGGTGGAAGTCGCGATCCCCTTCAAGTCTCTGCGCTACGAAGCCGGTAAAGATAAGTTATGGGGCATCCACATTCTGCGCCAGATTAAGCACATCAACGGCGAACAAGACACGTGGATGCCGATATCAAAGGACCAATCCGGGCTACTGAGTCAGGCCGGTCATCTCACCGGGTTAGAAGGGATCTCGACCGAACGAACGCTGGAACTGATTCCCAGTTTGACGCTTTCAGAGACTGGTAAGCGCAAACCGCCCGTCACCGTTGCGCAAATCGCGCAGGGCGGGAGGTTCGTCAATGAACCTATCAAACTTGATTTGGGCTTAACCGGGAAATACAGCCTCACGCCGCAAGTCACACTCGACTTCGCTCTCAATCCCGACTTCGCGCAGGTTGAATCCGACCAGTTAGTAGTTACCGCCAACCAACGCTTTCCAATCTTCTTCGAAGAGAAACGGCCCTTCTTTCTCGAAGGCATCGATATCTTTCGGACGCAAATTGCCGCAGTGCACACACGGGCGATCATTGATCCTGACTATGCTACGAAGTTAACGGGCAAAGTCGGCCTTAACACTTTCGGCTTGTTGATCGCTTCTGATAATGGTCCCGGCAACTTTAGTGAAGAAGAACGAACGACCGCGAATCCGAGGTTTCTGGACAAGAATGCATCTGTTGCCATCCTGCGCTTGAAACGCGACATCGGCACGTCAGATTCGTTTGTCGGCTTTCTGGGAACCTACCGGCGGTTCGTTGATACAAACAATGCGCTGGGTGGCTTTGATGGCAGGTTTCGCCTCGATAAGAAGACGACGTTCAGTTGGCAGGTGCTGGGTACGCGTTCTCGTCGCCAGTTTTTCTTTCCCGAACAGGGCCTGACACTAGATCGCCATGAGAACGGATTTATCTACGCCATCGACTACAACGACAACGGGCGGCACTTTGGCCACGAGTTTTCTATGGTCGGGCGCACCCGCTACTATCGCGCAGACGTGGGCTTCAACCGCCGAAACAACACCAACAATCCTAACTGGTTTATTCGTTACAACTCCGAACCGAAGCCGAAAGCGCGCCTGATTTCATGGCGGGTGTACACGAACCTCTCCGCAAGCTTCGATTGGCAGGCACGGTCGCAGGATGCGAACAATGAGACTCAAGTCCAGTTTACCCTCAAGAAGGAAACCTATCTCGGCGTGGGTACAGACAAGGGCTATGCACGCGTGTATGAGAGTGAGTTTGGACCAAAGCGCCGGCCGGGCGTGAATTGCGTCGTTCTCAACACCTGCACCTTCGCAGGTAACGACGACGAACGTTCCTCCTCAAATCGCGGCCTTTACTTTTTTGCGGGCTCGGCGCCAAACAAGAAAGTTAACTTTAACTTTTTCGCCAACCGCCGTTGGGGCGATTTTGATTTCGACTTCGGCGCCGGTCCTAAGTTTCCACGTGTGAGTCCTACGGCATTGGCTGCTGCGGCTGCGAAGGCGCAGGGACATTGCGTCGGCAGAAATCCACCGTCCATTTGCAATGCGCCACAAGATCCTGGACCGGGCGACTTTTGGCATTTCGATGGCGGCGTAACTTATCAGCCGACAACGGCCTTGAGTGCAACGCTCAATTTCACCAAGGAGAAATTGACGCGCTATGATACCGGCCTTGTCGCCTTCGACGAGAACATCATTTCCCTGCGCAGCACCTATCAGTTCAGCCGCTTCCTGTTCGCGCGCGGGCGCATTGATTTTGATTCCCTCGCATCGAACTATAAAGGACAGTTCCTGCTGGGTTACACGCCGAATCCAGGCACGGCTCTGTACATTGGTTACAACGATGATTTGAATCGTCGCGGGTTCAATCCATTTTCCGGACAACTCGAGCCAGGCTTCCGCCGCAACGGTCGCACCTTCTTTGTCAAAATGTCTTACCTGTTTCGCAAAAGCTTCTAGGATTTTCGGAGGTAGATCCCGACAAGTTAACCCCACTTCGCAGAGTGTAATTCACGCCTATGAACACCTTCTGATATTTCACGCTTTAGATTTCAGACCCGGCTTGGTTTAAGCTGCTGAACTAGATTAGTGAGCCCACCAACGTTCATGAAGAAGTTAACTTTGATCATCCTCAGTTTTCTTATTTTCGCGCAGACCGGTGTCTCGCAATCCCCAGCAGTTGTGCCGGCTGCTTCGCCCACTGCGTCTCCCGCTGCGTTGGCGTCACCCACGCCTTCGCTTCCAGCCAGTTCCGCGAACGAAAACGCTGCTGCTCAACCAACTGCTGCGAAGGGCGCAGTCGTCCTGCCGCCGGAGAAGTCGACGCCAGTCACTATTCCAAAGTTCGAAACGGCACCGGTGATAGACGGGAACCTGAATGACGCGGTTTGGCAAAGCGCTGCAGTGCTAAAAGATTTCTATCAGATCGATCCGGGCGACAACACGGCCCCTTCCAAGCCAACCGAAGTTTTGCTGGGTTACGATCCAAAATTTCTTTACATCGCGTTTCGTGCTTTTGATGAACCCGATAAGGTTAGATCTACCGTCGCCAAGCGCGACAACATTTTCTCGGACGACTACGTGGGTTTTTATCTCGATACCTTCAACGATCGGCGCAAAGCCTTTGAAATCTTTTTCAATCCACTGGGAATTCAGGGCGATGGCGTTCTCACGGAAGAACGCGGCGAGGACTTCAGCGTGGATTTGTTATTGGACTCTAAGGGGATCATTGGCGAAGCTGGATACACAGTTGAGATCGCGATTCCGTTCAAGTCGATACGATAC
>DATLBQ010000218.1:0-5963 GCA_035526805.1 Pyrinomonadaceae bacterium
CCTGGACGCTCATCGCCACTTATGGACTGGTCCTTTACCGTTACCGCGCCAGGCCTTTAGGTGCTGTAACCTTACCGTTGGTTTCTTGACTCATTTTCATCGCGGTGATCATTCGCTCGCCGAATCTCGATCGCGCTGAAGCCAGCAGCCTTTCCGCATCCTGGCTATTTCCGGTTCACACTACGTTGCTTCTTTTCGCATACGCGGCATTCTTCGTAGTCTTCCTTGCCAGCATCATGTATTTGTTGCAGGAGCGAGAATTAAAACTGAAGACTTTCAGCGCGATCTTCCACCGGCTTCCTTCGCTAACAACCGTTAACGAAATCGCGACGAGCTCTGCCGCAATCGGACTCACGTTATTGACCGTGGGGATAGCCACCGGCATGGTGTGGGCGTCGTCACGCGACGGGCGCTTATGGCACAATGATCCCAAGGAGATATTTGCAGCTCTCACATGGTTGCTCTACCTCTTGCTGATTCTTTACCGTTCAAGTGCAAGTTGGCGGGGACGCAAGGCGGCATGGATGGGCGTAGCTGGATTTGCGTTGGTCCTGCTTACATTTTTCGGCGCGCGTTTGATGGGTGGTTATCACGTTTTCGGATGAGACGGTAAAGTCGGTTCGAACTACTTCGCGATGTCTATTGTTCTAATAGGAATCAATCACAAATCAGCGCCGGTCGAAGTGCGCGAGCGCCTTGCTTTTTCTGAAGCTGCCTGCTCCGAGGGGCTGCGCACGCTGGTTGACGGCGACATCGTTAGGGAAGGCTTGATCGTTTCGACTTGCAACCGAGTCGAAGTGCTGGCTGAAACGACGCGAGAACGACTCAGCGATACTCTTGAGCGCATCAATCAGTTCCTGAGTAGAAGCGAATCGCTGCCTCCGTCATTTTTTGAAACACATCTTTACCAGCACACTGATGATGAGGCCATTCGTCATCTCTTCCGCGTAACTTCCTCCCTTGACTCGATGGTCGTCGGCGAACCGCAGGTCTTAGGTCAGGTGCGCCGCGCTTATTCAATAGCTCTGGAAGCGGGCACCGCAGGAAGAACCCTGAACCGGCTGATTCATCACGCGTTCCGCGTCGCCAAACGTGTGCGCACCGAAACCGGCATCGGCGCAAATGCTGTTTCCATCAGCTACATGGCCGTCGAACTCGGGAAAAAAATCTTCAACTCCCTGAAAGGACATACGGCACTTTTGATTGGCGCGGGCGAGATGGCCGAACTTTCCGCACGACACCTTGTGAATGCCGGCGTGTCGCGTGTCTTGCTTGCCAATCGCACGGCCGATCGTGCTGAACATCTGGCCGGGGAACTAGGCGGCGAGACCATACGGTTTGATGAACTCTCTCGCTACCTGGCAGAGGCTGACATCGTTATTTGCTCAACTGCCGCCGACGAGTATTTGATTACCGAGCAAATGGCTCGCGAAAGTCTGGGCAAACGTCGCAACCGGCCGTCGTTCTTTATCGACATCAGCGTGCCCCGAAACATCGATCCTGCCGTTGGCAAGATTCCCAACGTCTTTGTTTTCGATATCGACGATCTGGAGTCGGTGATTTCGTCTAACATTCGCGAGCGCGAGCGTGAAGCAGAACGCGCCGAGTTGATAGTGGAATCAGAGATCATGCAGTTTCAGCAAACGCTTCGGGTGCTGGACATTGGGCCCACCATCGGCGCCTTAAGAAATAAATTGCAGGATATAGCCCGATCCGAACTGACCCGCCAACGGAATCGGCTTGGTCCCCTAACGGTGGAACAGGAAGGCGCGATCGAAGCCTTGTTGGTGTCTACTGTGAACAAAATTTCCCATCCGTTGCTGAGCCACATGCGACGTTCCTACGATGCCAGCGATGCTGAAACAATTCAGGCGTGGCGGGATATCTTCGGCCTGGAAGAGTAAGTTCCACCGCATCTACCCATGAAAAAGCACCTAGTCATCGGTTCTCGCGGTTCGAAGCTTGCGCTCATACAGGCCGGAACGATCAAGGCCGAACTCGAGCTGCTCGATCCTTCAGTCGCCGTTCGCATAGAAATTATTACAACTTCAGGAGATGTCAAAACGGATCCACTTTCCGTGATAGGCGGCAAAGGTGTTTTTACAAAAGAACTTGAAGACGCGTTGCTCGCAGGCCGTGTAGACGTCGCCGTGCATTCGCTAAAAGACTTGCCAACCATTCTCCCTGATGGATTGATGATAGGCGCAATAACCAAACGCGAAGATCCTCGCGACGCGCTGGTCTTGAGTCGCAAGCTTCAAGGCCCGATTGCCTCAATCCAGGCGTTGCCTAAGTCCGTTACAGTCGGCACTTCCAGCCCACGACGGCTGGCCCAGTTGAAGCATTTGCGCGCTGATCTGGTAATCCAGGATCTTCGCGGAAATATAGACACTCGGCTGCGGAAACTCGACGAAGGGCAATATGATGCGCTGGTGCTGGCATGTGCCGGCCTTCGCAGGTTGGGAATGGAAAACCGTATCAGTGTCGCTCTGCCGGCGAGCGAAATGCTGCCGGCGGTGGGCCAGGGCGCCCTGGGAATCGAAACGCGAGCGGACGATGCAGATGTAAATGAAGTCGTCAGCAAACTCGATCACAAGTTTACGCGGCTGGCGTGCATCGCTGAGAGGTCCTTCCTTCGCAGGCTGGGTGGTGGTTGTCAGTTGCCCATTGCAGCCTACGCAATCGTGCGCGACCGACGTATCCGGCTCGACGGCCTGGTCGCACATCCGCAGGGACAGCAAATCGTCAAGGATCGCATCATGGGCGCGTTGGACGAAGCCGAGCAATTGGGCTCTACTTTGGCCGCACGACTTCTCGAGCATGGTGCAGCCACCTTGCTGGCGGAATAGCCCGTTCAAAGTTCAGCCTTTAGGCTGCGGCTTCCGCTCCGTAGAAGCGAAATGGGACCGGACATAAAGCTTCAGTGAATCCCGCGCAACAAACATCGACCACAAACCAACCGCTGGCCGGCCGCACGATTGTGATTACCCGCGCTTCCAATCAGGCGGATGAGTTCGTAACAGAACTCAAGCGATACGGCGCTGAGGTAATTGTTTGTCCAATGATCGAGATCTGCGCCCTCGACAACTACGAACGGCTCGATGAAGCCATAGAACATCTCTATGGCTACGATTGGATCATTTTCACCAGCGTCAATGGCGTGGACTATTTCTTCAAAAGACTAACAGCGGCGAATCGCGCGGTCGGTGAACTGGACGAACTAAGAGTCTGCGCCATCGGTGAAGCAACGGGTGACCGGCTGCGCGATCTGCACATTCACGTAGATGTGATACCGGAGGAATTCAAAGCTGAAGGCGTGTTCAGCGCGCTTGAGCGGTTTGTCGGTGGCACGAAGGCGTTGCAGGGTCTGAACGTCCTGATACCTCGTGCTTCCGTCGCCAGGGATTACTTGCCGCAGGCGCTTGAGCTAGCGGGCGCGCGCGTGGACGTAGTTCCTGCATATCGCACTGCTCTTCCTGCCGACATCGATCGCGGACGCGTGGCTGCGATGCTTTCCGGCAGCGCGGATTGCATCGCGTTTACAAGTTCTTCAACCGTCACAAATCTAGGCCGCCTTTTCGATACCCAGGACTTGAGCAACGCGCTGGCTGGCGTTGTTATCGCATGCATCGGCGATATCACAGCAACTACTGCCCGAAACTTTGGGCTGCGAGTGGAAATCCAGCCGCAGCAGTTTACAATTCCCTCGCTCGCGCGCGCGATTGCCGAATATTTTTCTGCCGGCGACAGCTAACCCGCATGGTATTGTCATAATCTGGCGAACGCGGTCTCGCCGATAAAATCTTATGTTAACTGAACCCCAGCCTGCTGAACTGAGTGAAGCAAAACGCGAGATTGAAGGTCTGCGTCGTCAACTGCTGGATCGCGGCGCGTTTGGCGAGCTTGTAGGAAACTCAGCGCCGATGCGCGAAATCTATTCACTTGTCGAACAAGTCGCATCGTCATCCGCCTCTGTCTTGATCACAGGGGAATCCGGAACCGGCAAGGAACTGGTGGCCCGCACGATTCATCAGCTCAGTCCACGAAGAGACAAGCCATTCATCGGCATCAATTGCTCGGCCATTCCCGAGACATTGATGGAATCTGAACTCTTCGGTCATGAAAAAGGAGCTTTCACGGGCGCGGCTTCGAGACGTGCAGGATGTTTTGAGTTAGCTGAGGGCGGCACTCTGTTGCTCGATGAAATTGCCGAGATGCCTGCGGTATTACAGTCGAAACTGCTGCGCGTGATTGAGGAACGATCTGTTCGCCGTCTGGGAAGCCGCAAAGAGCTTCAAGTTGACGTCAGGCTGCTGGCTGCCACCAATCAGGATCCGCAAGACGCAGTCAGCAAGGGAAACCTGCGCGAGGATCTGCTTTATCGTCTGAATGTCTTTCGCATTCAACTGCCACCACTCAAGGATCGAAAAGACGACTTGCCCCTTCTCGCCCAGTATCTGGTAACAAAACTTGCGGAGAAACACGGCCGCCCAGCGCGTTTTCTGAGTGCCGCTGCTCTCGAGGCACTACAGTTTCACGCCTGGCCCGGTAACATTCGCGAGCTACGCAACGTGATCGAGCGTGCAGTGGTCATTTGCTCAGGCGAACAGATTGAGCGGCATCATTTCGCGCCGTACCCGATCGATCAGCGCGAGCGCTTGAGGAACGAAGACACTATAACGTTTCCGGTGGGTACACCTATCGAAGAAGTCGAGCGTCAAATGATCATTCGTACGATCAAAAAGACGAGAAACAATAAGACACGGGCAGCCGAGCTGCTGGGCGTAAGCCTTAAGACCCTGCACAACAAACTAAACCTCTATCGCGAACGCGGGCAACTGGATCTGGAAGACGACCCTTCAACGAATCAGAACCGCGAGCGGTAACTGACTCAGGACCAAAGTCCCAGCGCCATAGGCGCGAAATGTAATAGCCTGGGCCATCGACCCAGGGCCAAGCACAATTTAGACGTTCCGAGCCCTGAAGGCGCGAAATGATCCGGCGGTACTTGTCCCTTCACACCGTTCATTTCGCGCTTTCAGCGCTTAGAGGTTTATCGAATCTTTTCCTGCGCCGATGGCCCAGGTTGTTGCATTTCGCGCCTGTGCCCGTGAGAACCGGAATTCCGCTGATGCCACCTTCGACATTCCAGCCTCGGCAGGATTATTTAAAGCGCTACTTGCATGCAGTCATCTCGGATGATATTCATCGCTCCTATGTCAGTTTTGCTTTTTTTCATCGACGGCCTGGGCATTGGTTCGCGAGGTGAATACAATCCACTCGATGGTCTGCCCGACGCGGCGCCTCTCGCCATCTTTCAGGGCGAAGAATCAGAGACGATATTTGACGGAATTGTTGTTCCTACCGACGCATCCCTAGGCGTTGACGGGCGACCGCAAAGCGCCTCCGGCCAAACCACAATACTTACCGGCGTCAATGTTCCTTCGCAGCTTGGTTACCACAAGCAGGGATTTCCGAACAGCACGATGTTGGAAATAATTCGCAAGCACTCGCTATTCCTGCAACTGACTCGCGCCGGGATTGCACCAATCACATTTGCGAACACCTATACACAGAGGTTTTTCGACGAACGTCCGCGCTGGGTCTCCGCCACAACGGCAGCCGTGGAAGCCGCGGGTTTGCCTTTCCGCACTGTGCATGATCTAAAAGCCGGACGGGCCGTCTATCAGGATTTCACGAATGCCATGCTCATTGCGCGAGGTGAGGACGTGAAGCCCCGAACGGCGGACGAAGCTGCAATCGTGCTCGCAAGAATTGTTGCCGAGAATCGCTTCACGCTGTATGAATATTTCATCACTGACAAGGTCGGACACGCGCAGGATATGGAGGCGGCAAAAGCTGTCTTAACAAATCTTGCCAGGTTGATCAGGGATGTCCTGTCCGCAATCGATTTGGATCGCACAACGGTTATACTCACGAGCGATCATGGCAACATCGAAGAT
>DATLBQ010000219.1:0-3789 GCA_035526805.1 Pyrinomonadaceae bacterium
GACCTCGGAGCTAATCAGCCTTTATCACTCAACGCTGCAACTCCTGGCAATTCTTTCCCACTCAAAAATTCCAGTGTTGCGCCGCCGCCAGTCGAGATATGTGTGATGCGATCGGCAACGCCCGCCTGCGTCACCGCTGCCACTGAGTCGCCACCGCCGACAATCACCGTCGCGCCGCGATCCGCGGCTTCGGCCACCGCGCATGCGATTCCTATTGTCCCTTCGTTGAACGGTGGTTCTTCAAACACACCCATCGGCCCATTCCAGATAATCGTGCGCGCGTCGCGCAAAGCGTCGGCGAAGTGCGCAACTGTTTCTATGCCGATGTCCATACCCGCGTGGCCGGCATTTGTGAACTCGATCGGAATCGTCTTCGCAATAATCTTGTCGCCCTTGATGGGCTCATAGCTGTCGACAACCTGGTGATCCGTCGGCAAAAGTAACTCGACACCTTCAGCCTCGGCGCGTTTCTTGATCTCTAGCGCGATTTGCAATTTAGTGTTTTCAACCAGTGACTTGCCGACCGTAAAACCTTCAGCCTTAAAAAACGTGTAAGCCATCGCGCCACCGATCAAGATCTTGTCGACTTTGCGATCGATAAGCGCATTAATCACGGGAATTTTGTCTGAGACTTTTGCGCCGCCCAGAATCGCTACGAATGGGTGTTGCGGATTGTTAATGACGCGTCCGAGATAATCCAACTCTTTCTGCAGCAACAGACCTGCGGCCGCCGTACTTACGAATTGTGTAATACCGACTGTGGATGCGTGCGCGCGGTGTGCAGCGCCGAATGCGTCGTTAACGTAAACATCGCACAGCCGCGCCAGCTGCTGCGCAAACTCGTCGTCGTTTTTCTCTTCTTCCTTGTGAAATCGCAGATTCTCGAGCAGCAGCACGTCGCCGTCCGGCATTGCGGCAACTTTCGATTCAGCTTCCTCGCCAATACAGTCTTTCGCAAAAGCGACTGGCTTCGCGAGTAAACTTGAAAGATGATCGGAAACTGGGGCTAGACTGTATTTCTCGACGCGTTCTCCCTTTGGGCGTCCGAGATGCGAAGCGAGAATCACGCGAGCGCCCTGCTCAATTGCGTATTGAATAGTCGGCAAGGAAGCGCGAATGCGGGTGTCATCGTCAACCTTGCCATCTTTGATTGGAACATTGAAGTCAACGCGGATGAAGACGCGTTTGCTTTTCAGGTTAAGGTCTTTGATAGAAAGCTTAGGCATAGTGAGCCGTGAGCGGTGAGCAGTAAGCAGTGAGCAGCAAAAGCAAGAAACAGCTTACTGCTCACCGCTTACTGCTCACCCTTAGAGTCCTTTGCCGGCGATGAACTTGATGAGGTCGCGCACGCGGCAGGAATATCCCCACTCATTGTCATACCAGGAAAGCACTTTCACCAGCCGACCATTGATGACCTTGGTGTATTCCGCGTCGACGATTGACGAGTTCGAATTCCGTTTGAAGTCGCTCGATACAAGCGGCTCCTCAGAAAACGCAAGGATCCCAGTCAATTCTTCGTTCGCCGCATTTTTCAGGGCGCGGTTCACTTCCTCAGTGCTCGTCTCTTTCTCAACATCCATGACCACATCGACGAGCGAAACATTCGGCGTCGGTACGCGCACTGAGATACCGTCAAACTTACCTTTCAGTTCGGGCAGCACCAAGGCTACGGCCTTTGCGGCGCCTGTCGAAGTGGGAATCATTGAGAGCGCGGCTGCGCGGGCGCGGCGTAAGTCTTTATGAGGCAAGTCCAGCAATTGCTGATCATTGGTATAGGAGTGAATCGTAGTCATCTGCGCTGAACGGATGCTGAAATTTTCATGAATGACTTTCGCAACCGGCGCCAGACAGTTGGTGGTACATGACGCGTTGGAAATGACGTGATGATCTGCGGGAACGTATTTATCCTCGTTGACACCAAGAACAATCGTAATGTCTTCGTTCTTCGCCGGGGCGGAAATAATGACTTTCTTGACACTGCTTCGGAGGTGCTTTCTCGCGTCTTCGGCTTTCGTAAATATTCCCGTTGACTCAATCACGATCTCGGCGCCTACCGACTCCCAGTCAATAGCGGCCGGGTCGCGTTGAGAAAAAACGCGAAACTCATCATTTTCGACGCGAATCCCATTTTCGGTAGAAGTAATCTCATGATCGAGATTTCCGAGCACCGAGTCATACTTCAGCAGGTGTGCCAGAGTCTTCGTGTCCGTGAGATCGTTAACGGCAACGAAATCGATATCCGGGTCGCCGATGGAAGTGCGAAAGATGTTGCGTCCGATGCGCCCAAAGCCATTGATGCCAACCTTCACTGCCATTGCGAACAGCCCTCCTGCAGGTTATTCCAGCGCACGTTTCTCTCCGCATCAGCCTGCAAGGCACACACTTTGCTCTGCATCACTGCTTGCTTGGGATCCACAAACTTGCTGGAGTTAAAAGAAGCCCAAGATTATGCGGCGTTGCTTTGGCTGTCAAGCGACCATCTGCCGGCATCTTTTTGAAACTGGCTAGCGATAAATAGCGTAGTAACCACTTGATCGGATGAGACTTGTTTGTTAACAGTGATAGCGTTTTCAGAATGGATAAATGCAAGGAGCCTTTGGTGTGATGCTTAATTCCGAGCCTCGTGCGCTGTTCAAGATCCTGTGTCTGTCGATGTTTCTGCTCGTCGGAACGCAGACGGCTTTAGCGCAACAGCCCAGCAGTACCCCTTCAACTAATCCCGCTCAGCGAGATGCGACGCGGCCTCCCGGGTCGGAGACGCAGAATCCGACTGCGGCGCCCGACACTCAAAAAACGGCGCCGCAAGCTCCGCCCGCAACTCAACAACCGGCACCGCAGACGCCCCCGGGAAATCCCAACGTAGCGCCTCCGACGTCGGTACCGGGAGACCCAAATGCGGTGCCGCAAGCATCGCCTACGCCGATTGGCGAACAACCGACTACTACTGACCAGCTGATACAGGAGCCACAGGAGCCCGTGTTCCCGCCAGCTGAGCAAAGGCCGTTACCACCGATGCCGAACCTGACGCGTCTAGGCGTAACGAGCGACAACACCTTGACGCTTTCCTTAAACGACGCGATCAAGCGCGCACTGCAAAACAACAACGACATTGAGGTAGCGCGCGACGACGTGCGATTTGCCGAAACCCAATTGCGATCTCTGGAAGGGATTTTCGATCCGATCTTCAGCATCACTCCGCAGATCGACAAGAGGATCACACCGCAACAGAGCTCATTGGGTGGCTCGGACCAATCGGGAACCACGACTAACACGACCTATTCACTGAGCCCTTCGCTCAACAAGCAGTTTTCGCGTGGCGGTGGCAACTACACACTCAACTTTGCTAACTCACATACGAATACGAGTTCGAACTTCAGTATTATTAATCCTTTTTATTCTTCGAATCTTTCGCTGACGTTCTCGCAACCGCTCTGGCGCAACCGTTCGATCGATAACAACCGGCGGTCGATCAGGATTCAGAAGAAGCGTCTGGAACAATCGGATGCCGATTTTCGCCTGCGCACGATCGAGGTCATTTCGCGCGTCCAACAGGCCTATTGGGAGTTGGTGTTTGCGCTTCGCGATCAGCAGAACCAACTCGCGAATCTCAATCTATCGCGCGAAAACCTGCGTCGCGTCGAGGCCCAGATCGCTGTCGGCACGCAGGCACCACTGGCACGCGCCGAAGTACAGACCGAACTAGCCAACCGTGAATCGTCGCTGCTGGTGTCAGTGCAAAATGTTTCGATTGCCGAGAACAATCTCAAGCAATTGATTGTCAAAGACTCA
>DATLBQ010000220.1:0-9575 GCA_035526805.1 Pyrinomonadaceae bacterium
CTGGTTGAATTTACAACTGACGGGAGATGTGGAAAAGAAAACGCCACGCGACGCAATTGGTACTGTCGCCTATCTAAGTGCTGGTAAAATGAGACAACGACTGGATGTCATAAGCGGTGCAGTTTATTGTTCACAAAATGACCTGACGCTTCACTTCGGTTTGGGCTCCGCGAGCAGGGTAGATAAACTCGAAATCCAGTGGGCCAATGGTAGCGTGGAAACATTCGACGTTCCGTCTATCGATCAAACGGTTTCTTTAATTCAAGGTAAAGGTGTCCGCAAAAACTGAACGGCACGACGGCCCGGGGACGACAGCTTTGTCCCGAATGGAGCTTTGAATTTTGCGACGACTTGATCTCAAAAAAACTCAGGCAGCGCGTCTGAATACCATCCGCGATATCAATCGGCAGATAGTATTGAACTATATACGTGAGCGTGAACCCATTTCGCGCGCGGAGATCGCGCGCGAGGCGGATCTACAACGCTCAACTATCTCAGCCATCGTTGAAGCCCTGACCGCCGAAGGCCTGGTGGAAGAAGTCGGCGAAGGCGAATCCACCGGCGGCCGCAGACCTACGCTGCTGAGACTGCGAGCAAAGGAAGTGATAGCTATTGGAGTAGCCATTACGCCGACTTGCACTACAGTTGCTACCAGCGATCTAGCCGGCCGTATCGTCGAGCAGAGAGAGTTTTTCACCGATCCCGATCCTGACAAAACGCTAAAAGAAGTGATTTCAGTGGTTCGCGAATTTTCGATCAAGAACAAGGGTTCGATCGAAGGAGTCGGAGTCAGTCTGCCCGGCCTGGTCGATCCGGCGACCGGCACGGCTGTTTATGTTCCCTTTTTCAAGTGGCGAGATATTCCTATTGCAAACACCATTTCAGCCGCTTTCGGCCTGCCTGTCATCATCGATAACGATGCTAATGCGGTGGCGCTGGCGGAGCTGTGGTTTGGGCGACCGGAGGTGAGCGACGCCCGAGATTTTATTTTGGTGCTGGTGGCGGAAGGCGTGGGCACAGGCATTATCTTTGACGGCCAGGTGTACCGCGGCCAGCGTGGAGCGGCCGGCGAGTTTGGTCACATGGTAATCGGAACGAATGCTCCGGTGGCGTGTTCGTGCGGTAATCGCGACTGTTGGGAAGCCTTTTCTTCAGAGCGCGCGGCTGTTGCGCGTTATCTGAAATCGGTCGGCGGGAATAAGGCGTCGTCCTTTGCCTTCAAAGAATTAGTTGACGCGGCGCTCCTTGGTGAAGCTAACGCGAAAGCGGCATTGGTTGAAACCGCGCATTGCCTTGGCGTGGGAATCTCAAACCTGGTTGTGGGTTTCAGTCCGGAAGCGGTTGTCGTCGGCGGTGAGATAGCTCGCGCCTGGCCGTTGGTTGAGAAGGCACTGACCGAGACGATGGAACACAGCGTTCGCCGCGGACTGCCCTCTGCGAAAATTCTGCCTTCGACGCTTGGCGACAATCCTACGTTGCGGGGCGCTTTGAGTCTCGTGCTCGCCGGCAAGTTTGCGGCGGCCTTTGCTGCTTGATGGTAAATTTTCGTTACTCAATAACTACAGGCCGCCCGGATTTGTTCAAGGATGGCGATTCAAATAATGTTTGCGATTTTCCTACAACGGGTTGACAGGCCTCCTAAACTATATTAAATACTTCGTTCGTTTAGACAACAAACTGTTGCTAACGATTTTCAACGCTTTTTCAGATTCTTTCAACCAGCTCTACCGGAACCGCAACGCCTTGAGCCAAAGCAAGGCACTACCGCCTTGGCTCTCAATCGCAAGTAAAACTTAAAAGCAGAGCTACGTTGCCTCGGAATAGATGCAAGTGCTCGTTCAGCTTTTGCTGAGCATACAAGGACCAAAACCAATGACAAAGCCACTACATGCGGCGGGATTCGTTTCACCGATTTTGATGATACTGGCGTTGGGGATCTCTGCGATGGCCCAAAGTAACAAAGGCGCTATCGTTGGTACCGTCAAGGATCCCAACGACGCCCTGGTCGCCAACACCAAGATCACTGTCACCAATGTAAAGACTGGGGAAGTGCGCGCCGTTGAAAGCGGTGACGAAGGCACCTATACCGTTACCAACCTTGAGCCGGGAATGTATAACGTCACGGCGGAAGCTCAGGGCTTTCAGACAGTCAGTTTCGAACGAGTGCAGGTTGAGACGAATGCTCGTTTGCCGCTTGACGTGAAGTTTGCCGCTATTACCGGCGGTGTTGGCACAGTCACAGTCACCGCAGAGTCTGCGCCGCTGGTCGAGAGCGAGACCAGCGTGCGCGGTGACATCATTACCGGCCGGCAAGTTACTGATTTGCCAATACCGCAACGAAACTTCACTTTGCTGGCCGCCCTTTCACCAGGCGTTACCCGACCTAATCTCGGGTTACTGGGCGGTGGCGGAAACTTCGTAGCCGGCGGTGGTGGGCAAAGCAATACCGAGTCCACTCGCTTCCGAGAATCCGGTGGATCGGTGTTGGTGGTCAATGGCGCGCGCGCAACCAACAACAACTTCAGACTCGACGGGGTAGACAACAACGAGTCGCAGTTTGGTCAGATCGCGATTTACCCGCAACCGGATTTCGTATCGGAATTCAAGATTGAAAGTAGTGTCCCCTCGGCGGAGTCAGGACGTGCCGGCGGCGGTGTTATTTCTGTTACCACGCGGTCTGGTGGTAATTCGGTGCACGGGACTATTGGGGAAGTTTATCAGGGGCGTTTTTTGAGCGCTGCAGCCAGCAGGTTTGACGATCCCACATCGCCTGCTGTGCCAAATACCGTAACGCATAACTATTACGGCACTGTCGGTGGCCCAATTTTTCTGCCCAGGTTCGGTGAAGGCGGAAGTTCTATCTGGGATGGGCGCAATCGCTCCTTCTTTTTCTTCTCTCTGAACGGGCAACGCAACAGCACGCCGATTTTCGGTTCGGGCGAGAGTCCCTCCAACGTCCCGGTTCCAACCGCCAGGATGCGAGTCGGCGATTTCAGCGAGTTGCTTAGACCCGGAACAACGCGAGTCTATCGTTTAGCCGGTGGTGGCACGGTTACGGCGCCTTTTGGAACAATTTTCGCCCCTAACGGTACGCCCATTCCCGGCAACGATCTACGCAACTGTCCCAGCTGCGGAGCCTTCTCGTCATTTGGAAGTGCCTACATAAATGCTTTTCCGCTGCCAAACCTTCCCGGAGCCGGGCGCAATTATTCGACGAACCGCACGGAGCATGCAGTGGTCGATAGCTATGACATTCGCATCGATCATCGACTCCATAGCAACAACAATTTCTTCGCGCGTTATAGCAAGTCGCAAACGGCGCGTGCGCGTGACAATTTCTTCTTGCTCGGGACTTCACCCACCAATAACGATCTTCCTGCCGGACCTTCGGCGGGCGAAGAGTTTGGCAACGCCAGGGGTTTCACAATGGGCGACACACACATCTTCTCGCCCACCGTTGTTAATGACGCGCGCTTTGGCGTTACCCGCGTTCAGATTGGCATCTTCAACACGGGCGTCAACGGCACCGGAGGCTTTAACCCTCAAATTTCCGCCGCGCTCGGTGCGCCGAACATCAATATCAGTGCAAACACCAGCGGTATCGTGTTGGTGGGAATCGTGGATGAACTGACGGGAACGGATCGGGCAACGGAATTTACTGGAGACGGCGGTCCCTTTTATTTCTTGTCGAACAATTTCAATTTCGTCGATGCAGTGACGGTAGTGAAAGGAAATTCTACCTTTAAGTTTGGCGGAGATTATCGCGTTCGCCAGAATAGCAATTACGACGGGGGCCGCAATAACGGCACCAAAGGCAACTATCAGTATGGCACTACCGACAGCGGATTTGTTTCCGGCAACTATAACGGGATTGGCCCGAATGACACGGGCTCTTCGCTCGCAAATTTCCTGCTCGGCTACCAGCCGGGATTTGTTGGGCGTGGCGATCCGGGTGGTCCTTACTTCCAGTCAACGAAAGAGATTGCCTTCTTCGTGCAGGACGATTGGAAGGTCAATGAGAATTTGACGCTCAATCTTGGGTTGCGTTATGACATTTTTACACCCCCCACTGAGCGTTATGACCTCCAGAGCAACTTTGTTCCGGCCACCAGGTCGATTCAAATGGCGGGAGAGAACGCACCCGGCGGGCGCGATCTCGCGGACACGGACAAGAATAATTTTGGGCCTCGCCTCGGGTTCGCCTGGAGCGGCTTCCGGTCTGACAAAACGTTGGTTATTCGCGGCGGTTATGGCTTGATGTACACGACCGACATTAGCGCCGCACAGCCTCTTACAGCTAACCCTGGAACCGGCGCCGGAAGTTACGCCTGTACTCCGATCACCAACCCTGGCGGTTGTCCGGCAGTATTCCGAAGCCATTATCCGTTTGATGCCGGTATTCCAACCGCCCCTTTTACAATCGCAACGCCCGGATCTAGTTTCGCTGCGCCTACTTCCGGCGGTTCCATTCTCTTCAACGATCCCAATCGGGCTGACGAAATGTATCACCAGTACAACTTGACGGCGCAGTATGAGTTCAGACCGGGTTGGCTTGCTGAGCTGGCCTACGTCGGCTCAAAAGGACGCAACTTGCTGGTGTTGCAGAATATCGGTACGGGCAATGATCAGGGTGGGCCGGGCTCAAGGGAAGTGGTTTTGACTACCGTCGCCAATTCGAATCCCATTACCGCCACCAGGTACAGGGGCAGCTCCAGTTACAACTCTATGCAGAGCAAACTTGAGAAGCGTTTCAACAAGGGATTGTCCATTCTTGCTTCTTATACCTGGGCTCACGCTATCGATGATTCTCCCGGCGGCATCTGCGCTAACGGCGCCAGCGCGCGAGATTGCGGCCCTGATGACCCTTTGAGACCGGAGCTTGAGCGCGCTAGTTCGGATACGGACATCAGACATCGTTTTACGTTCGCGAATGTCTACGATTTACCGCTTGGGCGTCACCGACGCTTTGGGGGCGACATGCCGAAGGCCCTTGATGTTGCTATCGGTGGGTTCCAACTTAATAACATCATAGCTCTGCAAAGCGGTCCGCTCTACAACGTTACTTGTAACGGCGGTCGCGTCGATCTTATAGGTGATCCGACACCGACTGCTGAGCAAAAGGCCCAGGGCTTAGAGATCAACGGCGCAGCGTTTCGCTGTGCTACGGCAAAGGTCTTTGCGAGCGATCCGGACTTCTTTCCCGGCGGCCAGAAATCTCCCCGGATTGGTACGCTCGGTCGCAACGTCTTTCGCGGTCGGCAACAGTTTTATTGGGACGCATCGCTTTTCAAGAACTTTCCGATCCAGGCGATCAGCGAAGCCTTTAATGTCCAGTTTCGTTTCTCCGCCTACAACGTGCTGAACCGAGCAAACCGCTCCTCCCCGAATGGCGACATAAATAACGCGAACGACTTTAGACGCGATATTAGCGAGCAGAAACGACGGCAGATGGAGTTTTCGCTGAAGCTAATCTTCTAACTGTTTTCCCAAACATTCACTTGATCGAGTGGCGCTGCAAGTTTCGCTTGTGCCACTCGATTGCTTGTTGAAACCACCTCTGTGGTAGTTCGCTCATCGATCCCGTTGCGCTTGCCCGTCGTATCGCCTGGATGGTGATGCCGAAAAAACAAGCACCATTTATTGTCGGTCGTGCTGCCACCGATACCGGGGCGAAGCAGATCGTCTTAGACTATTCCACGTCGCCGGCTATACGATGAACTGCGTGTGGCACTATGAAAGGCCGCCAAATTGTGCGGAAAGTGACTATCACCGGCGCACGAAGCTTGTTCTTAAGGCCATGACCCGGTGTAGTCCTGGATTGTGAGCTGCCATGAATTCTCGACATACCACGTTAAAGCAGCAAGGCACAGCGAAGTGTTTCAAAGGAATTGCCACGGGCGCACGAGTCTGTTTTTGGGCTTGCCTGATATCCCTCAATGTATGGGCCGCCGACAGCCTGCAAAAAAGGGGAAGAGGGAGAGCCGAACAACAGCAGACGAGTTCTCGAGAGGTCGCAACCAATCAATCACTTGGCGAAGCAGCAGCCCTGCTGCAATCAGGAAGGCTAGCGGAAGCAGAAACGGCGACGCGAAAAATTGTTGCCCAGAGTCCCCGCAACGCGGAGGCGCATACTCTCCTGGCAGTGATCCTGGATCAGCGTGGCCTGAGTGCGGACGCCGAACAGGAATATCATCTGGCGTTAGAGCTGAAACCAGACTCCATCAGCGCTCTATCAAATCTCGGTGTGCTTTTGGCCCGAACCAACCGCGCGTCTGAAGCTATTCAGAAATTTGAAGCGGTGTTACGCGTCGATCCCCAGCATGCGACGGCGGTCTTCAACCTCGGCGCGCTTTATGCTGCGAGCGGCGAATATCAGCGTGCCATTCCACTGCTGGAGAAGACTGCGGGAATTGCTCCGGGCAGCCCAAAGGTCCGCGAAGCGAATGACGCGTCGCTGCTGCTTACCTTGCTTAACGCTTACGTCCACGCCGGCCGGCGAAAGGAAGCATTGGAGCTCTCGCGCAGCCTTGAGCAGAACGCCAGTATCGATCCAAAAACGATTTTTACCCTCGCTTTGAGCTTGGCGGAAGCGCGTGAATACGCCGAAGCAGTTCGCCTGTTTAAGCGTACTAATGAACTACGACCACAAACCTATGAGGTGCTCTACAACCTCGGCATCGCGCTCTACAACCTCGATCGGTTGGATGAGGCGAATGAAGCGCTAACCTCAGCAGCCACGATCGCGCCCAACCAACCCGAGCCTTATTATCGTTTGGGACTGGTTGCTTCTGCTCAAGAGAACACGAAATCAGCATTGATTTATTGGACGAAAGCCTTGGAATTGCGCCCGGTTTTTGCCGAAGCCAACTTCATGATCGGAGAAGAGCTGCTGAAGAATCAGCTGGCGGAAAAGTCTATTCCGTTTTATGAACGAGCCCTCGAGCAGGATCCGGCGAAGCTCATTTACCATTTGCGGCTCGGCGTGGCAAACGTGCGCGGGCAGCGTTATGAGCAAGCTCGCGAAGTCTTCAACAGTGCCCTCCGGCGCTTCCCGGGAAACGCCAACCTCTATTTTCTCCTCGGTTATACCGGACGAGCTGAGGGGCAATACGATCACGCGGTCGCAGCTTTTCGCGAAGCGCTACGTCTGCAACCTGACAATCCAGACGTACTCGCCAATCTTGGCTATATTGCCAGCCAGCGGGGCGAGAACGAGGAAGCTGAACACTTGCTGCGACGCGCTATCGCGCTTGATGCGAATGGGTTTCCCGCTTATCACGATCTGGGGAGACTGCTGGTCAAGTTAAAGAAGTATGAGGAGGCCGTGAAGATTCTACGTCGCGGCGCAGAGTTAAACGCAAAGGATCCGGGCGTTCATTATCAACTGTTTCTGGCCTATTCCCGCCTGAAAAGAACTAAAGAGGCCAATCTGGAATTGACTGCCTTTAAGCAATTGGACGAAGCTGCAAAACAAAGTACCCCGGTCGGTATGGCGGTAAAGGCGGGACCGGAAGGTGAGGTCGAGCGCCTGCCACCGATTCCATCAGCGGCCTCTGGCGAGGCAAAAAGACCTGCTGCCCCTTGAGATTGCGCCAAGCACCGCACAACTACGGACTTAGACGAAAGCCGCATGCCTCGCATTCGGGTAAAGGCTTATGCGGCCGACATTCACCTGCTTGTAGATCGAGTTTGCGAGTTCCGAAATCGGAAAGGAAGAGTTAACGCGTAGTGCGGAAAGGCAACCTGCAAAACATCCCTGACAGCGGCCCATTTGTGACTCGTTTGCTTTGTGTTTGTACCCTGATGGTTTTCGCGTCAGTGCCTGTATTCTCTCAAGCTAATAATGCTCCTTCGGTGATCAAAGTTGAGCCGCCATCATGGTGGGCTGGTCACACTATCAACCCGGTGAGGTTACTTGTGCGCGGCAAAAACTTGCACGGTGCGCGCGTGCAAAGCGCAAGCGCGGCAGTGCAAACTTCACAACTCGTCGTAAACCGCCAAGGCACCTATGTTTTCGTGAATGTCATGATATCACCGCGAGCTCGACCCGGATCTTATCCACTTAAATTGATTACACCCGCAGGGACCACAAGTATTCCCTTTACAATTGAACGAGCGCTGGCCGCAAATTCTAATTTCCAGGGAATCACCAGAAACGATGTGATCTATTTAATCATGCCCGATCGTTTCGCCGATGGTGATCACTCAAACAATGCCCCTGCCGACGCTCCTGCCGCCGCAAACGATCGCAAAAACCCCCGCGCTTATCATGGTGGCGACCTGCGCGGCGTTATTAATCACCTCGGATATCTCAAGGACCTGGGAGTTACAGCCCTTTGGCTGAATCCCTGGTACGACAATTGGAATGGAATGAATAACTGCGATAAGCCCTGGTGTCCAAACACTTACTATCATGGCTACCACGCGATCGATTATTACGGCGTCGAAGATCGCTTTGGCGATATTTCGACGCTGCGAGAGTTAATCGAAAAGGCCCATTCCCTGGGCTTGAAAGTGATTCAGGACCAGGTAGCGAATCACGTGGGCTCGCGTCATCCGTGGGTGTCAGATCCACCGCTCGACAATTGGTTTCACGGCACACCGGCGCAACACGAGCTTAACCGCTTCCAAAATAGTGTGCTGCTTTCGCCGCACGCGAACCGGGATGAATTTCGTAACACGCTTGATGGCTGGTTCAGCGAGGATCTGCCGGACATGAACCAGGAAGAGCCGGAAGTTGCACGATACGAAATACAAAACGCGCTTTGGTGGGTGGGGATTGCCGGAATCGACGGAATTCGCCAGGATACGATTCAATACATGCCGCGTAAATTCATTCGCGAACTTTCCGACGCCTTGCACCGGCAGTATCCGAAGCTGTGGATGGTGGGCGAAGTGTTTGAGCGCGACGCAGCACAAACATCTTTCTTTATCGGTGGCCATCAGGGTTGGGACGGCGTCGATACCAAACTCGATTCTGTTTTCGATTTTCCTTTATGGAACGCTTCGCTGCTGGCATTCACTAACAAGGCCCCTATGCGTGCGCTGCGGGATCAGTTGAAGTATGACGCGCTCTACCCTGACGCTTCAAAGGTCACGACGTTCGCAAACAATCACGACACTTCGCGCTTCATGTCGCTCGAGGGCGCAACCCTTGAAGGCGCCATGATGCATGTAGCCTTAGCGCTGAGCGTCCGCGGCATACCGCAACTTTATTATGCCGAAGAAATCGCCATGGAGGGTAAGGAGGATCCCGACAACCGCCGTGATTTTCCGGGAGGTTTTCTCGGCGACAATCACAATGCTTTTCTGCCGAACGGTCGAACGCGTGATGAAGCACGTATGTGGGAGTGGACTCGCGACTGGATTCGACTGCGCCGCGATCATTCGGCGCTAAGGGACGGACAACTGATCGATCTTTACTACGACGATGACGCTTACGTGTTTGCACGGCAGGATAAGAGTGAATTGGTGATCGTAGCTTTCAACTCGTCCGGTAAAGAGAAAAAAGTAAATATTCCGACCGGTCGAATCGGATTCAGAGACGGCGTAGATTTGAGCCCGTTGATTGGGAC
>DATLBQ010000221.1:0-4350 GCA_035526805.1 Pyrinomonadaceae bacterium
CCAATGAGCGTGGACTTCCCGTCGTCCACAGAGCCGCACGTGTTAAAGCGCAGGAGTTCAATTGGATGCGGATGCGAAGTCGCCACTGGTGTGCCTGAAGGAGATTTATGTTTTGGCTGCGTCTGTGTTAGTGCGCTCATACGGGGCGGTTAGAAATATCCCTGCTTCTTCCGGTCTTCCATCGCGGCTTCACTGGCCTTGTCGTCGGCGCGAGAGCCGCGTTCGGTCACACGAGCAGCAGCGATCTCGGAAATAATGTCGTCGATCGTGTAAACCTGCGATTCGATCATGCCGGTGCTGATCATGTCCGCAATGGTGCGGACGCGAACGACCATCTTCTTGATCGGTTCCTTGGCCGTGGGCCGCGCGCCTTCATATGGATCGGGCTTCGTGCTGTCCGTATGCGGAGTGGGCACGGGCAGCCATTGACCGCCACGACGGAAACACTCGCGCTCGTGGCTGAAGTAAATATTAGGGACTTCGAGTTTCTCCTTCTTGATGTATTCCCACACATCCATCTCGGTCCAATTCGAGAGCGGGAACACGCGCATGTTTTCACCCTGGTTGAGGCGGGCGTTATAGAGATTCCAGATTTCGGGACGCTGATTCTTCGGGTCCCACTGGCCGAAACCGTCGCGAAAGCTAAAGAAGCGTTCCTTGGCGCGGGCTTTTTCCTCGTCACGCCGCGCGCCGCCGATGCAGCAATCGAAGCGAAATTCTTCAATGCCCGCGAGCAGGGCGGGGGTCTGCAATTGGTTGCGGCTCACAACGCCGGGCTTTGGCGTGGCGATACCTTTGGCAATCGCATCGTCTACCGTGCGAACGATCAGCTTCGCATTCAGTTGCTTGGCGCGACGGTCGCGGAACTCGAGCAACTCGGGAAATTCGTGACCCGTCTCGATATTCAGGAACGGCATCGGAATGTCCGAAGGGCGAAACGCTTTTTCCGCGAGACGCAACAGGCAGATGGAATCCTTACCGCCGGAGAACAGCAGCGCGGGGCGTTCAAATTCCGCCGCCACTTCACGCATGATGTGAATGGCCTCTGTTTCCAGAAGCTGCAAATGGTCGAGATGGTAACTGCTCACGGGGGAGGAAGTTAAATGGGTTAAATGGGTTAAAAAAGTTAAATGGGTGAATGAGAGATATGCGAGTTAGACGTCGTAATGCTCATTTAACTCTTCACAGCTTCGACTGCCTTACCTCCCCACGCCGCGTGTAAACCACATTCCCGTTTGTCGTCCGCCTTCGCGGGATCAAAGTAATCCCATTCGTTCGGCAGGTTGTGCTGTTTCAAGTAAGCTTCCATGTCCGCGTCGCTCCAATAAAAGAGCGGGCTGACTTTCAGGGAATTGAAATTGCCGTCGTGGGACACGATGTCGAGCCCGGCGCGATTGGGGTTCTGCACCTTGCGCAGCGCTGTAATCCAAACTGTCGGCGCCAATTCACGCATGCCGCGCTGAAAGGGTTCCAGCTTCATGGTCGTGCTGAACGCTTTGATGCGCTCTTCGTTTTCCGGAGTCGGCTCCGGCATGCCGCCGTGGACCGCATCGTAATGCGCTGCGGTCAGCTTCGGCAGGTAAGCTTTGATGTTCAGCTTCAGCAGCCTTTTGACTTCTTCCGCGTGCTTGTAGGTCGCCGCGCGGTTGTAGCCGTGGTCCACCCACAACACCGGAATGTCCGGCTGCACTTGCGTCGCGAGATGGAGAATGACGGCCTCATAGGGACGATAGTTCGTCGAGACGATGGCGCGTCCGTTCGCTTGCGCGATGGCCCACTTCACAATTTCGAGTGCGGGCTTGAAACGCAGATCGGCGTTGGCTTGAGCGATTTGGTCAGAATTCATGCGAATCGGCTGAAAACGCGTTTTAACAACGGTGTCCTAGGCGGCGGCTGCGACGGGTTGCGCTGCCGGCGTCTCATTCCACAACACGCGCGCTGCCCAATCACCGAAGCGTTCCGCCGCGTTGCGTTCCGTCGCGAAACGAGAGAGCAAGGGGCGCAATTCGGCTTCGATTTCGGGATCCTTCACCACGTCTTTCCAAATGCGATTCAGGCGTGTGCCGCTGGGATTGCCACCGAGCCACAATTGATAACGCCCCGGAGCCTTGCCGACGAAAGCAACTTCCGCCATGTAGGGGCGAGCGCAACCATTAGGGCAGCCAGTCGAGCGAATAATGATTTCTTCGCCGGCCAATCCAACTTCACCGCAAAGTTTTTCAATGCGGTCAATCAGCCCGGGCAACATGCGCTCGGACTCGGCGAGCGCGAGGCCGCAGGTGGGCAGAGCAGGGCAGGCCATGGCGGCCGCGTGCAACACGGTGGCCTGGTTCTCTGCATGCACCGCGTGCTCGATCCACAGTTCGTTAATGGCTGCTTTGTCCGCTTCCGGAATGTTCGTCACGAGCACGTTCTGGTTCGCGCTCAGGCGAAATTCGACGTGCGGGAATTTCTCGGCAATGCGACGGAGCGCGAGTTTCTTCTGGTCTTTGATACGGCCAGTTTCGACGTACAACGTGAAGAACCACGTGCCATCCAGCGCCTTGTGCCAGCCATAAAGATCGCCGGTGCTGGTGAACTTATAGTCGCGAACTGGAGCCAATTTGATGTTCGCGCGTTTCTCCACTTCCGCACGCGCCCAGTCTGCGCCGCGTTCTTCGATCACGTATTTCAGACGCGCATGTTTGCGATCGGTGCGATCGCCGAAATCGCGGTGAATCGTGAGCACCGCTTTCGCCACTTCCTAAACTTGGTCACGCGGAATGAAGCCGAGGACATCCGCCAGGCGCGGATAGGTGGCTTCATTGCCATGACTGCGACCCATGCCGCCGCCCACGCAGACGTTGTAACCAATCAATTTTCCGTTTTCGACAATGGCAATGAACCCTAGGTCATTCGTGAAAATGTCCATGTCGTTCACCGGCGGTAGAACGAAGCAGGTCTTGAATTTGCGCGGCAGATAGCTTTTGCCGTAGAGCGGATCGACGAATTCTTTGTTCGCCTCGTCTTCCAGGTTCAATTCCACGCCATCGATCCAGATGGAATGATACGCCTTGGTCTTGGGCGCGAGGACGTCCACGACTTGATGGCAGTCCTTCATCATCTCTTCGCGCGCTTCCGTTTGTGCAGGAGTGCAGGACGCGGTGATATTGCGGTTCACATCGCCGCAAGCGGCCAGCGTCGAGAGCAGCGACTCGTTGATGCCCTTGATCAAAGCGCGGAGGTTCGACTTGAGAATGCCATGGAACTGGATGCTCTGGCGCGTGGTAATGCGCAAGGTGTTGTTGCCATAGCGCGCCGCCAAATCATCAAACATGATCCACTGCGCGGAGTTCATGACACCGCCGGGAATGCGCCCGCGCACCATCATGATGAATTTTTTGCCGGTCTTGCGCAGGTCGCGATCGTCCTGCTGGTAACAGCCGTGAAATTTCAGAAATTCGTAATCGTCCGGCGTAAAGCTATCGAGGCTCGCATTGTTCAACGTGGGCACGATGGTGCCGCCCAGGACGGTATTGCCGGCTTTCAGGCCTTCGTTTCGTGTCAGCTTCGGAGTCTCCAGTGTGGGAGCAGTCTCACTCATATTTAATCTCCAGAACGGGGAGGGTAACACTGGGTCAACGCCAGTCAACGGACCCTTCCGCATCAGGAATGTTCATTGAATCATAGTGGTTGTGGGGTGCAATATGAAATCCCGACAATTTACGGGAGATTAGTAACAAACCGCCCAAGGAGGGCTCGTACAAAAAGAGACAAGTTGGGTTCGTTTCGCAATTTTCTGCATCTGTGAAATCTGTGGCCTCCTTCCGGTTTGCGAAGCGCTTTAAGGAATCATTCACTTAACGATCCCTGGCATGGCTTCGTTTCGCAATTTCGGAAACTTTGAACCTTGAACTCGAAACCTTGAACGGGCGCGCCGAGCGCATGGCTTCGTTTGGTAAAACCGTTGTAAGTCTCTAATATTTAATCATTTAAACCGTTTCAATTTGTCGGTCTTCGGGTTCCTTTCGTTGTGGTCTTCAATCGTCAGTTTTCTGGAATGGGTTCGTTTGGTAAAAATCGATGCCTGAAGTCCCGGCTTTAGCCGGAGAGGCGTTCGTGTTGCGAAGGTGTTGAAATGATGAGCGTCGCTTCTTCGTTCCAGACCCCGGCCGGCTGAAGCCGGGACTCCATGCCTGGACTCCGGCGTACGGTTGGCTTCGTTTGGTAATTCGTTCCGCACAGGAAATCCCCTTTCTCGCGGCTTAAATACTCTACTAAAATTGTCGAGATTACCGCTTTTGGAGCCTGGAATTAAAAGCGTACGGACTTCGAAGGTCGGACTCCTTTCGGGCCTCGGATTTCGGCCAT
>DATLBQ010000222.1:0-5298 GCA_035526805.1 Pyrinomonadaceae bacterium
ATCTTAAGGACTTCCCAAAACTCCTCGAACATCTGCTGGCTCGGTTCAATACGGAAACCGATCTCTTCATCTTTTCAAACGTTTCGATGGACACGCTCGACTACACCAGCGGTAAAGTGAACGAAGGCAGCAAAGCGATTATGCTGGGGCTGGGCGAAGCGAAGCGTGAACTACCGACCGAGTTTCGTGGCGAACTGCCGCAGGGATTATCGGCGGCTGAGGTCTTTTGTGGCGGTTGTCTGGTAGTTCAGGGAAGGCCGTATGTTGACGATCCTGAGCAAGCATCGCGGCTCGCCAGAGATGCGGCTGTCGCCGAATGGCCGCTGGTCGTTCTGCATGACGACGCGCGCGTGACCCGTTCGACCAAAGATTTTCTCTGGTCAACCTGGACGCGCTTCGAGCCCGCCGCTGATATTTATGCGGCGGACACTAAGGTTCTCCGTCACCATCTCACTTACACGGGGCCAATTGTGATCGACGCGCGCACCAAGCCCGGTTTTCCGAAGGAACTGATCGTACGCGAGGATATTTCGGCGTTGGTCGATCTGCGGTGGCGCGAGTACTTTCCTGAAGGCCTCTGAAGAAAGAAAATCGGCCGCAGATTTTCACGGATAAACGCGGATCAGAAAAAGCGTTACCATTAACCTTTCTGAGGCGGAAATCCGCGGCTAAAATCTCATCTGAAACTTATCACTCTGACGCCGCAGGTCTATTATGCGCGCACAATCAAAGCGGTAGCCGAAGTGAAAACACCGCGCCGGTTTTGGAATTCGAAGCGGTCAGCATCCCGCCGTGTTGGGTTATCACCCGATGCGCGAGCGCAAGGCCCACGCCATGTCCGGTGGCCTTGGTTGTGAAAAAGGGAATGAAGATGCGCTGCAGATCCGCCGGAGGTATTCCTTCTCCCGTATCTTTTATTTCGACTACGATCCATTCCTTCCCGGCACTGTCTTGTTCAGTTGTGGTTAAAATCTCAACGCGACGATGGGCCGCGCGCTCGGGAATCGCCTCGGCGGCGTTGCGCATCAGATTAAGCAGTGCCTGGCGCAACATACGCTCGTCGGCGCGGATGACGAGACCGTCGGCCATAGATCGTTCAATGTTGCCCACGTGGGCGGGCGGGACGCCTGCGGTTCCAGCAATTAGCAGCTCTATTCGTCGTTCGCTAAACAGCGGCGCAAGCTCACGAGTGCAGTCGTCAATTAATTCTTTTAAATTGACTTCTTCAAGCTCCAGGGGCTGGGGACGAGCGAAGTTCAGGAACGACGTAACCATGTCGGAGAGATTGCGAACTTCGTTTAGCAGCGACGATGTGGTGCCGCGCGCTCGTTCATCCAACTCCAAACTCTGCAATAACTGAACGTAGCCGTGAAGAGTTGCGATTGCGTTTTTGAATTCGTGGGCCAGCCCAGCCGACATCTCGCCGAGACTCTCAAGATTGTTTTTCAAAGCCACTTGCTCGCGGAGTTGCGTTACTTCAGTGATGTCTGTCAACAGACACAGAGCGCCGCGAGGCCCGCGATCCGAAGTGAGGTCAATGGGCGCGATGGTGGCGCCCAGCCTTTGCGGCAACTGCTCTGAGGTCAATGTTTCAATCTCTTCACGCCGATAAACAATGCCGCTGCGCAAACAGTCCTCAACCATGGCGGCCAGCTCGGGAATTCTGTTAAGAATTACGTTTACAGGTTGACCTATGGCGTCGCCATCGACGTGCAGGAGTGCACGTCCGGGAGCATTTATGAGTATAGAGTTTCCAGCCCCGTCAAAGGCCAGCAATGCCGAGGGAACGCTGGCCACGATTCGTTCGCTAAATCTCTCAGCCGAATCAGCTCGTTGTTTTGCCTGAGTAGTCAATTGCTCCAGGGCCTTACGTTGCTCCTGAAGTTGCGCAACTACGGATTGAAAAGTCTCTAAAACGAATTCTGCTTCATCTCTCGACTTCGGCGCCTTTGATCCAACCTGAGCTTTCTCAGCTTCGCCGACAAGCTGACGGTAGGGGCGCAGCACCCAACGTAGGAAGAAGAGAATAGAGACGAGCGCGCCAAGCAGAATAGCGACAAAGGCGGTAAGCAGAAGCGGCCCACGAGCGGCCGGAGTCGGCGGAGTGATCGTGTAAAGGAGAACGGCAATCAGCGTGGCCAGCAGGAAAAAGCCGGTTAACAGGGTCAGTCCGAATTGGTAACGGTTTCGGGTCATGAGGCTTGAACTGCTATTCGAGGGAACTGGTCTTTGGACTTTGGCCTTTGGTCTTAGGTCTTTGAACTTTGAGTTTGGAGCCTGCCAGCGCCAAAACTACGAAGTGGAACAAAGTACAAAGACCAAAGGCCTAAGGCCAGTGTTTTGCCTAAAACTGCCCCGCATACCATTCGACAATCTGTGAACCGAACAGCAGCGCGGCTATCGCGCCGATCCCAAGGAACACGCCAAACGGTAGAAGCATCTGCATATTGCGCTTGCCTTGCCGCGCCATTAATGCGATGCCGATAAGCGAGCCGGAAAATACACCTAGAAAGATGTTCAGAACCGTAAGCCGCCAACCGAGGTACGCGCCGACCATGAACATCATCTTCACATCACCGAGGCCCATCGCTTCGATGCCGCGTAGTTTTTCCCAGGTCCAACCCATCAACCAGAGGGAGCCGCCACCGACCAGAGCCCCAATCAACGCGCCCGTTAACGAAGCTGCCCAGAGCGGCATTCCAGCCAGCATTCCGCCCATGAGCATCGGCAGATCGTCAAAGTAAGGTCGGCCCATGAGGAAGGGAATCACGATGCGCGCTACCAGTGCAAACACTATCCCCGGATATGTGATGACGTTCGGGAGAATCATGTGCTCCGCGTCAATAAATATTAGCGCCGTGATCGCTGTAACAAATATCAGGTCAAAGGGCAACGCGAAGCTGACTCCCTGGCGCCACACAACAGCGAGCCAAAGCAATGCAGTCAGGACCTCAACTGCCGGGTAACGCGCCGAGATGTGAACCTTGCACGAACGACAACGACCGCCAAGCATCAGATAACTCAGCACGGGCACGTTGTCGTAAAAAGAAATTACCGCACCGCAGGAGGGACAGCGTGAACCTGGCAATACAACCGATTCGTCGCGCGGCACGCGATGGATGACGACGTTTAGAAAGCTGCCAATGATGGCACCCACAACCCCGGTGACAACGTAAATGAATGGTTGGGGTATCAGCGTCAAATCAGGAAGAAGCGCTGTCAGGGGAAGATGCATCGAGGCGCATTGTAGCTTATTTCAATGCCGAGTGACGCTGGGATGTTTATCTGGCATGAGGAACGTAACCACTCAAGCCGAAAAGAGATTTTCCATTTCTCATTTCACATTTCAAATTTTCATCGTCAGAGCTTCAGTGGCCACAGTCCGCGGTATCAGCTCTCTCGGCGGTCAGCGGTCCTTAAATGACAAATGAGAAATGTGAAATGAGAAATGGAAAATTTCGTTTCGATTTATTGTTTTCTGCTCACTGCCCACTGCCTACTACTTTCTTCTGCTTCTCCCAGAGCATAAGGTGCTTGAGAAAGGCGTGATGCGCCGCAAAGCTTGCGATTGAGAGTCCTGCAAGCCCGTCGCGAAAACCGCCTTTGAGAAAATAACTCTGTACGAAAGCTGCCGGCGCTGCGGAGGCAATTTTTAGGGCGGACGTACGGCGGCCGGATTCAAACATTTGTTGGGCTGCGAGTGGTGCGTAACGCTCGCCGATCATGCGATGGTGATGAGCCGAGTCTTTGACGCTGTAGTGCAAAATATCACCGGAAAGTTTTCCGACCCGCATCTCCGCATTCATCTTCACGGATTCGTGGATATGTCGCGGCTCCCAACGGCCAAGAGATTTTTTGAACAGCCTTAACTGCCAGTCCGGATACCAACCGCCTCCTTTAATCCAGCGGCCCTGATAATAGGAGCGCCGCGGAATCCGATAACCATCCGCAAGTTCGTTTTCCGGTTTCCCAGCTAACGTTGTTAGCGAACTTCTAAGTTCATCTGACACGCGTTCGTCCGCATCTAGACTAAATATCCACTCGTTTGCAGTTTGTTCGACAGCGAACTGCTTCTGTGCGGCAAAACCGGGCCACGCCCTGTTTATTACGCGAGCTCCGCAAGCCTCAGCGATTTCACGTGTCTGGTCCGTGGAACCGGAGTCGACGACGACGATCTCGTCGGCCCAGGCCACCGATCTGCAAGCGTCGCTGATATTCTCTGCTTCGTTGAAGGTGATGATGGTTGCGGATATCTTCATCGGCTGTAGGACAGACATTCTTGTCTGTCCGCTTCCCTAATTCAAGCTGGCACGTTAGATACAGATAAGAAGGCCTGTTCTAACAAAAATGCGATTGCCAGTGCAGGGCCACTGGCAATCGCAAATCATAAGATACAAATCGAAAAGATGGGTTAAGGGGTAGGCGCCTCAACCAGCACGTTGTTGGCGCGCAGGGTGGTTGACGTCGCGCGTTGTAGATCGGCAAGGGCCTTGTTGTAGTCAGTCTCTGCGCGCAGCTCAGCATTGCGAGCATTGGTCAGTGCGTTTTCACGCTGGAACAGCAGGAAGGTAGTCGAGCGTCCTACTTGATAGAGGCGTTGTTCGCCTTCCAATTGCATTTCCGCATTAGCCCGCGCTTCACGCGCGGCCAGCACGCGCCTTCGAGAAGTTTCTACCGCCTGCGCCGCGTTGCGCACGTCGACCTCGATAAGTTGATCTTGTGATCGCGTTGATGCCTGAAGCTGCTCTTTCTGAATCCGTGCGCCGGCCAGGTTAGCCTCCGCGGTCTTATTCTTCAGCGGCAACTGTATCGCAAGGCCGACTGTGATGTTGCGCGTCTTCAAGCTGAAGAGATTGCTCAGATCCTTACCATAACCACCGATTAGATCTGCATTCGGTCCACCCAAAGACGGCACAAGCGGAACAGTTGCCAGGGGAAACATGGCTCTGGTTTGGATGTCCCGAATCTGCTGGAGTAGAAACGCGTTCGCATTAACATTCGGGTCACCCGATATCAGAGGAAATAAGGTCCCGGCGATGGGCGCGCCCGAGACGTCCTTGCCCGCCAGTCCAGTGGTAGCAACTGTTGACTGGATGTCGACCTGCGGACGTGTTTGGTTCTTGAAGTACTGAATATCGATATCGTTGATATCGTTCTGCAAACGGAGCCGGCGCAGCTCGGGGCGGTTCTCGCGTGCCTCCTTCAAAGCGTCGTTAAGATTGACCGGCGTTGCATCGAATGCGGGCGTATCTGTAGGCGTAAGCTGTGCCGACCATTCCGGCGCGGTCGAGTCTTTGA
>DATLBQ010000223.1:0-7197 GCA_035526805.1 Pyrinomonadaceae bacterium
TGCAGTCTACAATCACAAGCGACTTCATTCGGCGATCGGCTATCTGCCACCGGCTGAGTTCGAAGCTTCGCTTTCACCAGCAACCTTGTCTTAACTTTTTGCGTCATTTTAGGGGTGCACTACACGGGCTTGCCCCCGCTCTCAAAACAAAAAAGCCCCCGGCGCAATACTCCGCGCCAGGGGCTGTGAGAAGCAGTGAACTGCTAATTAGTAGCGCGAGCCGCCGTTGCGTCCGCCGCCACCACCGCCGCGATCTTCGCGGGGCTTGGCTTCATTGACGTTCAGCGCCCGGCCGCCCAGGTCTTTGCCGTTAAACTGCTGGATGGCAGCTGCGCCTTCTTCCTTCGTTGACATCTCAACGAAGCCGAAGCCGCGTGAGCGACCCGTTTCGCGATCTTCAATCAAGGATACGCTTTCGACCGTGCCCGCTTGCGCGAACAGTGTCTGCAGTTCCTCACTCGAAGTTTGAAATGCGAGATTACCGACATAAAGTTTCATAGTCATAGTTTCTTACCTTTTCCCCCTTTGGGGATTTAACAGAAGCAGCATGCGAACATGTAGCTTCCCAATTTGCTAAAGGACGTTTGGGATTACATATCCATGCCGCCGGGCATTGCCCGTGGCTTGTCATCTTCCTGTAGCTCAGAAATGAGTGCTTCCGTTGTGAGCATTAAGCCCGCGATTGATGCGGCGTTTTGCAACGCGCAACGCGTGACTTTCGCGGGATCGATAATCCCGGCGGCCACAAGGTCCTCAAAAGTTTCAGTGGCAACGTTGTAGCCGTAGTTTGGATCTTTACTAGCCCTAACTTTCTCGACTATCACCGCGCCTTCTTTGCCGGCGTTCTGCACGATCTGACGCAACGGCTCTTCGAGCGCGCGCCTGATGATGTTGACGCCAACTTGCTCGTCAGGATCGCCGGCGGTTCCGTCCTGATTATCAGCATCGAATACTTTGAACTTGTCCAGTGCTTTCGCCGCACGGATAAGAGCGACGCCGCCGCCGGCCACAATACCTTCTTCAACGGCCGCGCGCGTAGCGTTCATCGCATCCTCAACACGCGCTTTCTTCTCCTTAAGTTCAGTTTCGGTGGCTGCGCCAACGCGAATAACTGCCACGCCGCCGACGAGTTTGGCCAAACGCTCCTGCAGTTTTTCTCGATCGTAGTCTGACGAACTGTCTTCAATCTGCGCCTTCAGTGTCTTCACCCGACCCTTCAGGTCATCTGTGTTACCTGCGCCATCGATGATGATAGTGTCGTCTTTGGAGATGGTAACTTTCTTAGCGCGTCCCATGTCTTCGACCGTGATGTTCTCGAGTTTAATGCCGAGGTCTTCACTGATGACTTTGCCGCCGGTAAGGATCGCGATGTCCTGCAGTAACTCCTTGCGCCGATCGCCAAAGCCTGGCGCTTTTACCGCAGCTACGTTGATTGTGCCGCGCAGTTTGTTTACCACCAGCGTCGCAAGCGCTTCACCCTCGACGTCTTCGGCAATGATCAGAATAGGTTTACCTAACTTGGCAACCTGCTCGAGGATCGGCAGCAGGTCTCGCATCGAAGAAATTTTCTTCTCGCTTAGCAGGATCAGCGGATTCGTCAATACGGCTTCCATCTTTTCGGCGTCAGTGATGAAGTAAGGCGACAGGTAGCCGCGATCAAACTGCATCCCTTCAACAAATTCCAAATCCATCTCCATCGTCTTCGCGTCTTCGACAGTAATCACGCCGTCTTTGCCGACCTTGGCCATCGCTTCGGCGATCAACTCGCCGATCGCTGCGTCGCCGTTCGCTGATATGGTGCCGACCTGCGCAATCATGTCGCCCGCGACCGGTTTCGACAGTTTCTTGATGGCCGCCGTGGCGCGCTCAACCGCTTTATCGATGCCGCGCTTCAGAGACATCGGATTAACCCCTGCCGCAACTGTCTTCACACCTTCGCGATAAATCGCCTGTGCCAGGACAGTGGCGGTGGTGGTGCCGTCGCCGGCAACGTCGCTGGTCTTCGAAGCGACTTCACGTACCATCTGCGCGCCCATATTTTCCAGCGCGTCTTTCAGATCAATTTCTTTAGCAACCGTGACACCATCCTTGGTGATTGTTGGGCTGCCATACGAGCGGCCCAGAACCACGTTGCGTCCTTTGGGACCGAGCGTAATTTTGACTGCGTCAGCCAATTGACTAACTCCGCGCAGAATCGCAGCACGGGACTCTTCACCATGAACTATTTGCTTTGCCATAATTTTTTATCTTTTCTCCTTAAGAACAGTGAAAAGTAAAAGGTGAAGAGTGAAGAGCAAGAGCGTTGACTCCATGTACTCATCACTTCACTCATAATCCACTTTTCACTTTTCACTTTTCACTTTTTACTTTTTACTTTTTACCGTTTTTCCCGCCTGCAGCGGCGCCGGCGCGGGTGATGATGCCGAGAATCTCGTCTTCGCGCATGATCAATACCTCTTCACCGTCGATCTTGATTTCGGAGCTGGTGTACTTGCCAAACAGGATGCGGTCGCCCACCTTAACGTCGAGCGGCTGGCGTGTGCCATCTTCTTTGTACTTGCCAGATCCGGCAGCAATCACTTCGCCCTCCTGCGGCTTTTCTTTGGCGCTATCCGGGATAATGATGCCGCCGCGTACCTGCTCACCCTCGTCAATGCGCTTCACGATCACGCGGTCGTGTAATGGTGTAATGTTTGTCTTCATAATCTGATTATTTTCCTTTGGGGTTACGTTCACCGAAACAGCTCCTTGCGCGCTTGGACTGATCGCTGCCTGCTGTTTGCTGTCTGCTTCCACAGACTAATTGGTGAACGTATGACGCCCTGATGCTTGAGTAATTGAGCTGTGGATTATCAGGTGATCTGGAAGATCCCAGAGGAGCTGAGAGCGGAGTAAGCTGGACTCGGTTCGACACCCACCCTACGCTGCTGCGCACTATATGTCAAATGCAGGATATATTTTGCCTCGGGAGTATCTGACACGGCTTTGCACAGAAAGTAAATAAACGAGGGGGGTTGGCCGTATCAGAACCGGAAGCGGTAGCGACCGGTTAGAGAGGCGACTGCTGAGAGTGACGCATAAAGCATCGCATTTATTTGCTCATATTAGACAGTTGCCTCTTCGGCCGGTCGCTAGGGCTCCCGGTTCTGATACAGGTGAAGTTTTTTGCCCAGGCTCCCTCAAACAAAATGCCGTCGACGTTTCCATCGCGGCATTTTTGCTCGAAGCGTTGAGTAAATCAGCTGGCGCGTTCGTTGCTGCCTACGCGATACCCTTCCTGGTAACCCCTCGAAAAGCCCGAGCGGTAGACTTCACCGAAGTTACCGAAGCCGGCTTCCTTATAATAGTGAGAACGCTCAGGACTAAAGCTCTTCGCCTTCTTGCCATCGTCTTTGCCGGTGTTGAAACCCTGTTTGTAACCGCTGTTCACCGCCGATTCGCTGTTGCTGAAAACATACTGACGATAGAAGCTGCCGTAGGGCGACCAGGGATCGTAACCAAAACGATAGTTGCCCCAACGGTCGCGACCGAAACGATCGAAGCCCCAGCGATCGTAACCGAAGACGTCAAACCTGCGATAGATACGATACGGATAAGGGCGAACAATCACTCGGCGCCGCCCCTGCGCCTCGGCCGTGCTCGCAGAAGCGAACACCACACCGGAAAGCATTAGCGCGGCGAGGAGAAATCCGCCAATCCTTTTAAAGTATTTTCCTTTCATTTCTTACCTCCTTGATCGGTAACTTTTAGACGCTTCAGGAGACAAACTGGTTGTTCGATTTCAAGCCCTGTCACGCTGCCAGTTGAGTGGCCAAACCCTTCGTTGGCCTGTAGAAAATTGCGGTGATATTGCGATTTGCAGAAACGTTCTGAGCAGCTCAAACTCTCTGCCCATTAGAAACCACTCGCAAGCCGTGCGCATTCTGTACTAATCTTCTCGCCCAATGGATCAGGAGTTCATGAGATTCGGGCTGGCAGCTTTGGTGACGTTGCTGGTGGTAGTCGATCCGCCAGGCGTGGTGCCAATCTACGTCGCGCTGACGAGCGACGAGCAGCCCGCGCGCCGGCGCAAAATACTAATCCGCGCTGTGCTAATCGCATTTGGCGTGGCGCTGTTTTTCCTGATCGCCGGACGCGCGGTGCTTTCTTATCTCGGCGTCACGGTCCACGCCTTTTCGATAAGCGGCGGCGTGCTGCTGTTTGTAGCGGCAATGCCGATGTTGTTTGGACAGCGTGGTGGACTGCAATCGGCGGAACCAAAGGAACAGGGTTCAGTCGGCGAAGACATTTCGGTTTTCCCTTTGGCGATGCCAATGCTCTCCGGCCCGGGCACGATTGCGACGATCCTACTGCTGACTTCGCAAGCCGGCGGCGACATGCGCAAGTTGATTGCGATCGGCGTGGCCATCGGCGTCGTGTTTCTCGTTTCTTTTATCGTGCTCTATCTAGGCGCTCGCCTGATTGGTTTGGTGGGTGAAGGTGGCGTCCACATCGCCACGCGCGTAATGGGCATCGTCCTTGCCGCCCTCGCCGTTCAATACGTACTCAACGGCGTCACCGGCTATTACCAACTACTAAGAGGGCAATGAACGGCGTACAACGAGTCTCAGTTCAAAGCGACTCACCCAGCCGCCCGTCCTGGCTCCGTTAGGAGCCAAATGTTTATAGCAGCGCTGCAACCCCCTTGAACCTCTGCGCCGTGCAGAACGACGTGTCGTTTCTCACGGCGCTTTGTTTTTGAAGATCCGAGAGGTTGATGCTGACAACGGCTGTGCCGTCTGATGTGCGGAAGGGCTATGCCCTTCTGTGCCGCTCTCAACAGATTGGGGCTACGCCCCTCAACCCTGGCGTAGCCCCAATTCATTTTAAAGTTAACGGAAGGCCATAGGCCTTCAGCACATCAGGCGGCGGAGCCGTCACGCACACCGGGCGGCGAAGCTCACTTGCACTTGCTGTAACCACAATCCCGACAAAAGTCGCAGCCGCTGGCGTGTTCGAGTTGGCCGTGGCATTCGGGGCAGACGCCGATCATTGTTGACATGATCGCGCCGGTCACCGGGGGCTGAGTGCCGGGGGCTGAGTGTTCAGTGTGCTTGCTCGCGAGCGCACGTGCGGAGTCGGGCAGGTGTTGCACGCGGCGGTTAGTGATCATGATGCATTCGGCAACGGCTTGCTCGGGTGAAGTTAGCAGACGTTCATTGAACCAAACGGCATGCGTGCCAGTCACCTTGTTCAAACTGTAAGCGACTTCGGCGGCGTCGAAACCACCGCGCAACATCTTAGAAGCCAGCAGTCCCACGCCGCCACTGATTGGGCCGGTGGCAAACACTTCCTGAATCATCTTGCCATCGTGATTGACGGTGACGTAAAGATTTTGTCCGTCAAACGGAATCTGCCAGGTGGCGCCGCTCAGCTCGCGCGGCCGCTCGATGCGAATTGCTTCAAGTTGCGATTGAGCTTGAGCCCTCCCTGACGGTCGGGCTACTGCCCCAGCGCTGGCGTCCGGTTCCGTCGATGCGGTCGTGTCTGCCTGAATCTGTTGCCTCGCTAAAACTTCAGAGTCGGTAGAGAGTGTAGCGACATGCGCAGCGTCTGCATGACTGGCTGGCGGTTCATCGCACACTTCAATCATCGCCTCGGGGTTGCAGGCCACCTCTCCTTTTTCTTCAGCCTTCATCGACGTCAGCACCTGATTGTCACGCGAACCGTCGCGGTAGTAACTGACCGCCTTACAACCAAGCTGGCGACCGAGCCGGTAAAGGTTATCAACCGACTGCACCGTATCGTTCACGGCGCCGTTGCAGGTTTTGGAAACGCTGTTATCGATGTTGCGTTGCGCCGCGGCCAGCACGTGCACGTGTTGCTCCGCGCTGATATTCATCGCCGAAATAAATTGCGGCGGCAACTCGCTCTCGTGTTCGCACACATATTCCGATGCCTTGTCTATCGACTCCTGCTCCGTTTGATCGACATCGATACCCAGAGCCTGCGCCGCGAGTGTGTGTACATAGGTGCGCGTGCCCAGCGTGTCGCGTCGCACATAGGCCCAGGAGAAGTTTGGCTCGATGCCGGAAGATGTTTCGGCGACCAGAGAGATCGTGCCGGTTGGCGCGATCGTGGTCACTTCATAGTTGCGCGGTGTCAGCGGCACATCGCGCGAGATACCGATATGGTTGTAAAGGAAGTCTTCATAAGCTTCGCGGTTCGGTTCAAACTCCGGAAACGTTCCCTTCTCTGCGCCGATTTTGATGCTGGCATTCCACGACTCACGGCGAACAAAACCCATCACCTCGTCCATCAGATCGATTGACGCAGCCGAGCCGTAAGTCACATTCAGGTTCACACAAAGATCCGCAAAGCCCATGATGCCCAGGCCCACCGGACGCGTACGCGTGACCACGTTCTGAATTTCCGGCAGCGGCCAGGCGCAGGTGTCGATCACGTTATCGAGGAAGCGCGTGCAGAGATGCGTTACTTCGCGCAGACGATCCCAATCGACACGTTTCTCGGCGTCGTAAAACTTGTTCAAGTCGATCGAACCGAGATTGCAGGAGTTTGAGAAATGCAGAAACTGTTCACCGCACGGGTTGCACGAATAGATCGGCCCCATCGACTTCATCATGTGATTGTGACGATTCACCTCATCGATGAACGCAATGCCCGGTTCGGCATACTTGTGCGCGCTGGCCACGATGCGGTTCCAGATGTCAGGCGCGTAGACCATTCCCGGCCGCGGCGGTTCTTCGATAGTGCAGTCGGAGAGATCTGTGGTAGTGAACGCCAGCTTGTCGGGGAAAGTGACGGACGTGCCGTCAGGACGGCGATAGACAACATAGTCATCATCGCGCAGTGGATCGTAGATCGGATCAGTCCAGGGTTCGCCGTCAAACTCGAGCTGGAACCATTCGTTGTCGTCAACCGCCTTCAGAAACTTGTCAGTAACGTTTACGGAGATATTAAAGTTGGTCAGCGAGTGCTGATCGTTTTTCGCGTGAATGAAACGCAGCACATCGGGATGCGTGACGCGCATCATGCCCATGTTCGCGCCGCGTCGCACGCCGCCCTGTTTCACGACGTCAGTCACCTGATTGACGATGTTCATGAACGACACCGGGCCGGAAGCGACGCCACGGGTCGAACCAACAAGCGCTCCGTGTGGGCGCAGGAATTCGTAAGTCATGCCGGTGCCGCCGCCAG
>DATLBQ010000224.1:0-5906 GCA_035526805.1 Pyrinomonadaceae bacterium
TGCAGTCTACAATCACAAGCGACTTCATTCGGCGATCGGCTATCTGCCACCGGCTGAGTTCGAAGCTTCGCTTTCACCAGCAACCTTGTCTTAACTTTTTGCGTCATTTTAGGGGTGCACTACACGGGCTTGCCCCCGCTCATGGCCGCTACTGCAAAGGATACTGAAATAGAAATCAAAAGACGTTCGGAGGATTCCGATGAAGAGTTTCGCACTATGTTTCTCTTTCTTATGCCTAATCGCCATTGGCGCTTAGGCGCAGAATTGGCCGCAGTTTCGTGGCCCCGGAGCCGCTGGTGTGGTCGAAGGGCGCGCAGCTGCAGTCGCATGGGACGCAGACAAGTCAGTGAACACTCTCTGGAAGATTGCGATACCTGGTCTTGCGCATTCGAGTCCGGTGGTGTGGGGAAACAAGGTGTTTGTGACGACGGCCGTGACCAGTGGGCCAAAAGACGAGACGCGCTTCGGGCTTTATGGGGATGTTGCGCCGGTCAAGGACGATCCAAAACATACCTGGAAAGTCTATGCACTGGACAAGGCGAGCGGCAAGATACTTTGGGAGCGGATTGCGTACGAAGGCCTGCCCAGGGTTAAGCGACACCCAAAGTCGACGCACTCAGATTCCACGCCGGCGACTGACGGCAAGCATCTGGTCGTCCTCTTCGGTTCTCATGGTCTATATGCCTACGATTTGAATGGCAAACTTTTATGGAAGCAAGATCTTGGAGTACTCGACTCGGGTTGGTTTTACGATCCTGATTACCAATGGGAACACGGCAGCTCGCCGATCATCTATCGCGATCTGGTCATCGTGCAGGCTGATGTTCAGAAGGACTCATTCATCGCGGCATATAGTTTGAAGAACGGTAAATTAGTCTGGAAGACCCCACGTGAGGAGATCTCATCATGGGGCACACCGACAATCTACGAGGGCAAGGCACGTGCTGAGCTAATCACTAACGGTTCGAAAGCTATCCGCGGTTATGATCCGGTGACCGGCAAGGAGCTATGGCGTCTGACGCCTAATTCCGAAGTAACTACCCCAACACCTTTTGTGGCGCGCGATCTAATCTTCGTCACCAGCGGTTACGCCCCAATCCAACCCATTTACGCCATTCGACCGGGCGCCAACGGGGATATTTCTCTGAAGGAGGGGGCTACCTCCAACACCTTCATCGCCTGGAGCAAACAGCGCGGCGGGCCATACATGCCTACTCCGGTCGTCTACAACGATGTGTTGTATACCTGCTCCAATCAGGGTGTATTGACCGCCTATAACGCTGACAGTGGAGATCGACTTTATCAGGAGCGTCTGGGAGGGAAGGGTGGAGCGTTTACAGCCTCGCCGGTAGCGTCCGATGGCAAGATTTATCTGGCTAGTGAAGATGGTGACGTTTTCGTTGTGAAGGCCGGACCGAAGTATGAATTGCTGGCTACAAATCGCGTTGGCGAAGTAATGATGGCAAGTCCCGCGATTTCGGATGGCTTGATCATAGTTCGTGGTCTCAACCACATCTTTGCGTTTGGTACCGCGGTCACGGCGAAGGTGAAGTAAACAGTTAGTAAGGTCGTTTTGCCGGGTAGCGGTGAGATGAGTTTAGCCGGGCGTTTCCAACCGGAGTCCCCGCGCGGGCAGCCCGCGTGGGGTGGTAGCGCCGGGGAAAAATAGTTTCGGATTACATCGTCGCGTAGCGGCGATTGAATCAATTCTTCAGCCGTCGCTACGCGACGCAGATCTTTCGGTTGACGCGTCCTGGCGTTGAAACGCCGGGCTAAACTCATACGGTCGCTATGCGGCTCGATTAAAGGAAACCAAACATGAAACTCTTTGCTCGCATCAGCATCGCATTTGTTATCACCGTTATCGCAACGCTGTTCATAAACTCAGCGGGCGCATTCGCGCGTGCGAGTTGGCCGCAGTGGAGGGGACCTTCCGGGCAAGGTATCTCCGAGGAGAAAAACCTACCGGCGACCTGGAGCGCTACGAAGAATATCAAGTGGAAAACGCCAATCGCCGGTCGTGGCCATTCATCACCCATTGTTTGGGGTAACAGGATTTTTCTCACCACGGCGATTGAAGGTCCACTAGTGCCGGGCGCGAAGGCTGTGAAGCACATGGATGGCGACAAGGAGTATGTCCATCCCGATAGCGTCGGCGCCGATCACAAACATTTTTTTAAAGTCATCTGCCTTAGCCGGGAGACAGGCAAAATTCTATGGGAACAAACATCTTTCGAAGGCACGCCTTACGACGATCGCCATCGCAAAAGTTCATTTGCTTCTGCAACGCCGGCTACCGACGGCAAGCATGTTTATGCTTTCTTCGGCAGCGAGGGTCTCTATGCTTACGACATGAACGGCAAGTTTGTCTGGAAGGCTGATATGGGCAAGCTCGCGACGGTCGGTATGGGCACTGGCACTTCTCCGATCCTCTACGACAACCTCGTTATTGTTCAGCGTGACGATGAAAACGTTGAAGGTTCTTTCATCGTTGGTGTGGATAAGAAAACCGGTAAGGAAGTTTGGCGCACTCCGCGGAAAGTCCAGGTTAGCTGGTGTACCCCGCTTCTGGTTCGCACTGCGAAGCGGGCCGAATTGATCACCAGCGGAAGCGAAGCGGTGATTGCCTATGATCCGGCAACCGGTAAAGAGTTGTGGCGTCACAAAGGAGTCGAGAGCAACGCTGTTCCTTCGCCCGTGGCCAACAATGAAATGGTGTTTATCTCCGCAGGCTTCCCAGCGAAAATAGCGATGGCTATCAAACTCGGCGGAGCCGGCGATCTGGTAGACAACGTGGTTTGGAAATATGCGAAGGGGACTGCCTATGTTCCTTCGCCGATCCTTTACGGCGACTATCTCTACCTGACAACGGATCGCGGAATCTTGACGTGTCTCGATGCGCGCACTGGAGAAGTTAAATACGAGGGCGGCCGTGTGCCAATACCTGCAACGTTCACTGCCTCGCCGATCGCTTTTGAAGGAAAAATTCTGATGACCAGCGAAGACGGAGACACCTTCGTGATTAAGGCTGGACCCAAACATGAAATACTCGGGACGAACACGGTAGGTGAACCTGTTTATGCGTCTCCCGCGGTCGCCGATGGAAATATTTATATTCGTGGGGAAAAAAATCTCTACTGCATCGGTGTTTGATTTTCTTAGGCGGTTCTGTAAGCGCCTTGGCGCTGACGTGGTTCACTTGCCCTCTTGTAGTGGAACAATTTGCGACTCTTAAGCGTCTAAAGCTAATAACATCTGTGCATGACAGGTGTTGGCCGTATCAGAACCGGAAGCGGTAGCGACCGGCCAGATGTTCAACTATCGAAATCGAGCAAATTAATGCGACACATAATGCGTCACCCCTACCGTTGTCTCTGGAGCCGGTCGCTAACCGCTCCCGGTTCTGATACCGGTGAAGCCTTTTGTGCAATGCCATGAGACGTTAAGATTCTAGAAATCATCTACAAATCGCCTGCGCTTGGCCAAACCGCTGAAGACCTGGAGAAGTACAAATGTTTGAATCACAAGAATCGACGCCCTGGCATCAGTCGATCACATCACTGGTTGCCACCGCCCTACTGTTGCCACCAGTCGGACTGGTCCTGCTTTGGGCGCGCCGCCAGACGCCGACGCGGACGAAGCTTGTTGCTTCCCTTGGAATCATATTACTCGGCGCTGGGTATTTCGCCCTTTACAGAATTTGGAGTAAATCGAGCGCAAACGAGGCCCATTACGCAGCGCTGGAAGAACATCGCGCGCGGCAGCAGGCCGAAGCGATGCAACAGTCCGCAGCCAACAATCCAGCAGCGGCGGCCGTTGGTACTTCTCCGCAACCCGGTCAACCAGGCGTTGCGCCAGTCGCTGGAAGTTCACCCGAAACGGCGTCGGCGCACGTTACGCGCAACTACTGGACTAATTTCCGCGGACCGAATCGCGACGGCCGGTACGATGAAATGGCAGTCTTAACCAACTGGCCTGCGCAAGGATTGCCATTAGTCTGGAAGCAACCGGTTGGACTGGGTTATGCCTCGTTCACCATTGCAGATGGACGGGCTTACACCATCGAGCAGCGCCGCCGGCAGGAAGCGGTTGCTGCCTACGATATCAATACCGGCCGCGAACTATGGTCTCAGGCGTGGAATGCCGAATATACCGACTCCACCGGCGACGGGCCGCGCACAACTCCCACCTGGGACGACGGCCGGCTGTATGCGCTCGGCGCTACCGGCGAGCTTCGCTGCCTCGATGCGAAGACGGGAGCGGTAAACTGGGCCAAGAACATCCTCAAAGACAATCAGGCAGGAAACCTTTCGTGGGCCATGGCTGCTTCACCTTTAGTCGTCGATGATAAGGTGATCGTGCTGCCGGGAGGATCAAACGGCAAATCAGTTGTTGCTTATAACAAACTGACGGGCACACCGGTCTGGAAGTCACAGGATGATCCACAAGCTTACGTTTCACCCATGCTCGTCAATCTGGCGGGCCGGCGTCAGATCCTCGTAGTCAGCGCGTTTCGAGTCTTTGGACTGGCGCCGGAAAACGGCGCGCTGTTATGGAGCCAGACTTGGGACACAGACATGGGCATCAATGTTTCGCAGCCCATTATGGTGGATAAGAATCGCTTCTTTATTTCTTCAGGCTATGGCAAGGGGGCCGCGCTGGTGGAAGTCACGGGCTCCGGAAATAGTTTCACTGCCCGCAGTATCTGGGAAAACATCAACATGAAGAACAAGTTTAATAGTTCGGTTCTTCATGAGGGACATGTTTACGGACTGGACGAGGGAATTCTGACTTGTGTTGACGTAAACACTGGCGCGCGAAAGTGGAAGGGCGGACGTTATGGCTATGGCCAGGTGCTCCTGGCTAGCGGCCATCTGATCGTGATGAGCGATAGTGGAGAACTCGCGCTCGTGAAAGCTTCTCCTGCGGAATACTCGGAGGTGGCCCGTTTTGCCGCGCTCGCAGGGAAGACCTGGAACTATCCGGCGATCGCCGGTGGGCGTCTGTTCGTTCGCAACGCGACTGAGATGGCGGCTTACAAGATAACCGCCGAATAATAGCCACAGATCAGCACGGATAAGAGCGGATCCGAAAAGAAGACACGGCAGCGACTTAGCTTTCTATGTTTTTCTGATCCGTGTTTCATCTGTGTAAACCTGTGGCTAATCTATTTCTTTATAAAGATCCGTTTAGCTTCGTACGAGCCGTTTGGCCCGTCGACAAAGAGCGCGATCGTTAGTTCACCCTCCCCGGTAAAAGTCCACTTCTTGGTTATCTGCGTGGTTACGGCTCCCTTCGGCGTTTCCGTTGTCACCACTTCGTTCACTAGGATGCCATTACCATCCGGGAGCCAACTAGCAGTTCTTTTGCCCTTGGCGGGTGGGGCGTTGGGCGGCGCGTTTGGCGGTGTTGGAGGAACGAACTCGTGTTCTTTTCCATCGAACACAAATATGTCCTTCACCGTTCGCTCGTTGTTCGGTTGAATCAACCTGGTCTCCACTTCGAGTTGATTTTCCGTTTGGGTGACGGTCATCGTCTGCTGCATATTTCCCGGCAGCCCAAAACTCCTGGACCGATCCATTACCCAGGCGCCGTTGAAGTCGGGTTTCGGCATAGCCACCGCGAATAAAGAAACAGCGAGCACCATCGCCGCAGCGCTAATCACTTTCAATTTCATTTCGTCTCTCCTTTTGTCCCATGCACTTCTACTGAAGCGCGAGCGATCTCAGCGTCGTTTCGTCTTTGATCAGAATACGATTGCCGCTCACGACCGGGTGTGCCCACGTCGGAGTGGCAGCAACGGTGTATTGCACCGTCGGCGCGTATTCTTTGGCGTTCACAGGTAAGACGATCAAGTTTCCTTCGTTGGTAAGCGCCAGGAACGCCGAACCGCCGGCATTCAGTAT
>DATLBQ010000225.1:0-8072 GCA_035526805.1 Pyrinomonadaceae bacterium
AACGCTGGGCACGTTCCAAAAATCGTTGGTTGAGACGAACAGCGTTGGTGAGTACGGTGCCGCTCAATAACAAAGCGCGCGGCGGTCGAGGAGATTCCGAACGAACATTAATGATCTGCGAAATGCTGCTGGACGATCGCGACGATATGGTAATTAAAGCGCTCTCCTGGGCGCTGCGCGAACTGTCTAAGCGGGATGCCCACTTCTGTTAACAACTTCTTGCAAAAACATGCGGACGCGCTGGCGCCTCGCGTTGTCAGAGAAGTAAAGAACAAACAACAAACAGGTTTAAAGAATCCACGAATAAAATGAGTTGTGGCTTATGGAACGTATCACTTGAGGTTAACCGACATGGCTGGATATTCAGGAACACCACTAGCAAAAAAGCTGGGATTCAAAGAAGGTTTTCGCGCCGGATTTGTGAATCCCCCAGAGGCATTTCAAAAAGAACTCGGCACCTTACCCGCCGACGTTGAGATCTGCGTTGAAACATTGCGCGAGCCGCTTGATCTCATCATCTTTTTCACTGATTCAAAGCAAACGTTGAAAAGAGAGTTTCCCAGACTCGCGAACAAACTTGCCAGAAATGGATTGCTTTGGGTCTCCTGGCCAAAAAAATCTTCCGGAGTAATCACCGATCTTTCTGACACTATTGTTCGCGAGACTGGACTGGCTGCCGGACTCGTGGATGTAAAAGTATGCGCGATAAATGACATCTGGTCGGGACTAAAATTTGTTTACCGTCTTATAGATCGCTACTCACGCTGAGCTCACACAGTCACACACCGCTCGATTGTTCAACGTTGATCTCTCGTGTGCGGCGATAGCAATTTCCGCGCACCATAAAAATAATCGTCATGTAATTTTCAACAGAGGAATTAACAAACGAGTTTGTTCTTAACCTTATAAGGCTCTGAATTATGTTGTACCGCGCAGGGAGCCAGCGCCCAAGTTATGGTAGGACCATGACGTTCCGAGTGGAAAGTATTGCGCGAAACAGAGGGCGAACGGTTTGTGCTGCTCTGCAAAGCGATGGTTTTCAAGGAGAATTTTGCAAAGAGAAAAAACTAAATCGATGCACAGCGATCTGTTTGGGGTTTGAGAATGTTCTTTATGCGATCAGGTATCCTCTCGCAACAGAGTTGTTTGCGAACGAAAAAGTTGCAGACGCAACCAGGTCGCATACAAATTTGCATAGTGTCGGCTATGGACCACCGCTGATCGATTTAGGGGTTGCAAAAACTTTTTCGATCACTATAATGCGACTCCCTCGCTGGAAGCGATGATTGTCAGAAGTGAAGCGTTGATGTCGTACCTGATTTAGATTGCGTTTGCGGGTTATTGCTCTTATAAAATTTTGCTGGCCCCCGCCCGACCGCTACGTGATTCCAATTCAGGCTCGTGAGCCCCTTCATAGCTAATGAAGAAGCTCCGGCAAACCCGGGCGATTTCCCTGTCGCCATAGGGTTCATTCGCCAACAATCAACTCAACGCCAATCTGCAGCCGGGTAAAAACTCTCAACCCGGATTATGGACACGTGTTTCTTCCAGCGAAGAATCCCGAAATCGGAGCATGAAATGACAGAAGAAATTGCGGTGTCCCGCAAGAATTGCCCTATTTGTTCTCAGGATTTGCCCTTATCTGAATTTGGAGTCTGCCGCGCTCGAAAAGACGGAAGAAACCTATATTGCAAGAGTTGCATACGGAAGAAAGTAACCGACAGCCGCCGAGCTCTTAAGGAATATCGATCGAGTCGAAAGCGCTACGTTATTCAGCCTGCCGCTGAACAATCATGGACGACTCAGTCGCTCAGCGATTCGCAGCCGTCAGGAAACTATCCGCGGCTTCTCAGTAAACTCTCGCCGGTTGAACGCGTGCGGGAGGCGATTAGAAAGGGCGCTCGCACGCAAAAAGAAATCGCCCAGGAGACCAGACTCGGCAAAGATGAGATTGGCGACGCGCTGGCGAATTTGTTGCTATGGACGCGCGAAATAAAAACACAAATACAAGACAACACCCGATTGTATTTCATTAACGAGTCGGCAGACTTACCACTACGGGAACAAGCCGTCAGCACTCCGCAACGCAAAGCAGACGTGCCCGGTTCCTTTAGTGCGATCCAAGGCTTAATGCCTGGCAAAAATCGCGAAGGGGAAGAAGCGGAAAAGGTTGGCGGGTGGGTGGCAGCCTAGCCCGCCACGGCCGGGACAGAAGTGTCGTTCGACTGCCCTATTCTTCAAAGGCGTCAAGAACTTCTTGAGCATGTTCTTCCGGCTTAACCTTTTCAAACACCTTTTTGATTTTGCCCTTTTCGTCAATAAGGTAGGTTATCCGCTTCACACCCATGTACGTGCGGCCCATAAACTTCTTCTCGCCATAAACACCGTAAGCGTCCGCGATTGAATGATCGGGGTCGGCTAATAGTGTGAAGGGTAATTTGTATTTGGCAGTAAACTTGGCGTGAGAAGCCTCACTATCGACGGAAATACCGAGAATTTTGATATTCCGTCTCTTGAATTGGGCGAAGGCATCGCGAAACGAACAAGCCTCTTTGGTGCATCCAGGCGTATCATCCCGGGGATAAAAATAGAGTACGACTTTTTCGCCGCGCAGGTCTTTCAACCGGACGGTCTCGCCGTTGGCATCTTTTGCGGCGAAGTTAGGCGCCACAGATCGTTCTTTGAGCATTCTCGTGCTCCAATCTTTGCGAAAAAGACTTTCCGGTAACGGATTATCCGCACATCTTAAGGCAGCGTCGGCGGCCCGGCAACCAGCGATAAGGTCTAGAGCATTATGAAAAACAAAACAAAAGGCAGCTATTGGATGGTCAAGCAGGAACCTGAAACTTACTCCTGGAGCGATTTTGCCAATGATGGTCGAACGGACTGGACTGGTGTTAGAAACTACCAGGCTCGCAATAACCTCCGCGAAATGAAAACAGGTGATCGGGTCCTGTTCTACCACTCAGGAAAAGAAAAAGCAGTCGTGGGACTCGCGGAAGTCGCCAAGGGCGCGTACCCGGACCCGACCGCTGCTGACGGTGATTGGGTTGCGGTTGACTTAAAACCGCTTAAAGCCCTTAAGAATCCCGTCCCCCTCGCCGCAATTCGCTACGACAAACGACTGAGTCAGCTTCCTTTGATCAGACAATCACAACTTTCCGTCATGTCTCTGACCAAAGACGAATTTGACATCATAGTCGCCACCGGAGACGGTAAGACCAGAAAAAAATCGGCTGCCGGAAAATGATCAACAATGAATGGAGGCTCAAGTGTTTAAGCAAATCGATTATGCGATGGTGGTTGTTTCAGACATGCAGCGTTCGGTTGAATTCTATCGCGACAAATTGGGAATACCGCTGAAGTTTCAAACCCCCGACTGGACAGAATTCCAAACCGGATCAACTACGCTTGCCCTCCATGGCGGCGGCGTTCCCGCGACAGCGCCTCCGACCGGTGATCCCAGCAAGCAGGCCGGCAGTTGTTCAATCGGCTTCAATGTCGAGGATGTTGACAAGACTTATCAGGAGCTGCAGGCCAAGGGCATTCGCTTCGTGATGCCGCCCACCCAGCGAGAAGGTGAAGGCATCAAGCTGACAGTTTGCATTGATCCGGACGGCCTCCCAATCGCTTTTGCCCAGACTGTTGCGCAATCCGCGGCGAGTTGAGCTCCGAGTCAGACAACAAGACTTCAAGGCGAGATCAATAGGGCAATCTCAAACATCCAGTTCGCATTTTTGATTTGCTGACCCTCCCTCGGTTTGAGTGATGACCGTTACGTGGTCTCATATGCGACTCTGGGTTTCAAAAAGCAGCGAGGTTTCGATTCGGGTACAAATCGAAGCGCAGATAATTCTAGGCATTCTCAGCAACGACCTGAAGGCTGGCCAGTGCTTGCCAAGCACTCGCGAACTGGCACGTCGCCACAAAATTCATCCAAATACGGTCAGTGCGGCTTATCGTCAACTCGCCGGCAAACGGTGGGTTGACTATGAAAGAGGCAGCGGAGTCTACGTCCGTGGACGCGGATCAGAAGGATCGGTTGAGGGAAATCTTCCGCTAGATCGATTAATCTCTTTTTTCCTGGGCCTGGGCCTCAATAAGGGTCAATCACTTCGCGAGATTCAATCGCGCGTGAGACGGTGGTTGTCGTTGCCACTTCCCGACCATTTCGTCGTCGTCGAACCGGATCTCGAGTTACGCCGGATTGTTGTCAGGGAAATCGAAGAGGCGACAGACGCGCGAGTGTTGGGCGTTGGGCCAGAAGAATGCACTAAAGCAGATCTAGTCGCCGCTGTTCCGGTTGCAATGTTTCGCCAGGCTGAACTCGTCCGCTCCTCATTGCCGCCGGATACATATCTCATCACACTTCGTTCACGTTCGGTAGTTGAGTCGCTAACGGGCGAACAGCCGCTGGCGAAACTGATTGCTACGCTTAGCGGTCACAGTAAAAACATTATCAATTTTGCTTTTAGTCCGGATGGCGAAACAGTAGCCACCGGCAGCGAAGAGGGCATTGCACGCCTCTGGAATACACGTACTGGCGAACTTCGCGACGCTTAATTGTGCACACAAGTATGAATGGATGCGCATCGTGTGGCGTCCCGACGGAGGAGCGATTGTAATCGACGGCAGGGGTGGTGATGTGCTACCGCAAATCTGGGACGTGCACACCGGAAAATTGAAAGCCGAGCTGACCACACGTGACAGTAGCTCCATCATCTGGAGTCCTGATGGCCGCACGTTGCTGACGACCGGCGTTTTTGACAGGGTCGTCAAACTTTGGGACGCGGAAACAGGCATTCAGCGGGCCACACTCGAGCATGACGCGCCATGCCCGAAGCAGTCATTCTGGAAGTCCATAATTAATTATGGCCCTCGCTGCACGTCTTTTAACTTTGTGACCGCAGACTTTAGTGCCGAAGGTCATAACGTGATTACCGCGAGCAGCGAACATCCGGGGAAACTTTGGGACGCGGCGACAGGTAAACTGAAAACCATAATGCCGCTACGAGGTGAGGAATTCGCAGAAAAAATGTATCAGAGCGATGTATTACTGAGCCGGGATCGTCGTCTGGTCGCGACGTACATTCATGACGAAGTGACATTGCTGGATACGTCGACGGGCGAGGTGAAGCACGCCCTGGGACAAATTGGACTGCCGATCGCTTTCAGTCCCGACTCCAAAATGCTCCTAACCACGGTTCGTAAACCGACGTCCAGTTCGTTCGGCAAGTGGGATCAGTTCAAGTTGTATGAAGCAGCGACCGGCCAGTTGCTTCTGACGTTTGAGAGAGTTCCCCTGATTACGTTTCGCCCTTACCTGTATTGGAGTCTAGATGGTCACACTATCCTGGTCGGAAGTGGAGGCGCCGAAATGTTAGACGTGCGCACAGGCCAAGTCAAAGGAAGGATTCCATTTGGATCCTGTACTCCTGAGATTTTTTTCGGGGACGACGGCTGCCAGCCTTTTATTCTTAGTGCGGACGGTCGTATAGCGGTCAAGGTCAAAAACCCCTTGCGTTTATGGGACGCGGACAATGGAGTACTTCTCACAACTCTCGATAGAGCGGAAGCGCCGGCCGTCTTTAGCCCGACCAATCCGCGATTGCTAATAACAAGAGGTAAAGACAAGAAGACGGCCTTGATTTGGGAGATTCAACTATGAGAGATCGGGATTTCGACATGCATCCTTCTCCAAACTGATGATGATCGTGGTTATCGTTAGTCCGTTGCCGCGCCAACAGGATCAGGTTCAACTAAACAATCTGGGCTCGCTTTCGAAAACCTCACTTTCTGGCACCGCTGATTCCTCAAGCTGCGGATACTTCTGAAATAGCGGAGCCGGAGCGGGAACTCGCTGCTCCGTGAGGGTAGCTTTTATCTCGAGCGCATTTACAACAGCTTGTCCGCGGAAATGGTTGTTGGTGATTACGTAAGACTCCTTCGTTTTTGCGGCTATCTCTTTGATCCGCCTGATCCACGGATCTAACTCATCGATCGAATAAAGGTAATTGTAACGGTCGTCTCGCGGTGCTTTTTCCCTGAACCAATCCTGATAATTTCTCCCGTGAAGCCTAACGTAGCCTATCTGCGAAGTTGTCAGATCGGCGGGCTTGATCGATTTCGCAAACAGCGGCTGATCAACATTGCAGATTCCAACTGACATCTCCTCAAGCCATTCGTAAATCTGCGGGTTGTTCCAGGAAGAGTGCCTAATTTCCAGCACCAACGGATAATCCTTAAATCGCTCGAGTAGCTTCGCGAGGTAAACGCGCTCGTCATCCGTGTTTTTAAATGACCACGGAAATTGAAGTAGTAGAGCACCCAGCTTGCCCGCGTTGCGTAGCGCGTCCATTCCGCCACGCACCTGGGTCTCGTCAGCCGCAGTCGCTTTGCCGCGTTCATGTGTAAACACGCGGTGGAGCTTCGCCGTAAACATGAAATCGCGCGTCGCGGCCACGCGTTCAATCCACGATTTGGCAGTTGACTCCGTGAACGGACGATAAAAACTGCTATTGATTTCTATTGTGTTGAAGAATCTTGCCAGATATTCGAGCGGATCAAACTTCCCACCAGGTTTTCGTGGGTACACCACACCTTCCCAGTCTTTGTAAGCCCAACCGGCAGGTCCGATGTATATCTTCTTGTTCATAAATAGCCGCAGATTAACGCGGATTACGCGAATCTGAAAAACCCCTTAACGCAAATGAATTATTACTCTCTTCCTCATCCGCGTTCATCTGCGTAAATCCGCGGCTAATTTTCTCTGATTCAGCGCCCGATGCGAACTTGCTGAATCGATGCTATAAACAAAGACGATCGTTCACGCGAATCTATGAAAGGAGGTTACGCGATGCGTCTGACCGAAATGGTTTCGTGCTCCGGTTGAGCGGCTAAGCTGTCACCGAGCTTACTCGCTCAGGTGTTGAGCGGGCTACCAACACAGCCCAGAAATGAGAATGTCCTGGTCGGCTTCGACACAGCCGACGACGCCGGAGTGTATCGACTGCGCGACGACCTCGCGATCGTGCAAACAGTCGATTTTTTCACGCCGATTGTCGACGACCCTCACGTTTACGGCCAGATCGCGGCGCTCAACTCGATCAACGATGTATGGGCGATGGCAGGTACTCCACTAACGGCACTAGCGATTACATGTTTTCCGAAGACGGGCGTAGATCCGGCAATACTCGGGGAGATCATGCGCGGCGGGCTGGAGACGCTAAACGAATATGGCGTGACGCTGATAGGTGGTCACAGCGTCGACAGCCCGCAGATAATGTTTGGCTATTCGGTGACCGGCGTAATCGATCCCGGCAAGATTGCCACCAATGCCGGCGCGCGACCCGGCGACGTAATTATCCTGACCAAGCCAATCGGCACGGGCGTGATCTCAACCGGTATTAAGTTTGAAAAGACGAGCCCTGAAATTGCCGCTTCGTCCGTGGCCACAATGCTGACACCCGGCAGATATGCAGCCGAAGCGATGCGCGAATTCGGTATCAAAGGTGCGACGGACGTAACCGGTTTTGCGCTGCTCGGCCACGCCTGGGAGATGGCGTGTGCCAGCAAGGTAACGATTGAGATCGATGCTGCAAGCGTTCCTATCCTTGAGGGCGCTCTCGAATTGGCGGCAGCCGGAATGCTTACCAGCGGCGACAAAACAAATCGCAGCTATATTGGCCAGGATATTGAAATTTCTACCGCGTTGGACGCTAATGTGCTCAAACTGCTTTACGATCCGCAAACAGCTGGAGGGATGTTGATTTCGGTTGCGGAGAACTTATCTCCTGCATTGCTGCAACGATTGAAAGAAACCTACACACAAGCGGAGCTAATTGGACGAGTGGTTGCGCAAGCATCTCACTCTATCCTGGTAAAATCTGTGTAATTAATGGAGTTAGTATGGAGGAAGTTTTGGATAAGGAAACTGGATATTTCCGATGGGGGCTGTGGCAAACGGAGATAAGTTCTGGAGATTCCGAGCCCGCGTTAGTGGGTGGGAGAAGACTCACCAAACCAACGGCCGCCCCTATTCTGTCGCCCCTTCGGCGCTCGGATCATTCAAC